>JAYKHK010000037.1:0-88662 GCA_035284785.1 Cyanobacteriota bacterium | reverse complement strand
GGCCAGAGGGCGGTGGCCGCCTTCCTGGTGAAGGGCCCCTTCAATGATCCCCGCTCCGCTGAGCTGATCCGCTCCATGGCGGCTGAGCTGAGCCGTGCCCTGGTGGGAAAGGCGCCGTGAGCTGGCCTGCGCCCGTCGAATGGGGCCTCGCCCGCGCTCGCTGGCTCATCCTGCTGGCTGGCTGGAGTGCCTCCACCTGGATGGGGCCGGTGTTCAGCCAACCTCCTCTGCCTACGCGTCTTCGCCCACAAGTCGTGGAGCCCCTCCCCGGGGGGTTGGACGGAACCTTCGTGCTCAACGACAACAACCCCGAATTGATTGTTGCCCCGGGCATTTTGCTGTCCACCTTCAAGGGCGGCAGCAGCCTTGGTGAGATTCGCCTGGCTGGATCCGATGTCCACTTGGATGCGCCCCAGAGCGGCACCTTTGAGCTCTTCAGCCACCACGTGACCGCCGGCAAGCCTGAAACCCTCTCCTCCACCCTTTGGTTGGCGGTTGTGGCCGCTCCTCGGGGCGGCAAGCCCGTGCAGTTGCGGCTGTTGGCTGGATCCACGGCCCTCTCCCAGTCTGTGGATGGCAAAGATCCCCAGGCGCCCTTCCTTCCCCTGCCGCCTCTGATGCCCCAGGGCCTCACGCCCGTCTGGGCTGGACCTGGCAGCCGGGTGGCCACCGAGCTGCTGCTGCGCCTCAACAATCCGCAGCTGACCTGGCCGCAAAGCTGGACCCTTCCTCCGGACACCCTCACCCCCCTGATGGTGCTTTCGCTGCCCGTGCGCGGTCTCGATCCCCTGCTCAACGGCCGCAACTTGCAGCTGCGCTTCAACAGTGATGGACCGGTGGATCTGGCCACCCTGGCGGCCTTTGGGCCGGAAGGGGCCCCGCCGCCGCCGGCCCTCTGGGGAAGGATTCTCGCCGGTGGGCTCAGCCCCAAGGAGCATTCCCCCACCCCCCGCGGTGCCCCGGGCCGGATGGTGTACTCCCGGGTGAGCGGAGTTCAGCGGGGTGCCACCTGGACGGGCCGCATGACAGACCCGGGCCGGCCCACGCTCTCGGCTTCCCGCGCGCCCATTTCTTGGCCCATCAGTTCTCTGGAGCGCGGCACCCTCGGCACGGGCCAGGTGCAAACCGCCGAGCTCAGCGCGCTCTATCCGGGCACCGCCTGGGCAGCCCATGGCAACTACGGCATCACCTACAACCTCACCCTTCCCCTGCGCAACGACACCACCCGGCCCCTCCGGTTGGCTCTGGCGATCGAATCGCCCCTGAAGAGCGATGCACCCCAGGGCGGCCTGCGTTTTCGTGGCGCCCCCCCCTCGCTGGCTGCCAGCCACGGCAAGGGAGACGGCGGGGGGAGCGGGGGCTCGAACGGGCCGGTGATGTTCCGCGGCACGGTGGAGGTGAGTGGGCTGGATGGCCCCAACAGCCGCCCCGCTGGACGCCAGGCCTTCCACCTGGTGCAGAGGGCAGGGCAGGAGGGGCCAACCCTCGGCACGATCACCCTGGCTCCCAAGGCGATGCGCCAGGTGCAGGTGCGCCTGATCTACCCGGCAGATGCCACCCCGCCCCAGGTGCTCAGCCTGTTGCCGGTGGGGCAGGCGACAGGGACTGTGAAACAATCCCCTGTTCGGCCGCCGTCTCCAAATCCGTGAGTGTGAGCAGCAAGCGCAGGGTGTTTCCCTTTACCCAGGTGGTGGGCCAGGAGGAGATGAAACTGGCCTTGTTGCTCAATGTGATCGATCCGCGCATCGGCGGGGTGATGATCATGGGCGATCGCGGCACGGGCAAGAGCACCACGATTCGCGCCCTGGCCGATCTCCTGCCGGAGATCCCCGTGGTGGTGGGCGATCCCTACAACAGCCCCCCAGACGATCCCGATCTGCAGAGCGAAGAGGTGCGCGAGAGGGTTGGCCAAGGCGAAGCCCTGCCCACCGAACTCCGCCAGGTGCCCATGGTGGATCTCCCCCTGGGCGCCACGGAAGATCGCCTTTGCGGCACCATCGACATCGAGAAGGCCCTCAGCGAGGGGGTGCGGGCTTTTGAGCCCGGCCTGCTGGCCAAGGCCAACCGCGGCCTGCTCTACGTGGATGAGGTGAACCTCCTCGATGACCACCTGGTGGATGTGCTGCTGGATGCGGCCGCCTCCGGATGGAACACCGTGGAGCGTGAAGGCATCTCCGTGCGCCATCCGGCCCGTTTTGTGCTCATCGGCTCCGGAAATCCGGAAGAGGGTGAGCTGAGGCCCCAGCTGCTCGATCGCTTTGGCATGAGCGTCGAGGTGCGAACGGTGCGTGATCCGGAGCTGCGGGTGCTTGTGGTGGATCAACGCACGGCCTTCGATGCCGACCCGGTGGCCTTCCTGGACGCCAGCGCACCGGCTCAGCAGGCTCTGCAGGAGCGGGTGGTGGCGGCGCAGGAGCGGCTGCGGGCGGTCACGATCGATGACGATCTGCGTTTGCGCATCTCGGCCGTGTGTGGCGAGCTGGATGTGGATGGGCTGCGGGGAGACATCGTCACCAACCGGGCAGCTCGAGCTTTGGCCGCTTTTGAGGGCCGCGATCTGGTGGAGGATGACGATGTGGCACGGGTGGTGGCCTGCTGCCTGCGCCACCGGCTGCGCAAAGACCCCCTGGAAACCATTGATTCGGGCGATCGGGTGGTGAAGGTGTTTTGCCAGGTGTTTGAGCGGCCCCTGCCCAGCGGCGAGGCTGACCGAAGGGCTTTTGAGCTGGCCTTGGCAGGTTGATCACTGGCTTGAGCCCGCCGAGCGAGCCGCGAGTCGCCAATTCGCCACGCTTCATCCTGCCGGTCGCACTTGATCCGCCCAGCTCCGGCACTCTCTGAGAGCCCAGATCCCCCGCGCCTAGCGCTGAAACCAGCCCGTGAGCGCCACGGCCAGGGCATCGGCGGCGTCATCGGGTCGGGGTGGATCGGCGAGATCCAGCTCCCGCATCACCGCGGCGAGCACTTCATCCTTTTCCGCATGGCCATGGCCCGCCAAGGCCAGCTTGATCTGCATCGGGGGGTACTCCACCACGGGAATCCCGAAGCGAGCCAGGGTCATGATGAGCACCCCGCGGGCCTGCACCACGGAAATGGTGGTGCTGGAGCGATAGAAGAAAAACTTCTCCACCGCCGCCAGCTCCGGCTGCCAGCGGCGGAGCAACACGCGCAGGTCGGCGGCGATTTCCACAAGCCGCTCTCCTTCATGGCGGTCTGGGTCGGTGCGGATCAGGCCGCAGTCGAGCATCTGCTGCTGGCCGCGGCTGGGGCGGCCGTTGGCGCCAGCCGCCACCTCGATCACGCCATAGCCCACGCGGGCCAGGCCGGGATCCAGGCCAAGGATGCGCATGGGCAGGAGAACCGGAACGGCATGGCTGGGTCGGCCCAGCCTGGCCCAGACGCCTCCTCCTGTCGATGGCTTTCGCTGGGCTCCGGTCAGAATGGGTTTTCGATGACGTCCTGAGCAAGGACTCAGGCGGTGTCAGCTGCTTTCAATCTTTTGTCCAACGTTTTCCCCCAACCGGCCAGCCAGGAGCCAGCGCTGGGCCTGCATCCAAACAACGGCCTGGAGGACGGCTCGCCAATCAACCGGAGCGCGGCGGAAACCAAGCTCGAGCTGCGGAGCCACTTCCGCCAGCTGAGCCGCCAGGCCGTGGCCGCTGCGGAAGGGGCCTTCGTTGCCGCCGCCGCGGCGGCGCTGCCTGGCCTGATGGCGCCCCCCCGCTGGCTGGGGCTCTACTCCCCCCTGGGCCATGAACCCGATCTGCTGCCTCTGGTGGCGCACCTGCCAGCCCACTGGCGTCGCCACATCGCCCTGCCCGCCATCCGTGCTGACCAGCTGCTGTATCTCCCCTGGCAGCCCGGCGATCCCCTGGCCCCAGATGCGGTCGGCATCCCTGCGCCGCTGGGTGAGGTGGGATTGGAGCCAGCCCAGCTGGGCCTGCTGCTCGTGCCTGCCCTGGCGGTGGATGGTTGCGGGTGGCGATTGGGATCCGGGGGTGGCTGGTACGACCGACTGCGCAGCCGGCCCGGCTGGCGAGCCGTGCCGGCCTTGGTGGTGCTGCCTTCCATCTGCGTGGTGCCCGCCCTGCCCCGGGATCCCTGGGATGTGCCCTTCATGGGCTGGCTGGATGAACGGGGCTTGCATCGCGCCAACAAGCGTGTTGCAACCTCTTAACGCTGCGGCTGTCGCTTCGCTCTTGCCGCTGGGATTTGCCAAGATCCCAAGAGCCTTTTCCTTCGTCTTGGCCCTCTCACCCTCCCAGCGTCTGGTGTTTGCCAACCCCTCGATCAGCGTTGGCTCCCAGGGCACGGCCGCGGCCCAGGTTCTTGCCGCCGAGCTGGAAGGTCGCCAGGGCACTGGTGAAGCTCTCAGCCTGATGGTGAGCACCATCGCTTCGATGGTGCAGGCCGGCCGGAGCACCCCCAGTCGCTGGAACGCCGGTTGACAGCTCTGGCATTGTGACGCTCATCTCTCCTGGAATGGCACCGATGGCTGCGCTCAAGCTCTCCCTTCGCCTGCCCCTTCTGGCTGGGGGATGTGCCCTTGCCCTGCTTTGGGGGCCCGCGGTTCGGGCCCATGGCATTGAGAGCAGCTTGGAGCGCTTGGGTGCCCTCACCCGCCTCAGCCCCTATCAGCTTGAGAGCCGCTTTTCTTCGGGCGTCCCGGCCAAGGATGCGGCCGTCCGCATGGTCAGCCCCGATGGCACAGCTGCCGTTGAGCTGGGGCACACCAATGCAGAAGGTCAACTCACCTTCCAAATGCCAGCCCAGGCCCGGGCGGACTGGGAGGTTCAGGTGGATGCGGGGCCCGGCCACCGTGATTACATCGAGCTCCCAGCCATCTCCGCCAGCTCGCTGCACAGCCAGTCGGTTCATCCTTTTCAACCCTTGGGCCGCGCCTTGCATTCCCTCGGTGCCGTCGCCCTGCTCGGAGCCGTCGGTGGCCTGCTGATCGGTCGCCCCCGCCGATGAACGCCCCAGCCTCGGGCGGGGGCAGCGCCGCCCTGGACCAGATGGTGGAGCGCCTCAGCAGCACGAGCGATCCGAAGCGTCGCTACGAATATGTGCTCTGGCTTGGCAAGAAGCTGCAGCCCTTTCCCGATGCCCTCCGCCAGGAGGCCTACAAGGTGAAAGGTTGCGTCTCGCAGGTGTATGTGGTGGCTGAACTCCAGGAAGGGCGCCTGCACTGGCAGGGGGATTCCGATGCAGCGATCACCAAAGGGCTGCTCGCCCTCTTGATGCAGGGCATGGAAGGCCTCACCCCTGAGCAGGCACTCGCCCTGGATCCAGCTTTGCTGGCGGCCACGGGCTTGCAGGCCAGCCTCACCCCCTCCAGGGCCAATGGCTTTCTCAGCATCTTCCGCACCATGCAGGCCCAGGCCGGCGCGCTCCAGGCCTCCTGAAGGCGAGTCCCCCCCACGGGCCTGGACAGTGGCCTTTCTAGGATGAGCCGTTTGCGGGATCGGCCCCATGGCCATCGGTGTTGGCTTGCTCGGGCTGGGCACGGTGGGGGCCGGCGTGGCAGGGATTCTTGCCACTCCAAAAGGGCGCCATCCACTCGTGGCGGAGTTGGTCCTGCGACGCGTCGCCGTGCGGGATCCACAGCGGCCCAGGGCTGTGGCTGTCGATCCCTCCTTGCTGTGCAGCGACCCGCAGGCGGTGGTGGACGATCCTGCCGTGGAGATCGTGGTGGAGGTGATGGGTGGGCTGGAGCCTGCTCGATCCTTGATCCTCCGCGCCATTGCGGCTGGCAAGCCCGTGGTCACGGCCAACAAGGCGGTGATCGCCCGCCACGGCGCGGAGATTGCCGCCGCCGCCGCCCAGGCAGGGGTTTATGTGTTGATCGAAGCGGCGGTGGGGGGAGGCATTCCGATCATTGAGCCCCTCAAGCAGTCGCTGGGCGGAAACCGCATCCAGCGGGTGAGCGGCATCATCAATGGCACCACCAACTACATCCTCAGCCGCATGGCCGATGAGGGGGCGGCCTACGGGGCTGTGCTGGCCGACGCCCAACGCCTTGGCTACGCCGAGGCGGATCCGGCGGCGGATGTGGAAGGCCACGACGCCGCCGACAAAATTGCCATCCTCGCTTCCCTTGCCTTTGGCGGCCCCGTGCCGCGCTCGGCCATTGCCACCGAGGGAATTGACCGACTGGATGCTCGCGATGTGAGCTACGCCGCCCAGCTGGGCTATGTGGTGAAGCTGCTGGCTGTGGCGGAGCGCATGGATGGCCTGGTCGGCTCCGAAGCGATGTCCGCAGGTTCCCTGCCGTTGGATGTGCGCGTCCACCCCACCCTGCTGCCCCGCCATCACCCCCTGGCGGGGGTGCATGGCGTCAATAACGCCATTCTTGTGGAGGGCGATCCTGTGGGACAGGTGATGTTCTTTGGCCCCGGCGCCGGAGCGGGCCCCACAGCCTCCGCCGTGGTGGCTGACATTCTCAACATTGCGGGCATTCGCCAGGTGGGAGGGTCGGAGGCAGGGCTTGATCCGTTGCTTGCCGCCGGCAGCTGGCGCTGCTGTGACCTGGTGGATGGTTCGCTCAGCCGCCACCGCAATTACGTGCGCCTCCGGAGCCGTGACGAGGCCGGCGTGATCGGCAAGATCGGGATGGCGTTTGGGGCCGCCGGGGTTTCCATCCAGTCGATCGTGCAGTACGAGGCCATCAGCGGCAGTGCCGAGATCGTGGTGATCACCCACGAGGTGGTGGAGGCGGATTTTCGCCGCGCCCTGGCCACGATCACAGCTCTGGCAGAAGTGGAAGCGGTGGCGGCCTGCCTGCGCACCCTCTAACTCCCTTCGGGCCCAACGTCAGGGCGGACCTTCCGTGCGGATCTGCTGATCTGGGGACCGAGAGGTTGGGGCTGAACCAACGGCTGGCCGTGGGGCGGCAATCCTTAAGCAAGAATCAAGATCTGCCCCGAGGCTTTCCTGGCCCTTTCCCTCCCCATTCCTTCACCCCTGTCACCTCAACCCTGCCAAGCTATGGACCTCCATCAGGGGGACTGCATCCTTCTTCCCCAAGACATCGCGGGCGACCATGCCTCCTCCAGCCACCTGTACCAGGTGATCGGTCTCGATGCCCATTCCGATCGTTGCTGGCTGCGCTGCTGGCCTCTGGCGCGACGTGGTTCACCGGTGTTTGAACTCGCCCTCAGCGAGGTGGGATCCGTTGCCAGCCGCCATCTGCCGCGGGCCTGCTGATCACCCCCCATGGCTGCGGCGAGGTGTCGTCCGTTGTGGTGGAGGGTCCTTGGCGATGGAGCGGGGGTGACCTTTCAGCCGTCCCTTTGAATAGGGACCCCCTCCCCTCCGGCGTGACATCCGCAGCAGCCCCGCGTTTTCATTGGCTGGTGCGCCCGGGCCCGCTGGTCTTCGGGCCGATCGCCCTGCTGCTGCTTGCCCTCTCGGCGTGCCAGAGCGCCAGACCTCCGGGCACCTTGATCGTGGCCACCAAGAGCCGCATTGAGTCTCTCGATCCCGCCAAGGCCTCCCGCATCGGCGAGCAGCAATTGCTCAGCGCCCTGGGTGATCCCCTTTATGCCATCGCCGCCGATGGACGCCTGGAGCCCCGCCTGGCTGCCGCTCTCCCCGTGGTGAGTGCGGATGGCCTGAGGGCCCGCATTCCCCTGCGCCGCGGCGTGCGCTTTCACGACGGGACCCCCTTTGATGCGGCGGCGATGGTGTTTTCCCTGAACCGTTTCCTGAAGTTCGGCACCCTCAGTTATCAGCTCAGCGACCGGGTGAATGCTGTGCGGGCAGTCGACTCCCATGCGATTGAACTGCAGCTCAAGCGGCCCTTTGCTCCCTTGCCCCAGCTGCTCAGCTCCATCGTGCTCACCCCGGTGTCGCCCACCGCCTATCGGGCCTACAGGGACAAGGCCCTGCCGGAGCGGTTTGTGGGAACGGGGCCCTATCAACTGGCGTTCTTTGGCGGCCAGCAGTTGCGCCTGGCCCCCTTTCCCAACTACTGGGGACCGGCCCCTGCCAACAGGGGCTTGATGCTGGTGAGCTACAGCAACTCCACGGCCCTCTTCGGCGCTCTGCGTAGCGGGGAGGTGGATGTGCTGCTCTCCAACAGCCTGGATCTCGATCATCAACGGGCCCTGCACCGTTTGGCCGAAGCCGGCCGCCTCAAGGAAGCCGTCGGGCCTCCGTTGGAGATCGGCTTTCTCTCGCTGCTCACCAGCGCCCCACCTCTGAACGATCTCCGCGTTCGCCAGGCCCTGGCCCACAGCATCGATCGGGACCTGATCCAGGAGCGAGTCAGCGTTGGCATGCGGCCGCCCCTGCGCTCCCTCGTGCCACCGGTGCTGCCCGGGGCGGATCCCACAGCCTGGCCCGCTTACAACCCGGCCCGTGCTCGCGCCCTCTTCCGCGAGGCTGGGTTCTGCCAAGGCAGGATTCTCAACCTGCCCCTCACCTTCCGCTCCGACATCCCCAGCGATCGGCTGTTTGCCCTCACCTGGCAGGCCCAGCTGCGTCGGGATCTGTCCGATTGCCTCAGTCTCGATCCTGGTGGCATGGAATCCACCACGGCCTATTCCCAGCTCGACAAGGGGGCCTTCACCATGATCCTGCTCGACTGGATGGGGGATTATCCCGATGCGGAGAACTACCTCACCCCCATGCTTGGTTGCAGCAAGGCCGAGGGCCAGCGATGCGTGGAGGGTGGCAGCGTGCTCAGCGGTAGCTTCTGGGCCGCCCCTGGTTTGGAAAACGAACTTCTGCGCAGCAGCGAGGTGGCGGGGCCGGAACGGCTGGACCTGTTGAAGCGCGTGCAGCGTCGCGCTGGGCAGGGGGTGCCCTATCTGCCCCTCTGGGTGGTGAATCCCGTGGCCTGGGCCCAACCGCACGTGAGCACCCCGCGTTTTGATGGATCGGGCCGGGTGGTGCTCAGCGCCCTGGGCTCGACAGGAGGGCAGCCATGAGCCGGCGTCGTGCCCTGCTCAGCTACGTGGCGGCTCGCTTGGCTTTGGTGCCGCTGATGCTCTGGCTGATTGCTTCGCTGGTGTTTTTGCTGCTGCGGGTGGCCCCCGGTGATCCCATCGATGCTCTGCTCGGCAGCCGGGCACCGGAGGCGGCCCGAGCTGCCCTGCGACAACAACTGGGCCTCGATCAACCCCTGCTTGCCCAATACGGCAGTTTCCTCGGCCGTCTGTTGCGGGGTGATCTGGGGACATCCCTGAGCAGCCAGGAACCCGTGACAACCATCATCGGCCGCAGCTTGCCCGCCAGCCTGGAGCTGGGGGTGGTGGCGCTTGTGCTGGCGGCTCTCCTGGGCTTGGCCGTGGGCTTCAGTGGCATCGCTCGCCCTGAGGGGAAGGTGGATCTGGCCGGCCGGCTCTTCGGAATTGGCACCTATGCCTTGCCCCCCTTCTGGGCGGCGATGGTGATGCAGCTGGTGTTCGCCGTTGCTCTCGGCTGGTTGCCGGTGGGGGGCCGCTTCCCTCCCACCCTCCTTCCCCCGAGTGGCTCGGGCTTTTACATTTTCGATAGCTTGCGCGCTGGCAATTGGTCCCAACTGTGGGGCACCTTGCGCCATCTCGTTCTCCCCGCCACCACCCTGGGCCTGCTGCTCAGCGGCATTTTCACCAATGCCCTGCGTCTCAACCTGCGGCGGGCCCTCGCTTCCGATTACGTCGAAGCGGCCCGCGGCCGCGGGCTCAGCGAGCGCCGTGTGGTGCTGCACCACGCCTTGCCCAATGCCCTCCTGCCCGTGCTCACCATCGCGGGCATCACGGTGGCCTCCCTCATTGGCGGGGCTCTGCTGATTGAGGTCACCTTCTCTTGGCCGGGCATCGCCTTTCGGCTTCAGGAGGCCATCGCCCAGCGGGATTACCCGGTGGTGCAGGCCATTGTGGTGGTGGTGGCCGCCCTGGTGGTGCTGATCAGCGTGGCGGTCGATGTCTTGGTGGCCCTGTTGGATCCCCGCATTCGCTTCTAAGGCCTCGGGGCTCCTGCCCCCACGCTGCCCTCAGGGTTTCAGGCGCCGTTGCCAGGCCGCAGCTGCGGGCCCGTCCATCACATAGGCCCTCACGCCCTCCACCTTCCAACGCTGTGGGGGCAGCCCCTGGCCCGGCGGGGGCTCAATCGACTGCAGAAACGCACCGGTAAGGCGCAGCAGCAGGGCTTGCACCGCCTGAGGTTCCGCCCCCACCAGCTCGCTTCCCAGCTGCAACAGGGCCTGCTCCCGCACGCTCACCCGCACCGGCGAAAAGTGGCTGCCCCCATCCACCAACACCAGGCGGCTGCGGGCGTTGCCCACCGGCAGGAAGAGATCCAGCTGTTCGGCGATGGGGGGGGTGACCAGATCCAGGCTCCCCCCCACGATCAGCACAGGCACGCGCAGGCTTTTGAGCCCTTTTTGCGGCCAGAGCAAACTGCCAAAGCTGTTGAACACCACCACACCCCGCAACCCTGCCGGGGGGACTGCCGCCACCGGCAGGGCGGCACTCGGCAACTGGCATTGCAGCAGCAGGGAGGGGTTGGTGACGGGGAGGCGATTCAGGGAGCGGTGACAGCGGCGCTCCAGACCCGCCTCCGGCGGAAGGCTGGTGCCCAGCAACGCCGCCACTCCTCCCAAGGAATGGCCGATGAGCACCACTCCATCAGG
Source organism: Cyanobacteriota bacterium (assembly GCA_035284785.1). Classification (GTDB taxonomy): domain Bacteria; phylum Cyanobacteriota; class Cyanobacteriia; order PCC-6307; family Cyanobiaceae; genus Cyanobium. The sequence goes on along the minus strand of JAYKHK010000037.1, from coordinate 78,044 downwards.
CTTGTGGCTCAGGGGCAACCGACCCTGCTCCTGGGCACGCAGCACGGCTTGCAAATCCGCCAGCCGCTGGGGGAGGGTCTCCGCTCCAGGGGGTGCCCGAAGGCCCTCCAGCGTGGCCTTCACGGCTGCCGCATCGCTGCCCGGGTGTTGAAGCACCACGGTGGGCCAGCCCTTCTCCGCCAGGGCGGCGGCCAGCCATCCCATCTGGTCGGCTGTGCCGCCTAAACCGGGCATGACGAGCAGCCAGGGTCGGCCTGCCCTGAGGGGACTGGCAGCCGGGGGGTTCCAGATGGTCAAGGGCAGGGGCTCCTGGCGGCCTGGCACCGTCAATGTCATCCGCAGGGGCTTGGCGCCGCCGCCGGGGCCCCAGGTGGCTGGCGCTTCCTGCTCCGGTCGCGACGCCCGGACGGGCAGTTGGGGCAACTTTCTGAGTTGGTGCAGGGCCTGGCGCTGGCGCTCGAGCTGCAGCCGCCACTGTTGAGCCAGCCCCAAGAGGCCATCGAGCTGGAGCTGCAGGCGGGGCTCCGGAAGGGCCAGGAGCAGCTCCAACATCGAGACCTCCCGCCGCTCTTCCAACAGCCGCCGCAGGGTCATTTGCAGGAGCGGGGTGCTGCTCTGGCCCGTGGGTGTGGTGAGCAGATTGCCCACCTCTCCCAGGAGCTGGCTGCCCGCCCAGCTGTCCAAGAGCTGGCGGCCAAACCCCTGATCCCTCAGCAGGGGGGCGCGCAACAGCCGGCGAAGATCCTCCTGGCTGTTGTGATCGAGAAGGCTCAACCAGACCCCCACATCGGAGCTGGCCTCGGCAAGGAGTCGCCCGTCGCGGCGCCCCTTCTGACGGCTCCAGGCTTCCAGCTGCGCCAGAGAGATGGGCACTCGCAGGCTGTCCAGCTGGATCTCCAGCACTTCCGCAGCCGCCAAGGGGGTGCCAGCCACTGGGGCCAGCGCCACCAGCAGACTGGCGGCAAAGGCGGACCACCGGTGGGAGCGGCTTGAAACAGACACCAGCAGAGAGAGACTCAGGCGCTTGGATCTCCCAGTTTCCCTTGCCGCTGAGGGAAGTGGCCATCCTCAGGCTGATTTCCGCCATCGGCGCTGGCGCCGTTCTGTATCTCACGCCGATGGTGTTTCATCGGGAGGCTTTCTCCGCTGCTGCTGTGGGAGAGGGGTTGGCTCTGGCGGCCCTGGTCGGCGCCGGCGGGCGCTTCTTGAGCGGTGTCCTGCTCGATCGGGGGCTGTCCTGTTCCTGGCCCATTGGGCTGGGCTTGGTGGCTTCCGTGCTCGGAGACGGCGTTCTCCTGCAAGCCACCGCCGAGGGCGGCTTTCGTTTGGGCCAGGCCCTGCTCGGCCTGGCGATGGGCCTCTATTGGCCGGCCATTGAGTTGGCCGTGCCCCTCACCTGTGCCCCGCTGCCCTCGGCTCGTGCGTTTGCCCTGGCCCGCACCGCCGATGCGCTCGGCATTGCGACTGGCTCTTTGGCCGGCGCGTTGTTGGCTGCCCGCGGTTGGCTGCGGGGCATCTATGCCCTCGACATCAGCGGCCTCACCCTGATGGCGTTGCTGCTCTGGCGTGCGCCCTTGCCAAGCCAGCCGCGCCGCATCGAGCCAGGTGGCGGCGCAGCTCCATCAATGGCTGGCGCGCCCTGGATCCTGCCCCTGCTGCCCCTTCTGGGCGTGGTGGTGCTCGCCACCGCGGTGCCAGCGTTGATGCAAAGCGCCCTCCCCCTCGATCTGGTGCGGGGTGGGCTGCGTCGACCTCCCCTGCAGGAGAGTCTGGGGGCCTTGACGATTGGCCTCCAGCTCGGTTTGCTCCTGCTCCTGCAGTGGCCCCTGGGGCGCGCCTTGGCCCGCCGTCCGGTGGCTTTTGGCCTGGCATGCAGCCTGATCGCTTTTGCGTCCGGCACCCTTTTGCTGGCCGCAGCTGTCTTGGTGCCCTGGGGGGGATGGCTGATGTTGGCGGCCCAGCTCCCCCTGGCGATTGGCGCCGCTGCTTTTCTTCCTACGGCCACCGAAGCCGTGGTGGAACTGACGCCCGAGCCTCATCGGGGCTTGGCGCTGGCCTGTTTCTCCCAATGCTTTGCCCTGAGTGGTCTCACGGCACCCCTGCTTGGAGGATGGCTGCTCGATCGGCAAGGCCATGGTGCAGGGCTGTGGCTGGGCACCACCGCGGCACTTCTCTTGGGCCTGCCGCTGGTCCTGAGGCTGGCCCAACAACAGTCCTTTCGCCCAAGGGATAGCCCTGCAAACTTCCCTTAGGGCGTTTGCTCTGTGGTTTGGGGGGGGGCCCCCTTGGCCCGGCTGGCGCTCCAGGCTTCATGGGGGAGGGGTTCGGTGCCGTATTCCCAATCGTCGTAATCGGGATCGTTGCGGATCTGCTGGTGAATCCGCTTCTGGGCTTCGAAATCGTGATGGGGGCCTGCCTCTGCTGAGGCTGGTTCGGGCTGGAGGGAGGCCTCGTGTTCGGAGGAGGCCGGCTTGCTGGAATCGGTGTGGTCCATGGCTCAGCCCCTTGGCAGGTTGTTCAAGCTGACTCCATTCTCTCTGAGGGGGCTCCCGATAGCCTCCCCTCGGGCCTGGAATGCGGCCACAGCGGTGGGAATTGTGGGATACACGTGCTCAGCCCCGACCACCGCCAGCACCCCGGATCGCTTGAGTTGGGCGTAGAGCTCCTGTTTGACACGGGTCAGAGCCAGCCGCACCTTGCGCTCCGCCAGCTCCGTTTGGAGTGCGAGCAACATCTCGGCGGCCGTGCTGTCGATCTCCACGATCGCCTCCGCATTGAGCACCAGCCACTCCGCTGGTGGGTTCGCCTCCGAGAGGGCCGCCAGGGCCCGGCGGCGAAAGTCTTCCGCATTGGCAAAGCAAAGGGGTGCGTCGTAGCGGAAGAGCACCAGCCCAGCAATGGTGCGCCCCCCCTCCCAATCGCTGACATCATGAAAGCCCGCCAGGCCAGGCACCTCCCCCATCACCGCGGCATGGGGTCGCGCCAGCCGGCCGAAGAGCGCTATCACCGAAAGCCCCACCGCCAGGGCGACTCCGGTGAGCAGGCCGGTGAGCAGCACGCCGGCCAGGGTGCCGAGGGCAAGCAGACATTCGCTGGGCCGAAACCGCCAGAGGCGAAGAAATGCCCCCGGATCCATCAGCCGCAGGGCCGCAAACACCACAATTGCGGCCAGCACGGGCCGGGGAAACTGGCTGAGCAACGGGCGAAGGCCCATCAGAACCAACAGGGTGCACGCTGCAGCCACCAGGGCGTAGCGCTGGCTGCGGCACCCCGCCGCATCGGCCAGGGCGGTTCGGGTGTTGCTGCTGCTCACGGGGAAGCCTTGAACCAGCGCACTTCCCACATTCACCGCCGCCAGAGCCAGCAATTCTCGGTTGGCCTCCAGACGTTGGTTGCCGCGGTGCGCAAAGCCCCGCCCTGTGAGCACCATGTCGGAGTAGCCCACCAGGGCAATGCCCAGGGCGCCTGCAAGCAGGGGCTGTAGCTCTTGCAAGTTGCCGATGGCGATGGGAAACCGGGGCCAGGGGAGCCCTGCGGGGATGGCGCCGATCAAGGCCACACCTCGCTGCTCCAGGTGCAGAGGGGGCACGGCCGCCGTGGCCAGCAACACGGCCACCAGGGGGCCTGGCCAGCCAGGAGCCCAGCGCCCCAGCGCCAACATCAGGGCCAGGGCCGTCAGCGCCAGCGCCAGCGTGGGTCCATGAACGCTGCCTTGCACCATCAGCCGTTGCTGCACCGCCTCCACCAGCGTGTCGGCCCGCAGCCCGGTGCCCGTCAGGGCATGAAGCTGGCCGCACACCATCAGCACCGCCACGCCCGTCATGTAGCCCACCAGGATGGGTTTCGACAGCAGATCCGCCAAAAAACCAAGCCGCAAGGAGGCGCCGAGGGCACAGAGGACTCCCACAAGCAGCGCCAGGAGGCTGGCTGTGGCGGCATAGCGATCGGGGTCGCCCGCGGCCAGGGGGCCCACCACGGCCGCTGTCATTAGGGCGGTGCTGGTCTCAGGCCCCACCGAGAGCTGGGGAGAGGTGCCCAGCAAGGGATAGAGCAGCATGGCCGCCAACATCGCCCAGAGGCCCGCCACCGGCGGCAGACCAGCCAGTTCGCCATAGGCCAGGCACTGGGGCACCAGGTAGGCCGCCACCGTCAAGCCAGCGAGGAGGTCGCCCCGTTGCAAGGGACTCACACGTTGAAGAGAAACTCCATCACATCCCCTTCGGCGACCACATAGTCCTTGCCTTCACTGCGCAGCCAGCCCCGGTTGCGGGCTTCCACCAGGGAGCCGGCCTCGAGGAGTTGGCTGCAGCCGATCGTCTGGGCCCGGATGAAGCCCCGTTCGAAGTCGGTGTGGATCACACCAGCGGCCTGGGGCGCGGTCATGCCGGCGCGAATCGTCCAGGCGCGAGTTTCCTTTTCGCCGGTGGTGAAGTAGGTGCGCAGGCCGAGAAGGTCGTAGGTGGCCCTGATCAGGCCCTTGAGCCCCCCCTCGTTCACGCCGAGGCCCTCCAGAAACTCCAGCCGCTCCTCCTCCGGCAGGGCGACCAGCTCGGCCTCCACCTGGGCAGAGATGGGCACCGCAGCCGCTCCCTCCCGCTCCGCCAGCGCCCCAACCGCCTCCGTGAAGGCGTTCCCCCCCGCCAGATCGTCTTCGCTCACGTTGGTGGCGTAGATGATTGGCTTGGCGGTGAGCAGCCCGAGGGGCTTCACCATTGCGGCCTCCTCCTCGCTGAGGGAGACGTTTCGGGCGGCACCCCCGGCTTCCAACACGTCCTGCAGCCGGGCGAGCGCTGCCTCTTCCAGCTGGGCCTCTTTGCTGGTGCGCAGCTGCTTCTTGAGGCGCTCGCGCCGTTTTTCGATCTGGGCCAGGTCGGCGAGCCCCAGCTCGAGGTTGATCACCTCCGCATCTCGCACGGGGTCGACCGATCCCGAAACATGGATCACCTCCCCATCTTCAAAACAGCGCACCACGTGCACGATGGCATCCACCTCTCGGATGTTGGCCAGAAACTTGTTGCCCAAGCCCTCCCCTTGGCTGGCCCCTTTGACCAACCCGGCAATGTCCACGAACTCCACCCGGGTGGGAATGATCTCGCGGGAGCGGGAGAGATCGCTGAGTTGCTGCAAGCGCCCATCGGGCACGGCCACGATCCCTGTATTGGGCTCAATGGTGCAGAAGGGGAAGTTGGCCGCCTGGGCCTGGGCATTGGCCACAAGGGCGTTGAAAAGGGTGGACTTGCCAACGTTGGGCAAGCCGACGATTCCGGCTTTGAGCATGGACGGGAATCTAGGCGCCGCAGATCCTCCCTTCAGCCGCGAGACTGGTAGGACATCCGGCTTAACCATGTCTGCACCGCGTCCGATTCGCGCCCTCGAGCCGGTGGCTCCCCCCCCGGTCGTGGTGCCGTCCCCTCCCCGTGCCCTGCCGCTGCGGCCTCCCCGCTCGCGGCGGCCCCTGTGGATTGGCCTGGCTGCCCTGTTGGCTCTGTTGATCGGTCTGGGGCTTTGGCAGCGCCAGCGCACGGCCGGCCGAGAGAACATCGCCCCCTTCACGGTGCTTGCCCGCAGCGGCAGCCTGCCTGGGGTGGTGACGGCCAATGGCGAGCTCGATGCAGTGGAGCGGGTCAACGTCAGCCCCAAGAGGCAAGGGCAGCTGATGAAGCTTCTGGTGCAGGAGGGTGAGCAGGTGGCGGAAGGCCAGCCGATTGCCTTGATGGACGCGGGAGATCTGCGGGATCGGCTCGAGGAACTTCAGGCCAACTTGCTCTCCGCTCAGGCCGAGCTGGAGCGCAGCCGCAGTGAATTGGCCCGCAACCTCCCGCTCTACCGCCAAGGAGCCATCAGCCTCAATGACCTCCAGCGCTATCAGGCTGACTACGAGGTGAAGCGGATGGCGGTGGCCGCAGCGCAGCAGCGGATCCAGCAACGGCAGGTGGAGCGCAATGAGCTGATCGTTCGTGCGCCTTTCGCTGGGGTGATCTCCCAACGTTTCGCGGAACCCGGCGCCTTTGTGACCCCCACCACCACGGCGTCGGCCACGGCAGGGGCCACCAGCTCATCAATCGTGGAACTCTCCCAGGGGCTGGAAGTGATCGCCAAGGTGCCGGAAAGCGATCTCGGTCGCCTCCGCCTCGGTCTCCCGGCGGATGTGCGGGTGGATGCCTTCCCTGACCGCCGCTTCCCTGCCCGGGTGCGGCAGATTGCCCCCCGTGCTGTGAAGCTCAACAACGTCACCTCGTTTGAGGTGAAGTTGGAGCTGATCAATCCACCTCCCGAGCTGCGGATCGGCATGACAGCTGATGTGGACTTCAAAACAGGAGCCCTGCCCGCCCGCACGCTGGTGCCCACCGTGGCTGTGGTGACCGAGAAGGGCCGGCCTGGCGTTCTCTTGGTGGGGAAAGATCGTCAGCCCACTTTCCAACCAGTGGAGCTGGGGGTGAGCAGCGGTAAAGACACCGAGATTCTCACGGGCCTGGAGCCCGGCACCCGCGTGTTCATCGATCTGCCGCCGTGGGCGAAGCAGAAGAAGCCATGAAACGCCGGGCCGCGGCAAGGATGCGGCCGCTGGCATAGCCATCACCGAAGGGATTGTGGGCCTGGGCCATCGCGGCGTAGGCCTCCGGATCCTGCAGGAGTTTGCTGGCTTCCGCCACAATCAAGGTGCTTTCCGTGCCCACGAGTCGGGCTGTGCCGGCGTCGATGGCCTCAGGCCTCTCGGTGGTGCGACGCAACACCAACACCGGTTTGCCCAGGGCAGGAGCTTCCTCCTGCAGGCCACCCGAGTCGGTGAGCAGCAGGGTGCACCCCCGCATCGCTGCCACCAGCCGGTCGTAGTCGAGCGGCTCGGTGAGAAAAGCCCTGGGGTGCTCCCCCAGTAGGGCTTGGAGGGGCTCCCTCACGGTCGGGTTGCGGTGCAGGGGGAGCAGCAGGGCAGTGTCCGGAAACAGGTCCAACAGGGCCAAAAAGCCTCGGCCGATCTGCTCCAGTCGTTCGCCCCAGTTTTCCCGCCGGTGCACCGTGGCGAGAAGCACGCGCTGATGGTTCCAGTCGAGCCCTGGCACCTCCCATGCCGGTGCGGTTTCCGCCATCTGCAAAAGGGCATCGATCACCGTGTTGCCGGTGGTGATCGTTTCCCCCACCACCCCCGACGCCCTCAGGTTGGCCGCAGAGCGCTCGGTGGGGGCGAAATGCAGCACGGCCAATTGGGAGATCAGACGTCGGTTGGCCTCCTCCGGGAAGGGATCGAAGAGGTTGTCGGTGCGCAGCCCGGCTTCCACATGTCCCACAGGGATTTGCTCGTAGAAGGCGGCCAGGGCGCTCGAAAAGGCGGTGGTGGTGTCTCCTTGCACCAGCACCAGGGAGGGCCGATGGTTGCGGAACTCCTCCTTCAAACCTTGCAGGGCGGCGCAGGTGACATGCGTGAGGGTCTGCTGCGGGGTCATCAGGGCCAGGTCATGGTCGGCCTTGAGGCCAAACAGGTCCATCACCTGGCTCACCATTTCGCGGTGTTGGCCCGTCAGCACCACCCGGGTTCGGAAATCGTCCGCGTTTTGAAACGCCCGGATCACGGGAGCGAGCTTGATGGCTTCTGGGCGAGTGCCCAGAACAATGGTGACCAGCGGCTGGTCACCGGCAGCAGGAGACAAGGCCTGGTTGCAGACTTTGGAATCCTAGGGATGGCTCTCCAAGACACCTGAGGCGGCCGATCGGCAAATTCGGCCCAGCAATGGCACCATGGGCCCCACTACTGAGTTGATCCCATGGCCCAATCCCCTTCCTCGCAGCGCACGACCGCACCCACCACCTCTGCCCCAATGCTGGGAGGTCCTCCGGCCCCCCCTCCACCGCCGCCACCGCATGCCAGACCGCTCACAGCTGGCCAGGAGCCATCGGCTGGCGACCAAGCAATTCCTGCGCAGCTGCCAAGCTCGATGGAAGGGATTGTGCGCATCGCCTTTGCCAATCATTTTTCCGATATTCATCTTGGTGTCGGTGAAGAGCCCCGCTATCGCAACCGGGGCGAGATTGTGCGCACGGGTTGGCCAGTGACAGACAAAACCACCTTTCGAGAATGGCTCCGCCAAATTCTCGAGCCTTCAGATGTCGACACCTTTCATCGCGAAAAAGAATATGACGGCTCTTACAGTTTTCCTTTTGTGCGAGTGCGAATAAATGTGCTCGAAACTTTGCGGGGAAGCGCCATGGTGTTGCGCTTGATTCCCTCGACAATGCCCACAATGGAGCAGTTGAATCTTCCGCCCCAATTGAAAACGTTGGCCGAACGTCCCAAGGGGTTGTTTTTGGTGACGGGGCCTACTGGCTCCGGCAAGAGCACAACTTTGGCGGCGATCATTAACTATATCAATACAACCATGAAGCGCCATATCCTGACGATTGAAGACCCCGTTGAGTTTGTGCACGAAAGCAAGCGTTCTCTCGTTCGCCAGCGGGAGGTTGGCCAGCACACCAAGTTGTTCCACAACGCTCTCCGCGCCTCGCTCAGGGAGGATCCTGATGTGATTTTGATCGGTGAGATCCGCGATCAGGAAACGCTCACGACGGCGATTGAGGCCTCTCAAACGGGGCACCTTGTCCTCGGAACCCTCCACACCAATTCCGCAGTGCGAACCGTGGAGAGGGTGTTGGGGATGTATCCACCCCAGGAGCAAGAGAGTGTGCGTCGCTCGATTTCAGAGGCGCTCCTGGCCGTGCTCTCCCAAGGTTTGATCAAAACGACTGATGGAAAAAGGGCCGGTTTTTTTGATTTCTTCGTCAATACAGATGCCTGTCGCGATTACATTCAGCGTGGTCAGCTCGATGAGATTGAAGCCATCATGTCGCGCAGTTCTTTTGATGGAATGGTCACCATTAATCAATCCCTCGCCCAGTTGGTCAATGAAGGCCGTGCCACCGCCGAGGAGGCCATGCATCACAGTCTCAAGCCGAATGAATTGGCCCAAGCCCTGCGGGGGAGGCTCTAGCTGTGATGGGCTAGCCGGGCCACGATCAACACCGTGAGGCCCACGGAGAGCCCAAGCATCGCCAGCCTTCCATTCCAGATCTCAGCTTGCGGAGTGAATCCCCGACGCCACGCATTGAGCTCCTCCTGGGACACTGGGAGGGGCTGGCCTTCAGCCTCCAGTGGTTGCGCGTTGGCTGGAGGCCCCTCTGGGGAATCCAGTGGCGGGCGAGCCGATGACATGGCTGTAGCCCACCTCGAGCTGGGCCTTGAAAAGAAAAGAAAATCTACTGGATCTCCCGCCGCTCTTCCGGCTCGGGCTCGAATGCGGCGTCTGGCGCTCGACAGCGGATCGGCTCTAGAAGCAGGGCTCCTCCCCGTAGAGGCGATCGGCCTCTTCAAGGGGAAACCGGGCCGCCACCCCGAGATGGATGGAGCTGGTTTGCCCTGCCAGGAGACGATGCAACGCCGCCCGTCCAATCATTGCGGCGTTGTCCGTGCAGTAGGCCAGGGGAGCCACTCGCCAGTTGATCCCCCGGGCTGAGGCCAGCTCCTGCAAGCGGTGGCGCAGCCGCTGGTTGGCTGCCACCCCTCCCACCAGCACAAGGGTGTCGAGCCCTTCGTCTTCGGCGCAGCGCAGGCTGCGCTCCACCAGCACTTCGGCCACCACCCCCTCAAAACTGGCAGCCAGATCCGCCACAGGCAGAGGATCGCTGCTCTCCTTCAACCTTTCCACCTGGCGCCAGACCGCTGTTTTCAGCCCGCTGAAACTGAAGTCGTAAGGGTGGAACCCTCCCCCGGGGAGCGACACCCTGCCTTTCGGAAAGGCGAACCGCCGATCCTCCCCGCCCTTGGCCGCCCGTTCGATGGCCGGCCCCCCTGGATACCCCAGGCCTAGCAGCCGCGCCACCTTGTCGAAGCATTCACCAGCCGCATCATCCCGGCTGCGCCCCAGGCGCTTGTAGCGGCCTGGAGCTTCCACCCTGATGAGCTCGCTGTGCCCTCCGCTCACGAGCAGCACCAGATGGGGGAAGGGTGGCGGGTTGGCTTCCAGCCAGGCTGAACAGAGGTGACCTTCCAGATGGTGCACCCCCAAAAAAGGCTTGCTGTGCAGCCGGGCCAGGGTGCGGCCCATCACGGAACCCACCAGCAAGGCTCCCACCAGCCCTGGAGTCACGGTGGCGGCGATGGCGTCGACGGCCTCCAGGGGGTGCCCACTCTCCTGCTGCACCCTGGCGATGAGCGACGGGAGGGCCTCCAAATGCCGGCGGGAGGCAATCTCAGGAACGACCCCACCCCAGCGGGCATGCTCCTCCACCTGGGAGGCCACCGCAGACGCCAGCACGCCTTTTTCGGACACGATGGCCGCGGCCGACTCGTCACAACTTGTTTCGAGGGCCAGAACTGATGGCATGGGGCCCAAGGCCCTCCCCTACTCTCCGCCATGACATCTTGACCCGCGGCCCCCTCCATGCGCCGTCTCTTCGCCGTTCTCCTCACCGCCTTCCTGCTCTTTGGATGGGCGCCCGCGGCCCATGCCGACATCGGTGGGCTCACCCCCTGCACGGAAAACGTCCGTTTTCAGCAGCGAGCAGGGGCTGCCAAGACAGACCAAGCCAAAGCTCGCTTCAAGCTCTACAGCCAAGCCCTCTGTGGCACCGATGGTTTGCCCCATCTCATCGTTGATGGGCGCTGGAGCCATGCCGGTGACTTCATCATTCCTGGCATTGCCTTTCTCTACATCGCTGGTTGCATCGGTTGGGCGGGTCGCACCTACCTGATCGCCGTTCGTGGCGCTAAAGATGCGACCATGAAGGAAATTCAAATTGACCTTCCTTTGGCGTTCAAAAGCACTCTCGCTGCTGCGAGCTGGCCCCTGGCCGCGCTGCGGGAATTCACCAGCGGCAAGTTGGTCGAGGCCGACAGCAAGGTCACCGTTTCCCCCCGTTGATCAAAGCTGCTTCAGCCCCTGGCTGCATAGCCGCCTTCAGTCTTCCTCCTAAGAAACCAATTGACCCTTTGTCTGAGTGACACCATGAAAAAGTTTCTCACTACAGCCCCGGTTTTTGCGGCAATCTGGTTCACCATCACCGCGGGAATCATGATTGAATTCAATCGTTTTTATCCTGATCTTCTCTTCCATCCTCTTTAAGATCACAAGCCTAGATCCAGGCATAACAAAAACGGCCCGTAAAGGGCCGTTTTTTATGGTCGCCTCTCCACCTGCCCCGTCTCCATTCGCGATCAGCCGCCTGGCGTTTGCCCCAGCCCCATGAGGCTTTCCAGCTCGCGACGGGCTGTTTCCAGATCCGCATTCACGAGCACCGCATCGAATTCACCTGCCGCGGCCAGTTCCTCTCTCGCCCGCGCCAAACGCCTCTGGATGGCCTCCTCCGTGTCGGTGCCACGCCCTCGGATTCGCCGCTCAAGCTCCTGAAAAGAGGGGGGAGCGACGAAGATTTGCCATGCGGCAGGGAAGCTGCGCCGCACCTGGCGAGCGCCCTCGAGCTCGATTTCCAGCAACACCGGCTGTCCAGTCGCCAGGCGCTTCTCGACAGCCCCCCGAGGGGTGCCGTAGCGATGTCCCGCGAAGGTGGCCCACTCCAGAAAGCCTCCCTCCTTCACCAGCTCCTGGAAGCGCTCCTGCGAAAGAAAGAAGTAGTGCTCGCCCTCCACCTCGCCCTCGCGGGCGGATCGGGTGGTGGCTGAAACCGAGAGCCAAAGCTGTGGATGGCGCTCCAGCAAGCCGCGCACCAAGGTGCCCTTGCCCACCCCGCTCGGCCCCGAGAGCACCGTGAGTCGTCCAGCCTGGCTTGGCTTGGTTTCGCTTGGGGGGATGGAAGCCTGGCTCATCCTTTCGGCAGCATTGGCCGCACAGTAAAGGTCATCCTCTCTGTCCGCCCATGGGCCAAGCCTCGCCCCACCCACGCCCCCAGCCGATCGATGCCACCACCTTGCGTGCCCTGGTGGCGGAGCTGCGCGGCGCCTTGGTGCCCAGCCGCTTTGAGAAGGCGCAGCAGTGTGATGGCCAGACCGTGCAACTCGCCCTGCGCCATCTGGAAGGGGTGCAGTGGCTTGAACTCAGTTGGATGGCGGAAGCCCCGCGCCTGCTGGCGATTCCCCCGCCTGCCCGGCAGGGGGAGGGGAGCACATTCGCCCGCCAGCTCCAACATGGGCTTCGCGGACTGGCTCTGGTGGCGATCTGTCAGCAGGGCTGGGAGCGGGTGGTCAGCCTCGATTTTTCGGCGCGCCCTGGCGAACCGTTCCAGCGACAGCTGGTGATCGAACTGATGGGGCGCCACAGCAACCTTTTCTTGCTGAATGGCCAGCGCCAAGTCATCGCCCTGGCACGCCAGGTGCGCCCGGAACAGTCCAGGTGGCGGCCCATCGGCACGGGCGATCTCTACACACCTCCACCGCCCTTGCGGGGGGAACCTCCCCGCTCCGAGGAACCCCAGGAGGTCTGGAAACGCCGCCTGCTCACCCTCCCCCAACCCTTGGCTGAGGCCTTGATGGGGGCCTATCAGGGGGTGAGCCCAGCCCTGGTCCGTCAACTTCTGCAGGCCCCCATCGAGGGCGGCCTGACCCTGTCTGGTGATGAGCTGGTCAGCCAGCTGGGGGAGGAGCACTGGGCGGAGCTTTGGCAGCGCTGGCAAACCTGGCTGAGAGCTGTGGAGGAGCAGCGCTTTGCCCTGCGTTGGGGGGAGCAGGGCAACTACAGCTGCTGGCAGGCGGCAGCCAGCGATCACCCCAGCCTTGGGCCGCTGCCGATCCACTCGGCTTTGGCCGCCGCTACGCACGCCTGGTTGGCGGCCCGCGGCCTGACGGAGAAGCGTCGCTCCTTGCACCATCGGCTGGAAGCTCTCAACGAGCGGGAGCAACGTCAGATTGCGGAGCAAGAAGCCCTTCTAGAGGCCGCCGCCGGCAGTGAACTCCTCCAAAGCCAGGCCGATGGCCTCCTCTGCCTTGCCTCTCCAACCAAGGAGCAGATCCTGGAGGCCCAAGCGCTCTACAAACGTGCCAGGAAGCTGCGGCGTTCTGTCGCGGTGATCACCCTGCGTCTTGAGGCCCATCGGCAGCGGCAGGCCTGGCTTGAAGAAGCTCTGGTGTTTGTGGATCAGGCGGATCAGAGCGATCAGCTGGCGGCTTTGGAAGAGGATCTGCAGCTGCAGGAGATCAGAGCCAAACCCGCAACCAGGGAGCGGGCGCGCCAACGGCCGAGGGGGGAGGGTCAAGGGTCGTTGCTCCAACCTCTGGAGCTGCGCTCGCCCTCGGGCTTGTGCCTTCAGGTGGGTCGCAATCACCGGCAAAATGATTGGATCAGCCTGCGACAGGCTCGGCGTGGCGATCTGTGGTTTCACGCCCAGGAGGTGCCTGGCAGCCATGTTGTGCTCAAGGCTTCAACGGGCCCCACGGCGGAAGCTGATCTGGAGGCTGCGGCCGATTTGGCCGCCCATTTCAGTCGAGGCCGGGGGAACGCACGGGTGCCGGTGGTGATGGTGCCAACGGAGGCACTCCAGAGACTCCCAGGCAGCGCCGCTGGCACGGTGCGCCATCGCGGTGGCGAGATTCTTTGGGGCCAGCCTGAGCGGGCTCGGCGCCTGCTGGGTGCTCCCTAAGCTCCATGCATCATGTCCATGCCTGAAGCCACGCCTCTCTCTGCCCCTGCGGAACCTCCTTCTCCAGACTCCTCCACCCTCCCTGTGTCCGGAGCCCTGGGCTTCGACGACGACTTCCCTGGCGAGGTGGAGATGAGCCTGGTGGAACATCTCGAGGAGCTGCGCCGCCGCATTCTGCGAAGCCTTTTGGTGCTCCTGGTTGCCGCGGCAGGGGCCTTGCTGGTGGTGCGGCCCCTGGTTCGCCTTTTGGAGCAGCCGGCAGCGGGGATCCGCTTTTTGCAACTGGCGCCAGGTGAGTTCCTGTTTGTCTCCCTCAAGGTGGCTGGATACGCGGGATTGGTGATGGCATTGCCCTGGTGGCTGTTTGAGGGTTTGGCCTTTGTGTTGCCTGGCCTCACGCGCCGAGAGCGCCGGTTGCTTGCCCCTGCTGTTGCCGCATCCAGTGTGCTCTTCTTCGCCGGCCTGGCCTTTGCTTGGTGGGCCCTTGTTCCAGCAGCGTTGAGATTTTTGGTGAGCTACGGGGCCGATGTAGTGGAGCCCCTCTGGTCGATTGAGCGCTATCTGGATTTTGTCCTGCTGCTGATGGTGGCGACTGCTTTAGCCTTTCAGTTGCCGGTGTTGCAGCTTGTTCTGGGAGCCTTCGGGCTGATCAATGCCAAAACAATGTTGAAGGCCTGGCGATGGGTTGTGCTGATCAGTGCCTTGGCGGGGGCCGTACTCACCCCTTCCACCGATCCCATCACGATGTTGTTGTTGACTGGAGCGATCACACTGCTCTATCTCGTAGGCGCAGGCCTAGTAGCGCTTTCTCAGTCAACAGTCGAGTTCCAAGCAAGGCCCCCACAAGAAAAAAAGGCATCGCAATAGAAATAAAACGAAGTTCCATCAGTCCAGCGATCATAAAACTGCTTAAGCTTGCCAGCTCAAATGTCCTGACCAAGACATAGGCGCAAGATATAATGCAAAAAAATGAAATCCAATCGTTGCTTTGAAGTGTGCTCTGCAGAAAAGGCGGCCGGCAAGCACCAAGAATGATGCCTACCATAAACAGAATTAAGAGGAGCAGCCTCGCAGCAAGAATCAAGCCCGCCGCGACAGTGGATGTTGGGCGCTGCAGAGCGTAGGGTACAGTATAAAATTGTGATCCATCTGTGTTCCACCAGTAATAAGAGATGCGAATGATCGGATTGACGATGTAATGTCTGAAGGGATGACGTTTAATTTTCTCCTGAGTCAATTGGAGAAATTCAGCATTGATCTCAGCAGATGGAGCCAAAAAATAGCGCTGCTTCCATTTGTTCATGATTGCAGCAAATGATTTTTTTTCAGCTTCGCTGTCAAAAGCCTTTGCTGGAAAGTTTTCAACTGTCCATGAATCCTTTTGCGAGAAAAAGGCAAAGACCTCATATTCGGCCGGCGTTGCTGGCCAGGTCCTGATCCAGCCGAAGTAGCCCTCATGATCCCTGTCGTTATTGAAGATTCCGAATTGCCCTGAGCTGGCCAGCTGATAGCTAGACATCAGTAATGGTATGGCGACATAAGAAAGAAGCAGAATGATGATTTTTGGCCGTCGCCAGCGCAGGTATCCATTGGCAAAGAAGGCCAAGTAAATGGCTAAGGTCGCAAGCAAAAAAGTATTGAGCACCAAGACATCGGACCGCAAAATGGATGCGAGGCCTAGACTGGCTCCAGCCAATGCCATGCCAAGCAGGGCAACGCGTTTGCGCTGGCCCCTAAACAGGAAAAAGCTCAGGGTGAGAAATCCTGCGAAGCTGAAGAAAGAGACAAATTGTTCAGTATAGATTGTGCGGCTCCAGATCCCTGTGAAGGGTTGCAGCAAGATCATGGCCCAAGCGCTAATCAAAAAAATAGGCTTGGTTTTGACAAGAATTTTTTTGGCGAGCCAGCAAAGCGCAAGAACAACTGAAAAATCCAGCCATTGTTGAAACCGGCCAATGCGGTGTAGTGCTCCTGTCGGATCTTCATGGACCCCAAACCAGGCGAGCAGCCATCCGTAGCCATTGGGCTGGATCGAAAGAGGGGGGAGAATTCGATGTTTGCCAATGAAAATTGCCGTCTTCATATAACTGACGCCGTCCCCAGAGAACGAAAAACTCGTGTGGAGATAGGTTGCCAGCCTGAACAACAGCAGAATGACAAAGACAATCCACGCCGAGATGGGAAGCCCGAACAGGAGCCTGGGCTGATTTGTAAAACTATTTACAGAAAGCGCTGGTCTTGGTGTCACAAAAGGAATTCGCTTTCCCTACCCGGAGGTAACTGTAAGGGTAGGGAGAGCGCTTTCCCCAGACGAGGACGATCTTCGATGGTCTGTAGCCATTCCCTCACCTGGCGGGCAACGCCAAGGCCATTGAGTGACAACACAATCTCAGCGATTTTTTCGCCGTAGGTTTCAGCTGTCATCGGAAATGACTGTTGCTCCAGATGGCCCCACATCACATGCAGGTAGAGACGGCCTTGCCGCCGCACCAGGTTTAGGTCGTAGGACGCCTGCCAGCGCCGCCGGAGCAAATTGATCACTTCAGAAGCGCTTAAAGCGGCCTCGGCTTCCGACATGGGCCCCTTCGAGGAGTTTCCACTTTGGCGGTTCGAGGGGGCGGCATGCCTTCCTCAACCTTGCGCTGGCTGAATCGTGAAGCCTTCCATCGGAAGAACTCTGTCACTCCCGGCGGGGACCAGGCGCGGTTCATAATGGCCGGGCGCTGCCTGCTAACTCCAGTACCGCCATATGACGCAAATCCCTGCCGCTTCCCCCTCCGCTGACGTGCCCGGCATGGGTCGCCGGCAGTTCATGAATCTGCTCACGTTCGGCACGATCACCGGGGTGACTCTGGGGGCCCTCTACCCCGTGGCACGCTATTTCATTCCACCCAAGGCGGCTGGTGGGGGTGGCGGCACCACGGCCAAAGACGAATTGGGGAACACCGTGACCGCCAGCGGCTGGCTCGCCAACCACAAGGAAGGAGACCGCAGCCTTGTCCAGGGCCTCAAAGGCGACCCCACCTATCTGATCGTGGAAGGGCCTGAGGCGATTGGCAATTACGGCATCAACGCCATCTGCACCCACTTGGGCTGTGTCGTGCCTTGGAACAGTGGTGCCAACAAGTTCATGTGCCCCTGTCACGGCAGCCAATACGACGCCACGGGCAAGGTGGTGCGCGGACCCGCCCCCCTGTCTTTGGCTTTGGCTCATGTGTCTGTGGACAACGACACGGTTTTTGTGAGCCAGTGGACAGAAACCGACTTCCGTACCGGTGACGCCCCCTGGTGGGCCTGATCGGCCAAGCCCCATTTTCCCTGCTCCCCCTGTTTGCCTGCCCTCGCCGTTCCACCCATGCGTCGTTCCCTTCAAACCCTCTTCGGCAGCTTCGTTTCTCTCGCTCTGGCCCTCGGCGTTGTGCTTGGCGGGGCCTCTCCCACCTGGGCCTACCCCTTTTGGGCCCAACAGAATTACGCCAGCCCACGGGAGGCGACCGGCAAATTGGTGTGTGCCAACTGTCACCTCGCCAAGAAGGTGACCCGGGTTGAGGTGCCTCAGGCCGTTTTCCCAGACACGGTGTTCAAGGCAGAAGTGAAGATTCCTTACGACGCCTCCGTGAAACAGGTGGCAGGTGACGGGTCTTCCACGGGCCTCAACGTGGGAGCCGTGGTGATGCTTCCGGAGGGTTTCAAGCTCGCGCCACCGGAGCGCTTGAGCGAGGAACTCAAGGAGGAGACCTCCGGCATTTATTACACCCAATACAGCGAGACCCAACCCAACATCCTTTTGGTCGGTCCCCTGCCTGGTGAGCAGCATCAGACCATCGTCTTCCCGATTCTCTCGCCTGACCCTGCTTCAGATAGCAACATTCATTTCGGCAAATATCAGTTGCATGTTGGCGGCAATCGCGGCCGCGGCCAGGTCTACCCCACGGGTGAAAAGAGCAACAATGGTTTGTTCACCGCTCCTGCGGCTGGCACGATTGCCTCAATCACTGAAGGTGAAAAGTCATCCCAGGTGGTTGAGATCAGCAAGGCGGATGGCACGAGCGTCACAGAAACCGTTCCCGCTGGTCCCAGCTTGGTGGTGAAGGTGGGCGATGTCGTGGAGGCAGGAGCGCCCCTGAGCAACGATCCCAACGTGGGTGGTTTTGGCCAGGTGGACGCCGAGGTGGTGCTACAGAACCCTGTGAGAATCTATGGATTGCTTGCTTTCCTGGCTGCCGTTGCCCTGGCTCAAATCTTGTTGGTCTTGAAGAAGCGCCAAGTGGAAAAAGTGCAGGCGGCTGAGGGGATCATCTGAATCCTGAATTCCTGCCCCTCGCCATGTTCACCTCCCCAGGGTCTCAGCTCCAGCTGGGGCCCTTGAGCTTGCGATGGTATGGCTTGCTCATCGCTACGGCGGTGGTGGTCGGTCTCGCTCTGGCGCGTCGCCTGGCCCGGCGCCGGGCCATCGACCCCGCCTTGGTGAGCGACCTCCTGCCCATCCTCGTGATTGGCGCCGTGCTTGGGGCCCGGATGTATTACGTGCTTTTGGAGTGGCGCCACTACCGAGGCCAATGGCCGGAAATGCTGGCTGTCTGGCATGGGGGCATAGCCATTCACGGCGCACTGATTGGCGGCACCCTGGCCACAATCCTCTTTTGTCGATGGCGTCGCCAGCCCTTCTGGCCCTTGCTGGATGTGCTCATGCCCGCGGTGGCCCTGGGGCAAGCGATCGGCCGCTGGGGAAATTTCTTCAATTCCGAGGCCTTTGGCCTGCCCACCCAGCTGCCGTGGAAACTCACCATTCCCCCTTCCCACCGACCCCCTGAGTTTTTGGACCAGGCCACCTTTCATCCCACCTTCCTTTACGAGTCCCTTTGGAACTTGGGCGTGTGCGCCCTGCTCCTGGTGCTCTTTCGGCAGGCCAGTCGAGGCCGGTTCGAGCTCAGGCCCGGTGCCCTCAGCTGTGTGTATTTGATGGCCTACAGCTCGGGCCGGCTCTGGATTGAGGGACTGCGTCTCGATCCCCTCTGTCTTTTGTCCCAACCACCCTTCTGCACTGGAGGTTTGCGTATGGCCCAGCTGGTGAGCCTGCTTCTCATCCTGCTCGGCGCCTTGGGCCTCTGGTGGCTTTACGGTCGTCGCCTGGCCCTTCCCGATCCAGCCGGGGTGTCGTGATGAGTGAGCCCACTCTTCCGCCCGTTCAGATCGTTGGGGCTGGCCCCGGCGCTCCCGATCTTCTGACCCTCCGGGCAGCCGAGGCCATCCAGCAGGCCCAGGTGCTCCTCTGGACGGATTCCCTGGTCAATCCTCGGATTGTGGCCTTGGCTTCACCAGATTGCGAGCGCATCCCCACCAGCACTCTCACGCTTGAGGAGGTGATCGAGGCCCTGGTGCAACGGGCCCGAGCAGGCTTGCGGGTGGTGCGTCTCCACGATGGGGATCCTTGCCTCTACGGCGCCTTGGCTGAACAGATCTGTCGCCTGGCCGAGGCGGGGCTGGAGGTGGAGGTGGTGCCTGGCCTCAGTGCCTATCAGGCGACAGCTGCGGCCCTCCAAAGTGAGTTGACCCTGCCAGGGGTGGTGCAAACCATCGTGCTCAGTCGCGCGGCTGGGCGCACCGGCATGCCAGAGGGAGAATCCTTGGCCCGTTTGGCGGCTCTGCGCGCCACGCTTTGTCTCTACCTCAGTGCTCGCCATGTGGAAGAGGTGCAGGATGAGTTGCTCCGCCACTACCCCGCTGACACCCCAGTGGCGATTGGTTACCGAGTGAGCTGGCCGGATCAGTGGCTTCAGGTGGTGCCCCTCCAGCAGATGGCCGCCACCAGCCAACAGCGCGGTCTGATCCGCACCACCCTCTACGTGGTTAGTCCAGCTCTGGCGGGGGCAGGCCAGGCCCGCTCCTTGCTCTATTCCGCAGAGCATCACCACCTGTTTCGCGGCGGGGCCTAGCCCTCAACCCTTGCTCCGGCCATACCGTGGACGCGCCCCCGCTCCGACCGCAGGTGTCTGCCTCTGTTCCATCAGCCACTGCCGCATCGTTGCCGCTCAAGTGCCTCGATCAAGCGCTCTTTGATGCGGTCTCAGCCGAGGCCCGCCTCTCTCCCCGCCTGCGCCGAAATCACAACCTCCATGCCGAGCCGGAGCTTGTGCAGCGCTTCCTGAATGTGATGCAGCCCGGCACCTATGTCCGCCCCCATCGACATCTGCGTTCCACACCGGGGACGGGTTTCGAATGTTTTGTCGTCCTGCAGGGAGCCATGGGTTTGCTGCTGCTTGATGGCCAGGGGGAGGTGATCGAGGCACTCCACCTCGATGGCCAGGGGCCCCTGCGGGGCGTGGAACTCCAAGAGGGTCTCTTCCACACCCTGGTGGCCCTCAAGCCCGACACCGTAATGTTCGAAATCAAGCAGGGGCCCTACCAGCCGGCCAGTGACAAGGACTTTCTGTCGGCTTTCCCGGCGGAGGGCACGCCTGAGGCCAGGGTTCAGGAAGCCACTTGGCGTCAGCGTTTTCTTTCAGCGGAGTGAGAGTTGGGCGCGGCGGCAGAAGCTGCACGTGCCCCATAGGGCCATCTCACCCGTGGGCGCAGGCCGCTGGCACTTGGGGCAGTCGGCCTGGCCGTGCACATCCATGCGGCTGGGATGCCGCGCCCAGACATCCGCCTCCAACTCGCCGCCGGCCGCCGGCAGGGGATGGGCATGATGCTGTTGCACTCGCACCTCCCGCACGGGAAAGCCGGCACCCCTCAGGGCCCCGAGCAATTGGTGTCGGCTGTAGATCAACCCTTGCAGCCACGGTCCAGGCGCAGCGCCCACGGTGAGCACGCCGCCCTGCAATGTCAGGGGGCGGCAATGGGGCGCCAGCTGAGCACCAGCCAGGCGGGGCCAGGCCTGCCAGAGGGCGGCCAGGTGACCCTGCCGCTTCCACTGTTGCTGGAGATGGTCCAGACAGGAGGCGAGCCCAACGGCAGGAGCCGGCGGAGAAGGCAGCAGCAGGGAGACGTTTCCAATCACCCGCTGCTGCAGACCACTCTGTTGGCCTGAGGGGATGGAGGATCGGCCCCTGCGCCTTCGGCCTCGAGGGGATGGAGCGTTGGACGTCATGGCCATGAAGCTAAGAAGATGCGGCTGAGATTGCCGTCCAGGTTCGGCTACCCCCAGAGATCCATGGCCCGTGCAGCGATACCTTCAGTAACGTAATCAGATCTCTGCCCCGGCCCATGGGCTTCTTCGATCGGCTCAGTCGCCTGCTCCGCGCCAATCTCAATGATCTGGTCAGCAAAGCAGAGGATCCCGCCAAGATTCTGGATCAGTCCTTGGCCGACATGCAGGCCGACCTGGTGAAACTGCGCCAGGCCGTGGCCACGGCCATTGCCAGCCAGCGTCGCTTGCAGAATCAGGCGGAACAGGCTGAGTCACAGGCCAAAGCCTGGTATCAACGCGCCGAAGTGGCTCTGCAGAAAGGGGAGGAATCCCTGGCCAAGGAAGCCCTCTCCCGTCGCAAGACCTACCAGGACACCGCCACCGCGCTGAACACCCAGATCGGCAGCCAGGCTGGTCAGGTGGAGACCTTGAAAAAGAGCCTGACGGCCCTGGAAGCCAAGATCGCCGAGGCCAAAACCAAAAAAGACATGCTCAAAGCCCGCGCCCAGGCGGCCCAGGCCCAGGAGCAGCTGCAAACGGCGGTGAACAACCTTGGCACCAACAACGCCATGGCCGCCTTCGAACAGATGGAGGAGAAGGTGCTCAGCCTTGAGGCCCGCAGCCAGGCCGCTGCTGAGCTCGCCGGCGCTGATCTCGAATCCCAGTTCGCTGCCCTGGAAGGTAGCGATGTCGATGACGAATTGGCTGCCCTCAAACAGCGGCTGGAAGGAGGCGCCAATCCCATCCAACTGCCTGCGGCCAATGGCCCGGTTCCCCAGCTGGAGCCCGTCCAAGCCGCTGAGGTGGATGCGGAGCTTCAGGAGCTGAAACGCTCGATCGACAAGCTCTGAGCACAGGCCTCGACCCTCAGCATCAAGCTTGGTCGGCTCCATCCCGCAAACCAGCTCCATACAATCGGGCCACCGCTGAGCCAGTCCTGTGTCCGATCCTGTGACCTCCCATTCCTCCGGCGTCGTGGATCTCACCGACGCCACTGTGGCGGCAGGAGCTCTCAGCCAATCAAACCTTCTCCTTTTGGATGTTTGGGCCAATTGGTGTGGACCCTGCCGGCTGATGGCTCCGCTGATGGAGTGGGCAGCCGCAACCTATGGCGACCGCTTGCAGGTGGCCAAGCTGGAGGCCGATCCCAACCCTCTCACCGTTGCTGATTTGGCTGTGAAGGGGCTGCCAACCCTCATCCTTTTTCGTCATGGCGTGGAACTGGCCCGCCATGAAGGCGCCATTCCCCAATCCCAGCTGAAGGCCTTTGTGGATGCCCATCTCTGAGCGGGTTTCCAAGCTGGGCAGTGGTGTTTTTGCCCGCAATGATCAACGCAAGGCGGCTTATGTGCAGAGCCGCCCCCTGCGCGATCCGGATCGGGATCCGGGCCCACTGATCGATTGCTCCCTGGGCTCCACCGATCTTGCGCCGCCGGCGGTGGCCTTGCAAGCGATCACAGCTTCTCTGCAGCAACCCGCCAGCGCCGCCTACTGCCTTCACGCCGCCACCCTCCCCTTCCGCGAGTCGGCTGCCGCGTGGGTGGAGCGTCGCTTTGGCGTGACGGTGGATCCGGAGCGGGAGGTGTTGCTCTTGATCGGTTCCCAAGAGGGCACAGCCCATCTGCCCTTGGCCGTGCTCAATCCCGGGGATCCAGCCCTGGTGTTGGACCCTTGCTATCCCTCCCACCTGGGCGGCCTCCATTTGGCCTCGGCCACCCCGCTCCGCCTGCCCCTGCAGGCCGAGCGAGGTTGGCGTCCGGCGTTTGGAAGCTTGCCCGAGAGCACCTGGGCTGCCTTGCGGCTGATGGTGCTGGGTTTCCCCCACAACCCCACGGCCACCACAGGCGACCAGAGCTGGCTTGAGGAGGCCATGGCGCGAGCCATCGACCACGATGTTGTGCTCCTCCACGACAATCCCTATGTGGATCTGGCTCTGGAGGGCACCGCCCCGGCCCTGTTGCGCCACAACGACTGGCGCCGCTGCGGCATTGAGCTGTTCTCGTTTTCCAAGAGCTGGTGCTTGGGAGGCTACCGGCTCGCCTTTGCTGTGGGCTCCGAGCCTCTGATTTCAGCCCTGCGCCAGCTCAAGAGCGTGGTTGATTTCAACCAGTCTCAAGCCCTGCAGGCCGGAGCCATCGCCGCCCTTGAGCAGGCCCCTGACTGGCCAGACCAGCTGCGGCGGGTGTACCGGGAGCGTCGGGACGGCATGGCCATGGCCTTGGAGAGGGCTGGATGGGTTGTGCCGCGCCCCTCGATGGCGCTCTACCTCTGGTTGCCGCTGCCAGAAGTGGCTCGCCAACGGGGTTTCTCCTGCGAAGACTTTTGTGCCGCCCTGTTAGAGGCCACGGGTGTGTGCCTCACCCCGGGGCAAGGATTTGGCCCCGGCGGCGAGGGATGGCTCCGCCTGGCCCTGGTGCACCCTTTGGAGACGCTCCAGGAGGCTGCCGCAAGGATGGGCCGCTGGTTGGCTGCTCTGTGAGGCGGCCTCACCAACCCTGGCAGCTGCAGACCTTGGCCGTTTGTGCAAGCACGGAACGGGAGCTGGAGCGCTGGTTGGCCCAGCGGTCGCCAGGGGCTTCCTTGCGTCTTGAGCGCCCTCGGGTTGTGCTGGCCCGCCGCCAGCGTTTCGGCCATGGCCAGTACGGCAGGAGCTGGCAATCTCCGCCGGGAGGCATCTGGCTGAGTGCCGCCTTGCCTTGGGCCCCGCTGGAGCCCCAGGCCGCCGCACCTGGCCTGGCAGTCGCGGTGGGCCTGCTGCATCAGCTCGAGGCGTTGGGCCTGGAAGGTCGCCTCAAGTGGCCCAATGATCTTCTGCTGAAAGGCACGGATGGGCAATGGCGCAAGTTGGCCGGCCTGCTCTCCGGCCTCCGGCTGCGGGGGGCCTGCGTGCGCTGGGCCCGCATTGGTCTGGGCCTCAATGGTTGCAACCCCGTCCCGGCCGGAGCCACCAACCTGGTGAGGGGCCTCGGTCGGATCCGAGCCAGACCCCGCTATCTGCTGCCCAAGGTTCTCGATGCGTTGGAGTGGGCGATGAACAGCGCCAGGGAGCCTGAGCTGGTGCGGCGTGAAGCGCAAGCGCGGCTTTGGCTTCCCGCCGAGCAGCTGCCCATGGATGGGGTGACCTGGCAGATCCAAGGCCTCACTCGCCAGGGCGGATTGGCCTTGACCTCAGTAGATGGCCGGCAAAGTGTCCTGCACCGCCCATGGCCAGATGGGGCCAACTCTCTTTACATTGGCGGCGATCGTGTGAAGGGTTCGTGACACGCCCCCCTTTCCTGTTCCCCCAGTCCGCCCCTCACCCCCGGTCCGTTTTATTTCCGATGCAACGCCCCTTCCGCCTTCTGTTGCTCGCCGCTGCCTGGAGCGCGCCGTTGGCAGGATCCACCCTGGTGCTGGCCCAGGCGGACCTCACAGCTCCAGCTTCAGCCGATCTCGGGGCCCCAGCAGCCGCTCCAGCTGCCCCTCTCCCTCCGCCTCCGCCCGCTCCGCTCACCCCTCCGCCTGCGTCGATGCCCGCGGCGGGCTTGCCCAAGGATGAACCAGCGGCACCCAATCCAGTGCCCGCCACCGCGGAACGGGTCGAGCCTCTCAACCCCGCATCTGCCCAGCTGGAGAGCGACCGCCCCAAGAGATTTGATGCTTCCCTCGATGCCTTGGTGCGGGACGGGATCGTCACGCCAAAAGAAAGAATCCGGGTTCGGGGCTCCCTGGTGCTTGACCCGGTGCCCGGCCTCAAGCGCCAGGCCTGCAGCAGCGGTGCACTCTCCGCGGAGGAATGCCGCACGGGTGTGGTGTTTCGGGGCCGTGGCCGGCCGGACGGCGGCGGCTTGCTCTCGCCCGGATCCTCCCCCTCCAGCACCGGGGGACTGGGGGGGAGCGTTGGTTTCGGCGGGGAGGGCACGACTCGTGAGGGGATTGCCGCCGCGCCCCTGCCGCCGATCAGCGTGCCTGTGAACGCCTTGTTGGCTGGCGTGGGTGGTCGCTTTCGTCTCACAGACGTGTTTCGCTTGACGCCCCGTCCCTCCCCTATTGGTGGCAATGGCAATCGAGGCCTGATCTTCCCCTTGATTGGTTCTGCGGTGCCCACCAGCAATTTTGGCTGGCGGCTCCACCCGATTTTGGGCTCCTGGATCATGCACTCCGGCCGCGATTTCGCAGCGCCGGAAGGCACCCCAGTCGTGGCTGCCCTGTCCGGTCGTGTGGTGAGCAGTGGCGATGCTGGAGGCTACGGCCTGGCCATTGAGGTCGAGCACGCCAGTCCCCTTCGCCGCACGCTCTATGGCCACCTCTCAGAGCTTTATGTCAAACCAGGCGACACCGTCCGCCAGGGCGAGGTGATCGGCAGGGTGGGTAGCACTGGTCTGAGCACAGGTCCCCATCTGCACTTTGAATTGCGGCTCCCCCAAGATGGCGGTTGGGTGGCCACCGATCCAGGCGAGATGCAGCCCGCGGGAGTGCTGACGGCCATGGGTCTGCCAAGTCTCCCGACGGGTCCCCGGTCTGAGCTGCCCTCCCCCCAGGCACCCGATGCGGTGGCCCTGCTGATGGGCCAGTTGCTCCAAACCCTTGAGCGTCCGTCTGGGCTCCAGGGCAAGGTGCCGGCTGAAGCAGCTCCCGGCAAGCCGGCTGAGCGGCAAGCCGGTTAAGCCACGATCCGGCCGTCGTGGAAATGCACCACCCTTTGGGCCCGCGCCCCCACATCCTGCTCGTGGGTCACCAAAAGGATGGTGATGCCCTCCCGGTTGAGTTCGTCGAAAAGGTCGAGCACTTCAGCGGTGGTTTGTGAATCCAGGGCACCGGTGGGCTCATCCGCCAGGAGCAGGGAGGGGCGGTTGATGATGGCCCGGGCGATGGCCACCCGCTGCTGTTGACCGCCTGAAAGTTGATTGGGGCGGTTCTCAAGTCGGTGTCCCAGCCCCACCCTTTGCAGGGCCTGTTCGGCCCGCAGCCGCCGATCTGATGCTGGCACCCCGGCGTAAATCATCGGCAGCATCACATTCTCCAGGGCAGTGAATTGGGGAAGAAGGTGAAATTGCTGAAACACAAAACCCAATTCACTGTTGCGAATGTCGGCTAGCTCGTCATCCGTGAGCTGGGCCACTTCCACCCCGTTCAGCCAGTAACGTCCCCGACTCGGCCGATCCAGGCAGCCGAGGATGTTCATGGCTGTGCTTTTGCCCGATCCGGAGGCCCCCATGACGGCTAGATAATCGCCACGGTTTACGTTCAAACTCACGTCACGCAGGGCATGCACTTGCGCATCCCCCGCTCCGTACACCTTGTCGACATGCTCCAACAAGGCGAGTGTGACGGCAGGAGCCACGCCAGGCTGCAAAGGAGTGGGCGATTCAGCCGATGGCGGCAGCATTTGCAGTCGCCAGGGCGGCCTGGAGGATGGGAGTACCTGCCACGGTGGCACTGGCCCACTCAAACAGAGGGCTAGAGAGAATGCCACCGATCGCCGTGACGATCACGCAGCTCACCAGGGCGGCACGAAGAGGTTGCATGCCAGCGAGATTCCATTGAATCGGGGGGTAGGCCTTGACGACATCGGAGGCCTCTTGTGGTTCCTTGACCACCATCATCTTGATGACGGAAATGTAGTAATAAATCGAGATCACAGAAGTGATGAGGCCTACGATGACCAGGAGGTACTGGTGATCTGCCCAGCCGGCAAAGAAGAGATAGATTTTGCCGAAGAAGCCGAGCATTGGAGGAATGCCTCCGAGAGATAGCAAACAGAGGCTCAAGCCAAGGGTGATGAGCGGATCCTTTTGATACAAACCAGCGTAGTCCGCAATTCGATCGCTGCCCGTGCGCAGAGAGAAAAGAATGATGCAGGCAAATGCTCCCAGGTTCATGAAGAGATAGGCAGCCATGTAGAGCACCATCGAAGCGAAACCATCTTCTGTGCCGCATACCAGGCCAATCATCACAAAACCTGCCTGGCCGATCGAGCTGTAGGCCAGCATCCGCTTCATTGAGGTTTGAGCCAAAGCCACCACGTTGCCGAGCACCATGCTCAAGACGGCCAAGACAGTGAATAGAAATTTCCACTGGGCGTCAAAGGTGTCGAAACAACCCACAAGGATCCTCAGGGCGAGGGCAAAGCCAGCGGCTTTCGACCCCACAGAAAGAAAGGCCACCACTGGGGTGGGAGAGCCCTCGTAGACATCGGGAGTCCACTGATGGAAGGGCACCGCGGCGATTTTGAACGCCACCGTGGAGAGCACGAACACCAGGGAGAGGGCGGCGATGGGCGCGCTGCTGCCAGCGAGGGCCACACCAATCGACTCCAGCCCCGTGTTGCCTCCGCTCAAACCGTAAAGAAGGGAGGCGCCATAGAGAAACACCGCTGCGGCGGCTGATCCGACCAAGAGATATTTCAGGGCTGCTTCCGAACTGCGGGCATCCCGCTTCATGTAACCGGAGAGCAAGTAGCTCGCCACAGAGAGGGTTTCCAGGGAGATGAAGATGCTCACGAGGTCTGTCGCCCCGCAGAGGAACATGCCACCGAGGGTGGCGGCAAGCAGGATGGCGGCGTATTCCCCCAAGGGTGTGCCGCTCCGCTCCACATACCGCCAGCTCAGCAGCAGGGAAATCAGGGTGGAGGCAGCAACGACTCCGCGGAAGGCGATGGCCAGATTGTCGGCCAAAAACGCGCCAAGGAAGGAGGGCTCCAGGGGCCCGTTCCATTGGAGGGCGAGCAGCACAAGCGCGGCGCCCAGGCCGCCGTAGCAAATGGGTGGCACCCAGCGGCTAGCGGTCTTTTCACCAGCCAGATCGACCAGAAGGCAGCCCACCAAGGCAATCAAAACGGCAGATTCCGGGGCGATCGCTGCCGCGTTCAACTGCAAACCAAAGTCGGCAACCACAGCCATCCATCACTGGTTCCCGCGGACTTTAGCGGCGTTGGCGGCGGCCTTAGGGGGGCCAGTCCTGAGAATGCATTCGCGATGCAATGCTCCGCAGGGCGCCTCGATGCGATATAGAAGGTCATTCGGTCTACTCCATGCCCTGTGGCGCACACCCTGGTGATCGTCGAGAGCCCCACCAAGGCCCGCACCATCCGCAACTTCCTTCCCAAGGACTTCCGGGTGGAGGCTTCGATGGGCCATGTGCGCGATCTGCCCAACAACGCCAGCGAGATCCCCGCCACACACAAAGGTGAGAAGTGGGCCAACCTGGGGGTGGACACCACCCACGACTTCGAACCGCTCTATGTGGTGCCGAAGGACAAGAAGAAAGTGGTGAAAGAACTCAAAGATGCCCTCAAGGGCGCCGATCAGCTGTTGCTGGCCACGGATGAAGACCGAGAAGGGGAGAGCATCAGCTGGCATCTGCAGCAACTTCTTGAGCCGAAGGTGCCGGTGCGGCGCATGGTTTTCCATGAGATCACCAAACCGGCCATTCAGCGGGCGCTGGAGAGCCCTCGCTCCATCGATATGGAGCTGGTGCATGCCCAGGAAACCCGCCGCATCTTGGACCGTCTGGTGGGCTACACGCTCTCGCCACTCCTTTGGAAGAAGGTGGCCTGGGGCCTCTCCGCTGGGCGGGTGCAGTCCGTCGCGGTGCGGTTATTGGTG
Organism: Cyanobacteriota bacterium; assembly: GCA_035284785.1. Taxonomy (GTDB): domain Bacteria; phylum Cyanobacteriota; class Cyanobacteriia; order PCC-6307; family Cyanobiaceae; genus Cyanobium. The sequence goes on along the minus strand of JAYKHK010000037.1, from coordinate 49,751 downwards.
CAACGGGAGCAGGCCAGGCGTGCTTTTCGCAGTGGCAGCTACTGGGATCTCAAGGCTGCCCTGGAAGCCAAGCAGCTTGGCTTCGAGGCCAAGCTCACCCACCTCGGAGACGAGCGGATTGCCGGTGGCAGCGATTTTGATGAAGCCACCGGCGCTCTGAAGAGCGGCAGCACGGTGAAACTCCTCAGCGAGACCGAGGCGCGCACCCTGCAGGAGAAGGTGCAGCAAGCCCCTTGGCAGGTGAAGGCGGTGGAGGAAAAACCCACCGTGCGCAAACCCGTTCCCCCCTTCACCACCAGCACCCTGCAGCAGGAAGCCAACCGCAAGCTGCGGCTCTCGGCCAGGGACACCATGCGCACGGCGCAGGCGCTCTACGAGCGTGGCTTCATCACCTACATGCGCACCGATTCGGTGCACCTCTCTGAGCAAGCCATCCAAGCGGCGCGGAGCTGCGTGGAGAGCAAATACGGCAAGGACTACCTCTCACCCTCCCCACGCCAGTTTCACACCAAGGCTCGCAATGCCCAGGAAGCCCATGAGGCGATCCGGCCGGCGGGTGAGTCCTTCCGCACCCCCTCCGAAACTGGCTTGGATGGCAGGGACCTGGCGGTCTATGAGCTGATCTGGAAGCGCACGGTGGCTTGCCAGATGGCCGACGCCAAGCTCACTCTTTTGGCGGTGGATTTGGAGGCGGCTGGCGCCACCTTCCGAGCCAGTGGCAAGCGCATTGATTTCCCCGGCTTTTTCCGTGCCTATGTCGAGGGAAGTGATGATCCCGATGCGGCCCTTGAGGGGCAGGAAGTGATCCTGCCGCCTCTGGTGGTGGGCGATGTGCCTCTCTGCAAGGGCGTGGAGGCCCTGGGCCACCAAACCCAACCGCCGGCCCGCTACAGCGAGGCCGCTCTTGTGAAGACCTTGGAAAAGGAGGGGATCGGCCGGCCCTCCACCTACGCCAGCATCATCGGAACGATCCAGGATCGCGGCTACGCCACGCTCCAAAACAATGCCCTGATCCCAAGCTTTACGGCTTTTGCCGTCACCGCTCTACTGGAGCAGCATTTTCCAGAACTGGTGGACACGGGGTTCACCGCGAGGATGGAAAACAGCCTGGACGACATCTCCGCCGGCAAGATGCCCTGGTTGCCCTATCTGGAGAAGTTTTACAAGGGGGAGGAGGGACTGGAAGCCCAGGTGCAACGCAGGGAGGGGGATATTGATCCCTCGATCTCTCGGACCATTGCCCTGGAGGGGTTGCCCTGCGTGGTGCGCATCGGTCGCTTCGGTGCCTATCTCGAAAGCAAGAGGGAGGCGGAGGATGGCACCGAGGAGCTCTGCAAAGCCACCCTTCCCCTGGAGATCACTCCTGCGGATTTGGATGCGGAAAAGGCAACGCTGCTCTTGAAGCAAAAAAGTGAGGGACCGGAGTCTTTGGGTGAAGACCCAGAGACGGGCCAACTGGTGTATCTCCTGTTTGGTCAGTACGGGCCTTATCTCCAGCTGGGCCAGGTGAGCGAGGAGACCCCGAAGCCCAAGAGAGCCTCCCTGCCCAAGGGTGTGAAACCCGAGGAGTTGAGCCTGGAGGATGCCCTGGGTTTGTTGCGGCTGCCCCGTCACCTTGGCGAGCATCCCGAGGGCGGGAAGGTGCAGGCCGGCTTGGGCCGCTTTGGACCCTATGTGGTGCACGACAAGGGGAAGGGGGAGAAGGACTATCGCTCCTTGAAGGCGGAAGATGATGTGCTCGCCATTGGACTGAGTCGCGCCCTCGAGCTGCTGGCCCAACCGAAACGGGGCCGTGGAGGCCGCACCGCTCTGCGGGATCTGGGCACCCCGGAGGGGGCCAGCGAGCCGATCCAACTCTTCGATGGGCCCTACGGGTTGTATGTGAAACAGGGCAAGGTCAACGCCTCGTTGCCAGAGGGCGCGACTGCGGAGAGCCTCACCCTGGAGCAGGCGGTGGAGCTTCTGGCGGCGAAAGCAAGCTCGGGCAAGGGGGCGGGACGCGGCCGCTCCGCAGCCAAGGCTGCGGCTCCGAAGGCTGCCCGGCCCAAAGCCAGCGCCGCTGCCAAATCCAGCCGCTCCAGCGCAGCCGCCACCCCCCGTAAAGCGCCAGCCACAACCAAGAGCGGGCGCCTGCGGGCAAGCGCTGTGCGAGTGATTCGTCCGGCAGGAAACGGATGAGCATCAGGCGTCAACTGGGCCGCCCGTGGGGATGCAAGCTGCTCACCACCATTGCTGTGCTGCCTTTCGTCGTGGCTCTGTCCGGTTGCGCGGGCACGCCCTGGGGGGAAAGCCTCTCTGGCAGTTTTCCGTCCCCGCCAGAGCAGGCGCCCGATCCCCAGCAACCCACCCAAGATCAAAATCCCAGCGCGGTGGAGGCCCCAACGGCCCCTCGGCCGTCTTCAGCCCCCAGCTCACCCCCTGCGGGGGCGACCGGTGAAGCGAAAAAAGTCGGGGTAGCTCCGCAGGGTTCAGCCCAGCCCGGCACCGCTCCTGCCCGTCCCGCGCCCGCAAAGCCGCAGGGACCCTCAGCTCGCCCACCGTCAGCCCCCAAGCCCAAGCCCGGCCCATCCTCCAGCGCCTCCTCCCCTTACCGCGTCACGATCCGCCTGCCCCTCGCCGATCCCTCTGCGCCAGCTGAGGGGGTCACCCAGGCTCTGCGGGCCGCTGGCATTCCCTTTGAGGTGGAAACGATCGAGCGGGTGAAAGGTTCGCCTGCTGCTCCCCTTCCCGAAGCCAACCAAGGTTCCCTGCAGCCTCCTTCGGTGCGTCCGGCTCCCCCCCCCCGCTGACCATGCCCTCCCACCACCCTGCTTCGTTGAGCAAGAGCCAGCGCGAGTTGAGTCCCCGTCAGGCGCGGCAGCTGATGGACACGGCCTATTTGGCGGCCTCCACAGCCCTGTTGTGGGCTGCGCTCTATTACTTGCCTGTGGGAAGTCCGCTGTTTCGCCTTGCCCTTCCCCTTCCTCTCACGTTGCTGCAGCTGCGCCATGGTTGGCGTTGCGCCCTGGAGGGTGTCGCGGTCACCAGCCTGTTGTTGGTGGCCCTGATGGGGCCGATCCGCGGCCCACTGGTGCTCTTCCCCTATGGATTGCTCTCGTTGTGGTTGGGTTGGGGTTGGCGGCGGCGCCTCAGCTGGTGGCTCACCTGGCCGATTGGCGCGCTGATCGGGGCGTTTGGTTTCCTTGTGCGCTTGGCTGTCCTCTCTGTGTTGGTGGACGAAAACCTGTGGGTGTTGATCACCACCGCGGCGTCCCAGTTGCTCGATCGCCTGTCTGATTCCCTGGGACTGGGGGCGGGGCTCGATCTCAGCCAGGTTCAGGCGGCAGCCCTCGCTCTGGTGTTGGTGCAAAACCTGTTGGTGGTTTTTTGTCTCCATGCTGTGGCCTATTGGATCTTTCCCCGCCTCAAGTCCCCCATCAGCGAACCCCCTCCCGTGATGCAGGCCCTGGTGAGCCTGGATCCCCTTTGAGCGGCCCGCGGCTGCTGTGCGGCTCCTCGGTTCTGGCGGAGTCCTGGGCTGCCCGCTGGCAGCAGGAGTGGTCGGCCAGCCAAGTGCTGCTTCTCTTGGCAGCCACCGAAACTGCTGCCGTGCCTGGCATCTCCGCGGCAGGAGCCACCCCGGAGGCCCGCCTGGCCACCGCCGCGGCAGATGCCGAACTGCTCCTGCTTGGCCCCCTGGGTTGGCGCCCCCATGCCCTGCCTCCCCTGCCCGCCGGGGTCTCGCCTGCCCTGATCAGTCATGTGGTGCTCCAGGGCCTGGCCCTCAACCCGCTGGTGGTGGATCTGGGCTGTGCCCGCGCACCCGCCATCCCCCACATCCGGCTGTCTGCTGCGCGGGGAGGGCAATCCGCGCGGTGTGTGAGTTCGGGTGCCGCGATGCCTCGGCAGCGGGTGGAGGCGCTTCTGGAGCAGGGGCGTGGCTGGGGCAGGCGCCTGGCTGAACGCAGTCCCCATGCCCCCTTGCTGCTTGCCGAGTGTGTGCCGGGGGGAACGACCACAGCCCAGGCTGTGCTGTGTGGGCTTGGGGTTGAGGCCTTCGGCCTGGTGAGCGGCAGTTTGCGTCAGCCTGCCCATGACTTGAAACAGGAGTTGGTGGAGCGGGGAGCGGCCCAGGCAGGTTTGGTGTTGAGCAGCGGGGTCTGTCATGACCCGCTGGCGGTGGTGGCGGCCTTGGGAGACCCCATGCAACCGATGGCCGCGGGCTTGCTGTTGGAGGCCGCGATGGCGGATGTGCCCGTGATGCTGGCGGGTGGCAGTCAGATGGCGGCCGTGTTGGCCCTGGCCCTGGCGTTGGCCTCCCCCAGCCATCGGCCCAGGCTGATGGCCGCAACGGCCCTGGCCACCACCCGCTGGGTGGCCGAGGAAGCGGACAGCGACCTGGTGCGCCTGCTTCACCATCTCGGCCGTCGTTGGCAGGTGGAGCCCTTGGCCTTCTGCAGTTCTCTCCGCTTTCGCTCCCACTTCCACCCAGCTCTGGCCGCCTATGAAGAGGGTTATGTGAAGGAAGGGGTGGGGGCTGGTGGTCTGGCCGTGCTGTGGGAACTGAGCGGGCGTGATCCCCAGGTGTTGGCCATGGCCTGCGAGGCGGCCTGCGCCCAATTGCTACCCCCTTCCCTGGCCTGCTCCAGTGACCGTCTACGGTCTGAACATGGCTGAGGGGCAACTCACGCGTCGCTCGCTGCTGGGGATCGGCGTTTGCGGCTCCCTGGCGCTTCTGGAGAGTTCTCTGACGGGTTGTTCTCGGCAGGGGCCCAGGCTGGCGGCCCGACGGGGGGATGTGCCGGAGCGTTGGCTGCGGCAGCTGCCGAAGGATTGGCAGCTGCGCTGGCTGGATGGGCCCAGCGAGGTGAAGCAAGCGAGCCAGGCGGCCGTGGCGGAGCGTCCCGCCCTGGTGCAGCTCAGCGATGGTTGGGCCAGCGCGCTGCCGAGGGCCACCTGGGCACCCTTTGGCCACCCTGAGCTGTTCGGCCGCCTGGAGTCCCGCGCAGGCGCTGCCAGCCATCTCTTCGCCCAGGGGCAGGAAGCACCACTGGCCTTCCCCTGGAGCTGCAACCCCTGGCTGCTGGTGTTGCGCGATCGGGCTGATCTGGCCAAGCGGGAGTCTGAGGGGTGGGACCTCCTCTTGGACCCCAGCCTGGCGGGCAAGGTGGTGCTCCCCTCTAGTCCACGGGTGGTGATGGCCCTGCTGGCAGAAGACCCCGAACGGTTGTGTCGTCTGCGTCGGCAGGTGCTGTCCCAGGACGATCGCCATGGCCTCCAGCTTCTGCTCAGCGGCCCAGCCCAGGCGGCTGTGCTCCCCAGGCAGCAGTTGGTGCCCTTGCTCCGCCGTGATCCCCGCCTCACCGTGCTTTTCCCTCCCCAGGGTTCGCCGATTGCCTGGTCGATGCTCCTGCGCCCTGCTGGAAGCCAGGTCACTCCTCCCCGGGAGTGGCTGGAAGCGATTCTCAAACCGCCGCTTCTGCCCCGTTTGTTGGCGGCTGGTTGGGTGCCTCCTCTCCCCAGGCCAACTTTGGCTGCGGCCCTGGAGGGATTTGCCCCCACGGTGACGCGGCTGCTCCTGCCGCCTGAGCCCGTGCTTGAGCGCTGTCGAGATCTCCCCCCCCTCAACCCCCCGGAGAAGCGCAGACTTCAGAACCTCTGGAACAGCACCTTGGCCTGCCAGAGCCCTTAACCCCAGAGGCGGCGCCGAGGTGCCGCCGCCAAGCGGTGGTGAGCATCCTGCAAGAGGTCGGGGATGGGCAACTGCAAAGGGCAGCGGGGCAGACAGGCCCCGCAACGCTCACAGGCCTGGGCATTCACCTGCTCCCACCAGTGGCCTGCCTGGCCGATGAGGTTGTATCGCTCCCGCGCAAAGGCCTCCATGCCATGGGCAATCGCCAGTTGTCGGAGGCGCAACAGGCTGGGGATGGGCACCTCCTGGGGGCAGGGGAGGCAAGCCTGGCATTGCCCGCACCATTCCTGGCCTAGGCGCTCCTGGCCTCGGCTCTGGAGGCGCTGAACGACGCTCTCCTCCTCTGGTGTGAGGGGGTGGTCGGCGGCGGCGAGGCTCCCCGCCAGATCAAGATCGGCGGGAGTGGCTGCTCCCACGGTGAGGGTGCTGATCCCCCGGGCCAGGAGAAATCGATAGGCCAGATGGAGTGGGGACCAGGGGGCACAGTCCTCCACGAGCAAAGGGGGGGGATCCTGAAGCCTGCCGCCCTTGTCTGCTGGAGAAATCGCCATCACTCCTAGACCCGCCTCCAGAGCTCCTTGGGCCAGGCCGAGCCGGGTGCGATCAAAGAGGTGCAAGTGCAGGCTGCAAAACCGGAAACGGCCGCTTTCCAGGGCTCTGGCGATGAGGCTGTTGGATCCATGGCTGCTGAAGCCCACTTGCCCCACCACCCCCTCGTCCAGAGCCCGCGCGCAAAGGTCGGCTCCCGGGCCATGAAGAGCCCACTGCAGGTGGGCCTCCGTGTTCAAGCCGTGAATGGCCAAATTGTCGAGCCTCTCGACGCCGAGGCGCTGGAGGCTCCCCAGAAGTTGGTTCCAGGGCTCTGTGACTCCATCGGAGGGCAGGATCTTGCTGGTGATCACCAGATCAGCTCGTTGCCAGGGCTGCTCCCTCGCCAGCGAGGCCAGGGCAGCTCCCAGATAGCGCTCTGCAGGTCCATAGGCCGGGGCCGTCTCAATGTGGTTGATACCCACGGCCAAGGCCCTGCGCAGCACGGCCTCCATGGCCTTTGGGCTCTCCAGGGCCCTCATGGTGCCAAGCGTGAAGAGGGAAACCTCCCGCCCTCCCCCAAAGGGCCTTCGGATCGGGAGGGGAGGGGGGGACCCCTCCGGTTCAGCTTGTGGAGGTGTCCTCATCATCCGGGGAACCGGGGGGCTCATCTGACGACTCGGGCTGGGAGTCGCCGGCTTCTCCCTCTGCGTCTGGCTCTCCGGGCGATGCTTCTGGAGCCGCTCTGTGGAGATGGCGGATCAATTCCGCCGGGCTGGTTCGGTCCAGAAAGCGGCGGAAATCCTCCTGATCCTCGGCATCGGCTTCCGCGTCCACCGGGATCGAAGCATCGGCCACCACTTCTTCAAGCATCCAAATGCTGCTGCCCGTGCGGAGGGCTAGGGCGATGGCATCGCTGGGCCTGGCATCCATGTCTGAACCTTCGCCAGCTGGGTTGACCAGCTTGAGCACGGCTCGGAAGGTGTTGTCTTCGATCGCGTGAACGATCACCCGATCCAGGCGCAAGCCAGCCAGGTTGAGGAGCTGGGCCATCAGGTCGTGGGTGAGCGGCCGCGGCGGTCTCTCGCGGTTGATTCCGGCCAGGATGTTTTGGGCCTGAGCCTGGTCGATCCAGATGGGCACCTGCCGCCGGCCGGAGGGATCCCTCAGCAGCACGATCGGACTGCGGCTGGCGGCATCGAGGGCAATGCCTGCAACATGCATTTCCACCATGGTGTGTCTGCTCCTGGGTGTGTCTGCTCTGCAAGAGCCCCTGGCCGTTGTTTGATTATGACGAGCAAGCCGCCTCCTTCAGCGCAAAGGAATGTTCACCGGATTGGTTCAGGCCATCGGCCGTCTAGAACCCTGCTCCCACGGCGTGTGGGTTCGTGGCTCCTTTGAGGGGCTTGGACCGGTGGCCCTGGGGGACAGCATTGCCGTCGATGGCGTCTGCCTCACCGTGGTGGAGATAGACCCCGCCGGCGGGGGCTTTCGGGCGGATGCCAGCGAAGAAACGCTGTCCCGAACCACCCTTGGCAGGAGGGCTCAGGCGCGGGCCATGGTGAATGTGGAACCCGCCCTGCGACTGTCCGATCGTTTGGGGGGGCATCTCGTCAGTGGCCACGTCGATGGCTTGGGTTCTGTCTTGGGCATCGAACCGTTGCCGTCCTCATGGCGGTTGTCCGTGGCCTGGCAGGATTCTGCTTACGGCAAATATGTGTGCGAAAAGGCCAGCATCACGATCGATGGGATCAGCCTTACGGTGGCCGGCTGCGACGAGGATGGAGCGGGTTTTTGGGTTGCGGTGATTCCCCACACCTGGGAGCACACCACGCTGCACCAGCGGCGAGTCGGTGATGCCGTCAACCTGGAGGCCGATCTGGTCGCCCGTTACCTGGAGCGCCTGCTTGCCGAGCAGATGTCAGCGGGCCCGGTTAAAGCGCCTCCCCCCCTGAGTGGCCAATGGTTGGCTGAGCAGGGTTGGGGTGAGCCAACCTCTGGGTTGTGAGTACAAACGTCTCTGCATCAACGTCCCTAATGCAATGGCTCTGATGGCGTTCGATCCCAGAGAGGCCTCAGCCCACCCTCCTGCCGATCCAAGCCTTCCACGAGAGGAGAGTGCGCTGCGCACCTTCACCCTCGCGGAGGGAATCATGATGCTGGTTCTAGGGACGTTGTCACTGATTTTTCCTCTGGTTGCCTCGGTGTGGGTGACCGCAGCCGTGGCTCTGGTGCTTCTCATCGGAGGCCTGATCAGTTGGATCAACACGATGGCCAGGGCGCGTCAGCTCGACGCTGTTCACACCTTTTGGCGCCTGGTGGTGGCGACCCTGCTTGTGGTCACAGGCCTCTGGATGGTCACCCGCCTGGCAAGTGGGCCAACGGCGGCAGCCAGACAGCTCACGATTTTGGCGCGGGCGATCGGAGGGGTGTTTCTCATTGAAGGCGCTGTCGCCACCTGTGTTTCACTCACCAACCGCCATGTCCGAGGCTGGGGCTGGGGGCTCGTCAATGGTCTGATGACCCTCCTGCTGGGAGGAGTCATCTTGATGATGAAGAATCATGATTTGGCAAGGATTCTTGGCACGCTGGTGGGTATCAGTTTCCTGTTCAGCGGTATTGATATGCTCGGCTTCAGTGCTGGTTTCCACTCTAAAAATTATGATCTATCTCGGGGATATCGCTTTAAATGAGAAGGCCCAGATTATTTCTTTGCTGGTTCCATTGGTAACAACCAGATCGAACCAGTTTCTCGGTGGAGTTCGATGCGGAATTCCTGGCCAGGTTCAAGGCCCATCCGCCGGGTGTAGGCCTGGCCGATCAACAAGTTTCCATTTCCGTGCACACGTGTTCTGAAGTCTGCGTGACGACCTCGGCTCAGCCCACTGGCGACGGTGCTGGAAGGAAGGGTATATCCCTTGGCGGCGACAAGCGCTCGATAAAAACTTTTTTTCAAGACCCGACCGCTCGGCCCAACATAGCCGCAAGCCCTTGCGATCTGATCTTCGGGTCGGTTGCTGAGCGAGCGAGCTTTATCCAGGAGCTCTTTCCCTTCGAGTGGGACAGAGGCCGGCTGGGCGTGAAGCTCAGCAGCTGCAGCGGAGGGGATTTGGCCCTTATTTGATGGGCCGGCAGAACTTTTGTTGACAGCCATGTTGACAGCCATCCGAGTAAAGGAGCTCTTCTAAGTTGATTTTGCCCGTGCGGAGTGCTTTCCGCAAGGAATTCCAAGCGATCCGAACGGCACAGTTCGGTTCAGAGGAGATAAAGCAGGCCGTAGAGCACCACCCAGATGCCATCCACAAAGTGCCAGTAAAGTTCCGCTGCCTCAAGGCCGAAAGGTTGAGAGGGAGAGACGGTGCCTTTCGGGCCAACCTGAAGAAGCACCACGAGAATGCAAATCACGCCAAGCGTCACATGGAGACCATGGAAGCCTGTGAGGGCGTAGAAGGTGCTTGCGAACAGGTTTTCCCTCAGGCCAAAGGGCAAGTGAAAGTACTCCACCATCTGGCCCACAAGAAAGGCGATGCCAAGAGCTGCAGTCAACATGAGCCAAAGACGGCAAGGCTGAGCTCGTCCAGACAGCAATTGCTTGCCTGCCCGATGGAAGGTGAAGCTGCTGAGGATCAAGAGAGCTGTGTTGATCGTGGGAAGGATGAGTTCCAGCTCATAGTTGGAGCCGCTGGGCAGCGGGTTCACCGCACGGAAGGTCAGATAAGCGGCGAAGAAACCCGCAAAGGTCATGCCGTCAGCCACCAAGAAGGTGGCTAGTCCGAACATGCGAACATCCGCGTGTTCCCCGGACGATGGGTCGGATGCCATCTCGACCTGCGAATGCGTCGTGGATGGGCTAGGTGCGCTTGTCGCCAGGCTGTCCATGGGTGGGAAGAGAGTGTTGGCTCAGGTGCGAGGGGATGGGGTCAAAAAGTTGCGGTCGTGGGCCTAGTTCCCTGTCCAAACGTCTTTGCCTGTGGCTTGGTCAAGGCTTAGAGGGGTCGATGGAGTCGAGCCATAGCCATAGGGATGGGTGACGAGCGGGGCTTCCCCACGCCAGTTTTCCACGGGGGGAGGGGATGTGGTGAGCCACTCAGGGGTCAGCGCATTCCATGGATTGTCACCGGAGGGTTTCCCCTGTCGCAGGCTCCAAATCACGTTGAAGAGAAAGGGGAGGGTGCTGATCGCCATGAGGAGGGCGCCGACACTGCTGAGTTGGTTGAGCCAAGTAAACGTGGGGTCGTATTCAGCAACCCTACGCGGCATGCCATTGAGGCCAAGCCAATGGTGGGGCGCAAAACAAAGATTGAAGCCGATGAAAGTCAAAGCAAAATGTAGAATGCCAAGTGGTTCATTTAGCATCCTGCCGGTAAATTTTGGATACCAGTGATAGATTGCGCTGAAGATAACGAATACGCTGCCCCCGTACACGATGTAGTGGAAATGGCCAACCACAAAGTAGGTGTCGTGCACATGGATATCAAAAGGGACTTGGGCAAGGGCGACGCCAGTGATGCCTCCGAAGACAAAATTGATGATGAATGCACAGGAGAAGAGCATGGCGCTATTGAGAGCTATTTTCCCTCCCCACAATGTGGCTAGCCAGTTAAAAAACTTGATGCCAGTTGGTACGGCGATGAAGGCGGTGGCGATCGTGAAAAAGAGGCGCATCCATGGAGGTGTGCCGCTTGTGAACATATGGTGGGCCCAAACAATCAGACCAAGGAAAACAATGGCCATGATGGAATACACCATTGTGCTGTAGCCGAACAATGGTTTCCTGGCATGCACAGGCAAAATCTCGCTCACCAGGCCAAAGGCTGGTAAGACCATAATATAAACGGCAGGATGGGAATAAAACCAGAATAAATGCTGGTAAACCACCACATTGCCGCCCAGGCTTGGATTAAAGAAGCCGGTGTGGGCGACAATATCGAAACTGAGCAGCAACAGTGTTCCAGCCAAAACAGGGGTCGACAGAACAGCTAGAACGCTTGTACCCAGCATTGCCCAGCAATACATGGGCAGCTGCATGAGTTTCAATCCTGGCCTACGAAGTTTGAGGATTGTCGCAATAAAATTGATGGCGCCAAAAATCGAACTTCCCCCCAGCAAAAGAACGCTGATGATCCACACGATCTGGGCGTTGGCTGGAGTGGTGATGCTCAGGGGTGGGTAGGCGGTCCATCCGGCTTGAGCGGAGCCGGTGATGAAATGGCTGGCGATGAGCAGCAAGCCAGCGGGAGGAATCATCCAGAAGGCAACAGCATTCAAGCGGGGAAATGCCATATCACGGGCGCCGACGTAAAAGGGTATCAGGTAATTTCCAAATCCTCCATTAACCACCGGGACAATCCAAAGAAAAATCATGATTGTCCCATGTAAAGTTAATACTTCATTGTAAGTTTCTCGACTGACGAAGTCAGACATCGGGCTGGCAAGCTCCGTGCGGATGACCCCAGCAAGGGCCCCACCAACAAGATAGAAAAGAAAGCTGGTGACAATATATTGAATGCCGATGACTTTGTGATCCAGGCTAAAGCTGAAAAAGCGGAGCCAGCCCTGCGGCTGAAGGCTTCTTAAGGGCTGTGGTTGAAGATTGAGATCCTGTGGGGATGCGAGGGTCATGGATCAAGCGATGGGGTTGCTGGACAGTTGGGCCACGGAGGTGGGTGGGGGACTGGGCGGGGTATTTTTGAGGATCCACTGGTCGTATTCCTCGGGTTCATGTACGACAACTGACGAGCGCATGCCGCCGTGGTAGGGACCGCACAACTCTGCACAGACAACCGGATAGGTTCCGGGGCGAGTCGCTGTGAATGTGAGGATGGTCTGCTGACCTGGGATGACATCCTGTTTGAGCCTGAATTGAGGAACCCAGAAAGCGTGGATGACGTCATTTGCTTTCATTCGTAGCTCCACGGGATGGTTAGCAGGAATATGAAGCTCGCCGCTAGTGATGTTTGCGCCTGGATAATGAAATATAAAGGCAAATTGTAGGGCTGTGAGATCAACAATTAAAGCGTCTTCTCCCGAGACTGGGCCAATGCCACCCCAGACTTGAGGCCCCTTTTCCGTTGGTGAAGAGAGGGAAGCAGGTTGCACGCTCATCAAATCTCTTTGCTCGGCTGAGGCATGGACCATGGCACTGTGGTCATTGAGGGGGGTCATGCCACCCATGCGTTCATAGATGTCGTAGCTGTAGATGCCGATAAAAAGAACAACGACGGCAGGGATTGCCGTCCAAACAATTTCAAGCGGCAGATTTCCCTCAATCGGTGCTCCATCTGATGCATCGCCGGCTCGTCGGCGAAAGCGCACCAGGCTAAAAATGAGCAAGCCCAAAATGCCGAGAAAGAGAACGATGCCAATGGTGAAGAGAACCTTAAAAAGTTCGTCGTAGACCGGGGCATTGGTGCTCGCTGCCAGCGGCAATAGGGAGATGTTCTGGCCCAGCCAGAGCCCAGCGAGCATGAGTGCCATGCCCACAAGGAAGGTGATGAGGGAAGGAGGGATTGCCATGTCCTGATGATGGACGGAAAGAGGGCCTGAGGGGGGTGGGGACCCGAAGCTGAAATGTTTGGTGGGTGCGTAGCGCGATGCGGGTGCTGACGGAAGAAACTCCCCACACAGGGTATGAAAACTGGTGAGCTGCAGTGGCTTCTTTTGTAGCGGCTGCGGCAATTGCCGCTAAATGTTACAAACCTCCTGGAGATGTTTGCAATCCCTGATCTGAAAAACATCGTTACCATGATTTGTCTGCGCCTTTCAATCGCCTTGCGGCTTCGCTTCGTCCTACGGATGCTCACCTCCCATTTGGTGATTGCACTGGTGGCACTGGTTGTGGTTGGCGGCGCAACCCGGGTCATGGAAGCCGGTCTTGCTTGCCCGGATTGGCCGCTCTGTTACGGGGTTTTTCTGCCTGGTCGCCAGATGAACCTGCAGGTTTTTCTGGAATGGTTTCATCGTCTTGATGCATTCCTTGTCGGCCTTGCGCTTCTCGCGCTCCTGGCCATCAGTCTTTGGCGCCGCCAGGAGCTTCCGTTCTGGTTGCCCTGGGCGGCTTGCTTGGCGGTTGTCTTGGTCGCTGTGCAAGGGGCTCTCGGGGCGCTCACCGTGACGCACCTTCTGGCCTCACCCACCGTGACGGCTCACCTGGCCACCGCCCTTCTCCTGGTCTTGTTCATGAGTGGCGTGGATCAGTGTCTGGCTGGGGGGGATCCACGCCTGGCCCCTCCTGTCTGGTGGGTCCCTCTGCCCCTCATCAGCTTGGGTCTGGTTTTCAGCCAGTGCGTTCTTGGAGGAGCGATGGCCAGTCAATGGGCCGTGGATCACTGCCTGAGTGCCGGAGACCAGTGCGATTGGTTGCTCAGGCATCGCCAGCTGGCCATGCCTGCCGCCCTTGCTGTGGTGACCCTGGCGGGGTCCAGCCTTTGTTCGGGTGCCATCGATCCACTCCTGCGGATGTTGTCCTTGGGAGCCGCGAGTTTTGTTGGGCTTCAGATGGCGCTAGGCGTCCTCACCTTGCGCTGGCAGTTGCAGGTTCCATCGCTCACCATTGCGCACCAATTGGTGGCCGCTCTGCTCGTTGCACTCCTTGGAGCCATCTGTGGTCGAACCCTTTACGCCTGGCTTCGCAGGCCGGCATCTTCTTCGCTTGAGGTGAGTTGTGGCTAGCAGCAGCATTCCCCGTTCCATGCGCCTCCCGGCTTGGTTGGAGGTGGCCAAACCCCGTTTGATCCCCCTTCTGTTGGCCACCACTTTGGGAGGGATGGCTCTCTCGGCTGGCTGGCCTCTGGGCTGGACGCGGCTGTTGTGCACCCTGCTCGGTGGAGCCCTCGCCTCCGCCGGGGCTGGGGTTCTCAATTGCCTGTGGGAGGAGGATCTCGATCGCCGCATGCAGCGCACCAGCAAGCGAGCCATCCCCTCGGGTCGATTGGCCTATCCACAAGCCTTCACGCTGGCGGTGGCCCTCACCCTCGGTGCAGTCCTTGTTTTGGTGTTGGGTGTCAATCCCTTGGCTGCTGCATTGGCGTTGCTTGGTCTTTGCAGCTATGTGCTTCTCTACACCGCGCTTCTCAAGCCAAGAACCTCACTCAACATCGTGATTGGAGGTGTGGCCGGAGCCATACCGCCTTTGGTCGGTGCTGCAGCCACTGGCTCCCTGGGTTGGCCCAGTTGGTGGCTATTCAGTCTCGTTTTGGTTTGGACGCCCGCCCACTTCTGGGCCCTCTCCCTTCTTTTGAAAGAGGACTACCGCTCCGCTGGTATTCCCATGCTGCCCGTGGTCCATGGGGTGGTCACCACCGCAAACGCCATCGGCCGTTACAGCCTCTTGACCTCTTTTCTCAGCCTCGTGGGCATGCTTGCGCTGCCAACCGGAGGTTGGCTCTACGGTCTGTTGGTTTTGCCGTTCAATTGGCGGCTTCTCCAGCTCAGCGAGCAACTTCGTCAACAGCCTGAGGACTCCCGCTGCGCACGCAATCTGTTTCGGTGGTCGATTCTCTACCTCTTCGGCATCTGTTTGCTTCTTCTTTTGGCCCGCACCCCCCAAGCGGCCCAGGTCAACTTGTCTGGGATGGCGGTTCTCCTCCATCTTCCCAGCGCTGGCCCTGCCTAAATTGTGAGCCCTTGAAACCCACTGGAGTCGCTCGGCTTGATTGAGCTGCACCATCTCAGAAAACGCTTCGGAGGTGGCCGGAAAACCACCCCGGTCCAGGCCCTGGATGACTTATCTCTGCAAGTGCCAACAGGGTGTCTCTATGGAGTTCTCGGACCCAATGGTGCTGGCAAGACAACAGCGATGCGCATCTTGTGCACCCTCCTTGCCCCCGACGAGGGAGAGGTCAGAGTCGCAGGTCACGATGCTCTGGCCAACCCCCGCACGGTTCGGCGGCTATTGGGTTATGTGGCCCAAGACGTTGCCATTGACAAGATCCTGACAGGACGCGAACTCCTCCAACTGCAGGCGGATCTTTACCACCTCCCACCTTCGGCAACGGAGGCTCGCTTGCAAGATGTGATCTCCCTTCTGGCGATGGAGGAGTGGATCGACCGCCGCTGTGGGACCTACTCCGGTGGCATGCGCCGCCGTCTCGACTTGGCGGCAGGCCTTCTGCATCGCCCAGCCGTCTTGGTGCTGGATGAGCCCACGGTGGGGCTGGATATTGAAAGCCGCAGTGCGATCTGGAATGTCTTGAGGATCCTGCGCAACAGTGGGACAACGATCCTGTTGAGCAGTCACTACCTGGAGGAGGTGGATGCCCTGGCAGATCGATTGGCCATCATTGATGCTGGTCGGGTCATTGCCGAGGGCACGCCAGAGCAGTTGAAACAGTCCCTTGGAGGCGACAGGGTCACTCTGCGGGTGAGGGAATTCAGCGATGAGCAGGAAGCCCAGCGGGTGCGCGAGCTGCTCCAGCCTTGCCAAGGGGTGCGGCAGGTTGTTGTGAACCGTGCCCAGGGGTACTCCCTGAATCTGGTCGTGGACGATCAATCTGTTGTGTCTTCCATCCGCGCTTGCTTGGATGCGGCAGGTTTTCCTGTCTTCGCCCTCGCCCTCAGTCGGCCTAGTTTGGATGATGTCTACTTGCAAGCCACAGGTCGCACCTTGATGGATGCTGAGCTGGCCGTGCTTGGCCAGCGAGACCCGAAAGAGGAGCGCAAGCAGCAGATGCGCTGAGGTTGTTTGCACTGAACCAACCACCCATCAAGATTTCCCTTCTCTGCTCACCATGACCAGCACATCGACCCCTTTAGACCCCCAGATTTCTCAGAGCGCTGAATCCTCCGCCCTGGCAGAGATCAGCCAGGAGACGCTGGCCCTGACGCGGCGCCTCTTCGTGCAACTGGTGCGACGCCCCTCCACCCTCGTGGCTGGTGTTTTGCAGCCCCTGATCTGGCTGTTGCTGTTTGGCGCGCTGTTTGCCCATGCTCCGGATGGCTTGTTGCCTGGCGGCGAGAGTTATGGGCATTTCTTTGGAGCAGGTGTCATTGTTTTTACGGCATTTAGCGCTGCTTTAAATGCCGGACTTCCGGTGATGTTTGATCGGGAGTTTGGATTTTTAAACCGTCTTCTTGTCGCGCCACTGCGCTCTAGGAGTTCAATTATTCTGGCTTCAGTTCTCTATATTCTATCATTGAGCTTGGTCCAGAGTCTTGCCATTGTGCTTGTGGCTGGAGTCCTGGGTTATGGCTGGCCTGGCGTGGCTGGATTGCTGCTCGTTCTTCTCACCCTCACCCTGCTGGTATTTGCTGTCACTGCTTTGAGTCTTGGTTTGGCTTTTGCTCTACCAGGACACATTGAGATGATCGCCGTGATTTTTGTTGTCAATCTTCCCCTCCTCTTTGCCAGCACGGCTCTGGCCCCCCTCTCTTTCATGCCTGACTGGTTGGCCTGGTTGGCCTCCATCAATCCCCTCACCTTCGCGATCGAGCCCATTCGAGCTGCCTACAATGGCTCGGGCCAATTAGGAGATGTTGTTCTTCGCGCTCCCTACGGATCCCTGACGAGTTCGGCTTGTCTATTCATCCTTGTCTCATTGGCAATCGTTCTCTTTTTGCTGGTGCGCCCACTCCTGGATCGCAAATTGCAGTAAACCACCTTCCAACATCCACTGCGACCGTGTCTAGCCCCGTCTCTCAGCCTTCCCCCACAGATTGGCAGGCGCTGCTTCTTGAGGCGATTCAACAACGCGATGCCTCCCAGGCCGTAGCGCTCGCTCAGCGTTATGTGCATCGCTATGGCATGAAGGCTCTGGACTCCCTCTTGGAGAAGGCCAGGGGGGAGCACGGGCAGGATGGTGATGCCCGCGATTGGTTATTGCCCCTGTTGACCCATCCTTTCCCCCAGCGGGACAGCCTCCCCACTCCTCCTGCGACCGCTGACGCGGATTGCAGCACCCGCCAGTCCCCAGCGACGCAGGCTTCAACGAGCTCCCCATCAGTGGAGAAGCCCCAGCCACCATCCCCGCCTGCCATCAGTCTGGATGAGGTTTTTGCGCCTCTGGAGATTGCCTTCCCCCCCCTCTCCGAGGTTGGCTTTGAGGCCGAACAGGTGGTGGTGCATCAGGAGCCACTCCAAAGAGCTGTGAGCCCTGTTGGCGATGCAGCGGAGGCTGGCGGCGATCAGGAGCCTGATCAAGCGATGGTTCAGGTCACCCCCGCATCGGATCAGCAGCTCGCCGAGCCCCCCGCCGACGATCCCAGCCCATTGGAGTCCTTAGAAGTGGCTGTGGCGGCCCCCGTCCCCGCGTTTCAGCTGGAGGTGTCCACGCAAAGGCAGCCGCCTGCACAGCGGGCACGCCATTCTGAAGGCTCAGAGAGAAGGGGCTCCCGTCGGCCGGCACCAATCTCCCCAGCGTTGGCGCCTTGGCTGGCCTGGCTCAACGACGCTGGCCGATCGCTCCCCCGCTCTTGATGCCATGGTTCAGCAGAACTGGTCTGCCTTGAGAGGTGGGCTCATCGTCTCCGTACAGGCTCCAGAGGGGTCCCCCCTTCGGCAGCCGCTGGCGATCGCGGCCATGGCTGAAGCCGCTCTCGCCAATGGAGCGGCGGGTGTGCGCCTGGAAAGCCCGGAGCACATCGCAGCTGTGCGTCGTCGCTGCCCTGAGGCTCTGATCGTTGGCCTTTGGAAGCGCATGTGGCCGAGCAGTGAGGTCTACATCACACCGCGATGGCAGGAGATTCAAGCTGTTTGGGGGGCCGGTGCGGATGTGGTGGCTCTCGATGCCACCGAGCGACCGAGGCCTGAGGGGCAAACGCTTGACGATCTCGCGCGTCGGGCCAGAGACGATTGGGCCGTGCCCCTGATGGCCGATGTGGATTGCCTGGAAGCAGGCAAACGTGCGGCCGAGCTGGGGTGTGCCTGGGTGGGGACCACCCTTTATGGCTACACCGAAACAACCCGTGGCAGCGCTCTGCCAGGTTTTGATCTGCTGAGCGATCTCCGCAGATCCTTGCCCTCCAGCGTGTGTGTGGTCTGTGAGGGCGGCGTTAGCAGTCCCGAACAAGCGACGGAAGCCCTTCGTCGTGGGGCTGATTTTGTTGTGGTGGGTACCGCCATCACCGGTGTGGATCTGCAGGTGGCCCGCTACGTGAAGACTTTGAGGGAAGGATCACAAATCTTTCTGTAGTGCGCGTCACATGGGTCCTGGCCAGGCGCACCATGAAAGGAGTGAATCCTGGAGGACGATCGACGCCATGGCCTTCGCCCATCTTCTCCACAAAAGCAGAGGCCTGGATGCCTGTCGATTGGCTGGGCCTGGTGCTTTTCTGAGTGTGGTGCTGCTCGGAGCGGCGGCTTTCCCGTTGAGTCCTGGCCACTTGGCTCAGTTGGAGGCCCTCAACCGTGAGCTTGGCAAACTGTGCAGCAGCAACCCGCCCCGCCAGGCAATGACGGTGTGTCGGCTGCACGCCAAGTTGGTGAGGGCCTTCTAACCAAGGCACTTACATCATTCCGGGCATCCCCATGCCCCCCATGCCCCCCATGCCGCCCATCCCACCCATGCCGCCCATTCCACCCATGCCATCCCCTGCAGGGGCGGCGCTCGGCGGTTCGGGACGGTCGGCGATGACCGCTTCCGTGGTGAGAATGAGTGAGGCAATCGAGGCGGCGTCTTGGAGGGCCAGGCGCACCACCTTGGCGGGATCAAGAATTCCCACGCTGATCAAGTCTTCATAGCTGCCTGTCAGGGCATTAAATCCCTTCCCTTGACGGCGGATTTCAGCGACGACCACATCCCCGTTGGCGCCGGCATTGCTGGCGATTTGCTTGAGCGGCTCCTTCAGTGCGTTTTGGATTAACCGCACCCCCGTGACCTGGTCGCCGCTGAGGGAGGTGGCAAGGGCCTCCAGATCATCGGCCAAGTCGAGAAGCACGGTGCCGCCACCAGGAATGATGCCTTCTTCAACCGCGGCTCGCGTGGCGTTGAGCGCATCCTCAATCCGCAATTTGCGATTGCGCAGTTCGGTTTCGGTTGGGGCTCCGACCTTGATCACGGCCACGCCGCCAGCCAGCTTGGCGATGCGTTCGGCCAGTTTTTCCCGGTCGTATTCGGAGTCGGTGAGCTCTAGCTCCCTTTTGATGGCGGCGATCCTCTGGGCAATGGCAGGTTTGCGCTCCTCTCTGGCCAGGATCGTGGTCTGATCCTTGCTGATGCTGATGCGCTCGGCCTGACCGAGATCGGCCAGAGACGCCTTGGCCAGGCTCATGGCGCGGTCTTCGCTGATCACCGTGCCCCCCGTGAGCACAGCAATGTCTTCCAGCATGGCCTTGCGCCGATCTCCAAAGCCTGGTGCCCGAACCGCCGCAGCTTGGAGGACCCCCCTGGTTTTGTTGACCACCAAGGTGGCCAAGGCTTCTCCCTCCACATCCTCGGCGATGATCACCAGGGGCCTGCCGCTGCGGGAGACCGCCTCCAAGACGGGAACCAGATCCGTGACACTGCTGATTTTCCTGTCGGTCAGGAGGATGAAGGGCTGATCAAAGCAACATTCCCTTCGCTCCTGATCAGTGATGAAGTAGGGCGAGCTGTAGCCGCGATCGAAGGCCATCCCTTCGGTCACTTCCACTTCAGTGGTCAAAGACTTGGATTCCTCGACGGTGATCACCCCATCGGTGCTCACCTTGTCCATGGCATCGGCGATCATTTGGCCCACCTCCTCATCATTGCCGGCGCTCACGGTGGCAACCTGGCGAATGCCGTCTCCTTGGACAGGGGTGCTGCGGCCAGCAATTCCTTCGACAGCCTGAGCCACGGCGTGCTCCATTCCCCGGCGAATCTCGACCGGATTGGATCCTGCAGCTACGTTTTTCAGCCCTTCGCGCACCATGGCCTGGGCGAGCACCGTTGCCGTGGTGGTGCCATCGCCAGCGGTGTCTTTTGTTTTGGAGGCCACCTGCTGCATCAGCTTGGCGCCCAGGTTTTCAAACGGGTCGGCAAGCTCGATTTCTTTGGCAATCGTGACCCCGTCATTGACAATGTCTGGCGCGCCAAACTTCTTTTCCAGCACCACATTCCGCCCCTTCGGACCGATGGTGACCCGGACGGCTTCAGCAAGAGCATTCACCCCCCGTTCCAGGGAATCTCTGGAGGCGTCGGAAAACTTGATCAGTTTGGCCATGAACGGTGAAGCAGCGTGCACGCAATAGCACTAGGGTCCCACATGGGAGGTCTGGCCATTGCTGAGCGACGCCACAACCATGGAGGAAATCCTCCAGCAGACTTTGGAGGGTGCCGCAGACCGTGCCCTCTCCCCTCCCGGAGGAGCGGACGGGCTGGTTTTTTTGCTGATCGCCTCCCTGGGGTTGCTCATGGCCCTGGTCTATGTGCCGATCAGGTTGTTTCTGACGATCACGGCCCGCAGTCGTCGCCTGCGCCTTTTGCAACGCATTCGACGCCTACGGGACGATCTCGGCCAACCCTTGCACTCAGACAGCTCACGCGATCCCGCTCCTCCGGTTGAGGGGCAGACGTCGCCTTGAGAGGTCTCAGCGCATCACAAGCCCACCATCCACTTGCAGCACCTGGCCTGTGATGTAGGCAGCGGCGGGATCGGCGGCCAGGAAACGCACCACACCTGCCACCTCCTGGGGCAGGCCCATCCGACCAAGGGGGATCGCCTTAAGGATCGGCTCTTGGTCGAGACTGGCTGTCATCTCACTGGCGATGAAGCCCGGTGCGACAGCGTTGACGGTGACGCCTCGGCTGGCAAACTCCGCCGCATTGCTGCGGGTGAGGCCGATCAGGCCAGCTTTGGCCGCGCTGTAGTTGGCTTGACCAGGATTACCCATCAAGGCCACCACAGAGGTGATGTTGATGATCCTGCCGCTGCGAGCCTTCAGCATCAGCTTGCTCACGGCCCGTGTGGTGAAAAAGCAGCCGCTCAGGTTCAGATTGATCACGCTCTGCCAATCGGCTGTCTTCATCCGCATCAACAGGCCATCTCGGGTGATGCCCGCATTGTTCACAAGCACATCGATGCGCCCCCGGCGCGCCACGATGTCTTGCACCATTGCTTCCACCTCTGACTCATCGGCCACGTTGGCCTGATGGGCCCAAGCGCTCCCCCCTGCCTGCTGGATGCTCGTCACCACCTGGGCCGCGGCTTCGGGTGATTGGGAATAGTTCACCACCACCTCAGCTCCCGCCGCAGCCAATTCCTGAGCAATGGCGCAACCGATGCCTCGGCTGGCCCCAGTGACAAGAGCCACCTGACCGTTCAAGGCACTTGCTCCATTGCCAGCGGGAGGCTGGGGGGTGCTGGTCATGGCGTTGGCGCGACTCCGGCGGCGATCGTATGCCCGCGCCGGGGCCCTCAGCTGGGCATTTGCTCGACGCTCACCACCGCGTCACCCAGCAGATCTTCGAAGAGGGCCAGTTGTTGTTTGCTCCCGAGCACCACCATCAGCTGACCCGGGGCGAGCTTCATGCTCCCGCCGGGATTGGCCACCAAGGTGGGGGTGCTGCTGTAGCTGCTGCCTCGATAGGAGTAGGGATTGACCACGGCAGGAGCAGGCATGCGGATGGCCAAGACCAGGGCGCCGGAGCGGCCCCGCAGGTCGAGTTCGGCCAGGGTGCGGCCATTGAGATCGCCGAGCTGGGCCGCATCGTTGCTGAGTTGAAATTCCTCCACCTCGCATTCCGATCCTGAGAGCAGTTCCATGAAATCCACCGCCAGAGGCCTGGTGGCGGTGGCGGCCATGGTGCGTCCACCGGCCACGTAGGGGCTCACCACTTGATCGGCCCCGGCCTGGCGCAGTTTGCGCTCGGCTTCCTCGCTGTCGGAACGGGCGATCAGCCGGCAGCGGGGGGCAATGGCCCGCGCGCTGAGCACGACGTAAACGTTGGCGGCATCGTTGGGAAGGGCTGCCACCAGGCTCTTGCAGCGGTGGATGCCCGCATCCACCAAGGTTTCATCCAGGGTGGCATCGGCCAGAAGCACAGGCAGCCCCTTGGCTTCTGCCGCATCGCGCCGATCTGGATCCATCTCCACCACCAGCAGCGGCGTGCCTTCCTTGCTCAATTGGGCGGCAATCTCTCGGCCGATGCGGCCATAGCCACAAAGAATCACATGGTCGTTCATCGTTCGCAGCCAATGAAGGAGACGACGCTCTTGCAAGCGACGAAAGTAGCCCGTTTCCGACAGCTCAACGAGGCTTCGGATCGTGAGCTGCACCACCACCAGCCCGCCGATGATCGAAAAAACAGTGACAAGGCGGCCCTCCGTGCTGAGGGGGTGAACTTCGCCGTAGCCGATCGTGGGGATGGTGATCGCCACCATCCAGTAGCAGTCTCCCCAATCCCAGCCCTCCGTGAGGCGGTAGCCCAGGGCGCTCGCGTTGACCACGATCACAAGGGCGATCAGGGGGATCAGCCAGGGATGCTTGATGCGTGAGGTGGGCGGTGGGCGGCGGGGAAATGGGCTGCGCAGCTGCTTGCTTCTGCCCCGCCGCAGGGAAGGTCTAGGCCAGGCCAAGGGCGTTGAGCACCTCCCCGTCAGTGAGGGCGGCCAAGCCGGCGGGGGCGGCCAGGCCTTTCACGCCTTCCCTGGTCGGCAGGGAGTCGGGGCTACGGCCGAGGGCCACAAGGGGCACCCCGCAATACAGGGCCAGCTCCTCGGTGATCGGGTCGCTGGCTAGCACCACATCGCTGGCGGCCACCAGGGCGGCCCGCTCCACCACAGCCCCTGGCTTGGCAGGGGCGAGAAGCTGGTGCCGCAGGCCAGGGATCTTTCCGCCAATGGTGGCTGGCAGGTTGATCCAGCGTTGCTCGGGCCAGTCACCAGGCACGCCCGCAGGCACCAGAAGCAGCATCGGTCCATCGCCTTTTGGCAGGCTGGAGCTGGCCGATTCCAAAGCGGCTTTGGGCAGGGCGAGACGAAAACGGTCGGCCTCCAGGGGCACGCTGATCGGGCGCAAATACGCCGCCAGCTGCTGGCCAGCCCATCCCCCCGTGGTCGCTCGCACCACTTCTGTGGCAGAGAAGCCTGAAGCTGCAATGCGGGTTGGGATGTGGCTCATCGAGAGCATCAGATCCACTTGGCGGCCCCCAGCCAAGTTGATGCACACCTGGAAATCAGGCTCCCGAATCGAGCCGAGCAGATTGGCCCAGTCCGCCAGGCTGGCTTCACTGAAGGAAAAGGGAATCACCTTTTCGACAGCTGGCAGCAGTTTCCACACCGGTGCGGCTGCCGCGGAGCAGGCCACTTGCAGGCTGAAGCCCAGATGCTCAGCCACTGCCGCTGCAGCGGGTAGCGCCTGCAACTGATGGAGGGCATCCCCGGGGATCAGGAACAGGGCGCGCATCGGCGGTGGGGGAGGGGAGGCCTGATTGTATGGAGCAGGTTCCAAGCCGTCTGTCGCTTTGGAGGTGCTGCATGCATTTGCTGATTGCCGCAGCGGGAAGCGGCCGCCGCTTCGGCGCCGACCGCAACAAGCTCCTGCTGCCTTTGGCTGGTCGGCCTGTCTTGGCCTGGACGTTGGAGGCTGCCTTGGCCTCTCCCTCGATTCGCTGGATCGGTTTGGTGGGCCAGCCCCACGATGCCGAGGCCATCGCGGCGATTGTGGCGGCTGCGGCTCCCGATCGGCCCGTGGTTTGGATTCTGGGGGGCGACACCCGGCAGGAGTCGGTCAGCCGAGGCCTGGCGGCTTTGCCGCCGGAAGCCACGGCCGTGCTCATCCACGACGGCGCTCGCTGCTTGGTGGAACCAGATCTGTTCGAGCGTTGCGCCGTGGCCCTTGGCGATGCCCTCATCGCCGGAGCGGGCATCGTGGCCGCGGTCCCGGTGACAGACACCATCAAGGAGGTGGATGCCACGGGCACCATCACGGCGACGCCAGAGCGGAGCCGACTTTGGGCCGCCCAGACTCCCCAGGGTTTTGGTGTGGATCAGTTGCGCCAGGCCCACGCCATCGCCAGCGCCGAGGGCTGGAGCGTCACCGACGACGCGGCACTCTTCGAACGGCTCGGGCTGCCCGTGCGGGTGTTGGAGGCCTCGGCGGCCAACATCAAGGTCACCACCCCATTTGATCTGACGATCGCCGAGGCGGTTTTGGCCCGGCGTGGCCGCGGCGGCTGGTGAGTGGTCCAATCCTGTCAAGGACGGGAGAATGACCAGCAGCGCTCCGCGGCCGACCGTTGTGCGGCACCATTCGGCGAGTTGAGCCGGTTGGCGGATGGGGGTTGAAAACAACGGAGGCGCAGGAACCGTGTCTGCTCTTTCGGACTCCGGAGCGTGAGCTCTTTTGCCAAGGTCAACCCCTTGGCCTGGAGCAGGCGCAGGACCTGGGCTGCATCACTTTGGGTTTCGGAGGCGTCGATCAAATAGATGGGGTTCTGATCGAGCGTTCTGGCGCGCAGATCCGTGAGTAAAGAGGGGAGGGATTCGGCAAACAATGCTGGCTCATAGAAACGCCCTCGGCCTGACCAGTCCATGGATTGTTTGAAAGGGTTGTGGCCTGATTTGGGTCGGGTTTCTTCGCCTGAAGCGAGGGCAATCAGATTTGCATGGGCTGAGATATTTGAACTGGAAAACAGGCGATGGGCTACTAAGGCATCACCCATAAAAGCCGAGAGAAGTTTTCCAGGCAGGAGGCTGATGATGGTTGCAGAGGCATCTAATTGTGGCAGATCTAGTCTGTTTGTGTCTAGGTTGGCAAGACCGAGTAGGGAGAGTTGATAGACGCTACGCTCATCGATAAATTCAAAACAGGAGCGTAAGCTCTGGTCTCGCAGTAAGAAATAGTGGGTGGTAAATTTCGTGCATTCTTTGGGGAAGCGGTTCGGTAATGCAAACTCGGTAATGGTTTTTGCGAAGGAGAGAATGGGGATCAAGACAAGTGCGCCGCAGGCCAGGATTTGCAGCAGCCAGCGCACAGGGCCGCGGGAGGCATGTTGGGAAAACAGTGCGGGAAGGGGCTGGAGCGTGGCGGCCCGTGAGAGATAAAGGGTCGACACGACAATGAGGGCCATCCAAAATGGCTCAGCTCCGGCCCCATGCCTGAGTTCAGGCATGAACTTCTGACGTGACAAGAACACCAGGCCGGCCCCAAGGAAGGAATACATGGCGATGCCCAGCCAGGTGGAGGCTGTTTGAAAACATTTGATCGAACACAGCCATGCCATCAGTACGGCAAACAGAAGAACAGAAAAAATGCTGAAGAAGAGAATTAATTTCGGTGCTACTGTGCCATCCCAAACCGTAGCGGGGATCCACAAGCGAGAAAAAAAGAGGAGCGGTATTTTGGCGAGCATTCCAATCAGGGAAATCCATGAATGGGAATCCAGCAAAGTGGCGAAGCCTTGCATGCGCTGGGATCCCGAGGCTTCACTCAGTGGATTGGCCAAGCTGGATTGATAGACGTAAAGCGTTGCACTGCTGAGCGCTGCCCAGGCGACCAAAAAATGAATCGTTCTCATTCTCCGGTAGCCAAAGGCCACCACTGGAATCGCAAGCCAGGAGGCGAGGCCGAGTCCCAAGCTGAAGGTAGAAGCAAAGCAGAATAAAGCAGCTCCCACAAAAGCAGTCCACCCGGAGAGGCGTTGGAGGCAGAGGCATGCGCACAGAAAGAAAAAGAGGGACAACTGCCAGGTGGCAAAATAAAAATCGATCCAAGCTTGCTGATCATGGATGACGAAAACCACGCTCGATAGCCCAAAAAGGCAGAGTAGTGAGTAGGCGTTAAGGCGGGTCTTTTGAACCAATGGATCGCCCCTGAAAAGGCTGTAGATCACATATAAATTGGCCAAGGAGACCAGCCAGGTTGCCAGGCTCATCAGGGCAGGCGAGAGTCTGAAGAGGAACGTTCCGGCGAGGGCAAGAAGCCGAATCGTCAACGGGCGATGGCCCTCTGCCATGGCAAACAAATCTCTCCAAGAGAGTTGATTTGTGCTTGCTTTTACCACGATATTAACCGGGTCATACCACTGATCACCCACGGGGATATTGAGGAAGCGAAGTCGAACAAAGACCAGCGCCAATATGGCTGCAGGCAGGAGCGCGAGTCGGTGGGCTTTGCGTATCCAGGTTCGCGAATCAACACTGTCCATTGGAGATACTCTGTTCGATTAAATGATTGCACTAGCTGCTTAAATCAGCCAGTTGCTGAGCAAGCAATCCAGTCTCCGCTCCAATTCAAAACCCTTGGTTTCTTCAGGCCCTTGGTTGCTTGAAGCGAGCTGCCCCGGCCCCCCTCTCGGCGAAAGAATCCTGCTGGAGGAGGGGTTGCCAGTCCCGGTGCCGCAGCGGGGCCCATCCCGAGCCGTTGCTGAAGGTGTCCGGTGGGCCCTGGAGAAAGGCTGGAGTCGCCGCTGGCCCCCTTTGATCGCCTTGGCTTTTCCCTGCGGCTCATCGGCAGCCAGCCGGGCTGAATTTGGCTAGCAAGGCTCCAGAGCGCGATCCAACCGCCCCATCCTCCCAGGGGAACCCATGGCTGAACTTTGGAATCAATGGTCTGTTTGGGCCGTGGCCGCTGCGGTGTTGGCGGCCCTCACCTCGTTGCTGGCCAAGCTGGGTTTGCAGGGTCTTCCGAGCAATCTGGCCACCTTGCTGCGCACGCTTGTGGTGGTGGCCTTTCTTGGTGCGGTGGTGCTCCTGCGCGGTGAGTGGCTGCCGCTGTCGGCCATGCCGCGTCGCAGCTTGCTCTTTCTTTTCCTCTCGGGCCTGGCCACCGCGGGCTCCTGGTTGTGTTTTTTCCGAGCTCTGCAGATGGGGCCTGTGGCCAGGGTGGCGCCGATCGACAAGTTCAGCGTGGTGCTCGTGGCCATCGGGGGGGTGGCACTGCTCGGCGAGACCCTCAGTCCCATTCAGTGGGTCGGTGTTGTGTCGATCGCCGTTGGGGCAGCGCTGCTGGCCTGGAGCTGAACCCACCCTTGGCTGACGGCTGGATGGCCCCGCGCCAAGCTGGCTCCAGGTCTGCAGCGGCGGAGCGATGGGGCGAGTCCAAGGTCGAGGAGATGCGCTTTGGTGGTGGATGGGGCGCCCCCCCGCGCGGAGCTGGATCCTGCGTTGGATCCTGTTGGGGAGCATGGTGGTGACGCTGATCTTGCCGTGGGGTTTCAGGGAGGCCAGGGCGGCAGCGCCCGCTCCCCCCCTGGCCCCACCCCATGGCGCACCGGCTTCTGACCAGGCGCCGAAGCCGGATGGACGCCAGGGGACTCCGGCCTGGATCAGCCTGGATGGCCGCAAAGTGCTGGAGGTGCGTGTCGCCGCCGGAGCCCAGACCCCCCAAATGGTGGCCGAGCGGGGCAGCCGACTGCTGGAGGAGCTGGCGCGGAATCCAAGCATGGATCCCGAACAACTTGTGGTGAAGGAAGACCCTCCCTATTTCATGGTGGGGATCCTCCGGAGCGACGGGCGGTTTCAGCCCCAGTTGGCCGTGGATGAACGCGCTGCCAGGGCCTTTGACCTCTCCCGGCAGGAGCTGGCGCACCAATATCGCGACCAATTGCGCGGGGCGATCAAGCAATACCGGAGCACCCACAGCCTGGACGCCTGGTTGCGAGGCTTGCTCTTGGCCCTGGCCGTTCTGCTGCTTTCGGTGGGCTGGTGGAAGCTGCAGGCGGAGCTCAATCATCGGCTTCAGCGCTGGCTGGATCGCCGCTTTGGCACGGTCGGCCTGAGCTTTGGCGGGAGCCAGGTGCTCGATCCGGAGCAGCTGCGGGGAAGTTTGCAAGTGCTCAGGCGGCTGGGCCACTGGACGCTGTTGCTGGTGGCGAGTTACTTGCTCATCCCCTTGCTGCTGAGCTTCTTTCCACCCACCCAGGCCATTGCCGAGGGCTTGCGGGCCCACATCCTGCGGGTGCTTGGCCAGTTGATCGACAAGGGGGCCAATGCCATCCCCAACATCCTGGCGGTGGCGTTGATCCTGTTTCTCACCCGCTTGGCCATGCAGGCCTGCAAGGCCTGGTTTGCCGCCATTGAGCGTGGCCGGCTGGTGTTTCCGGGGTTCTACCGGGAATGGGCACGGCCAACCGGCCGCCTGGTGGCTGGCGCCATGCTGCTGGCGGGGTTGGTGACGGCGTACCCCTACATCCCGGGCTCGGGCAGTCGGGCTTTCCAGGGAGCTGGCCTGTTTGTTGGCTTGCTGGCGGCCCTGGGATCCAGCGCCGTCGCCACCAATGTGATCAGTGGGCTGATGTTGATCTACACCCGGGCTTTCCAAGAGGGCGACCGCATTGAGATCAACGGGGTGCTCGGGGTGGTGCAGGACCGGGATCTCCTCGTGACCCGCATCGTCACCCCCCGCCATGAAGTGGTGAGTTTGCCGAACGCCACAGTGATTGCCTCGCCCATCCTCAACTACAGCTTCAGTCGCAGGGAGGGGGCTCAGCCTGTGGCGGTGGCCACCACCATCACGATCGGCTACGACGTTCCTTGGCGGCAGGTGCACGGCCTTCTGCTGGGGGCTGCCAGGTCGGTGGCTGGGATCGCGGCGGAGCCCGCACCTTATGTCCTGCAGACCTCCCTCAATGATTTCCATATCAGCTACGAGCTGAATGCCTCCGTTGCAGATGTGCTCTCCTACCGCGAGATTCTCTCGGAGCTGCTCGGGGCGATCCAGGATCAGTTCGCTGCAGCCGATGTGGAGATTCTCTCGCCTGCGTATCACGCGATGCGCAATGGCAACCCTCGCACCGTGCCCCCCTGGCCTCCCCGCTCAGGCTCCTGAGGCCCGGCCCCAGGTGGCTTCCAACTCCAGGCGGCCCTTGTCTCCATCCAGCCGGGCCCACACCCCGACGGGCAGGGCAGCGTTGCCAGGGGCATGGCCCACGGGCAGGTCGGCCACCACGGGGATGCCCAGATCGGCCGTGCGCTCCAGCAGCACCTGCTCCGTGGTGAAGAAGGTCTCGGGGGCTTGATCGGCCCGATCCGCATCGATACAGCCGCTGAACCGTCCCCAGCCGATGCCCGCCAGCTGCTGCAGCGCCCCGCACAGGCGCCAGTGGGTGAGCATCCGCTCGATGCGATACGGAGCCTCCCCCACATCCTCAAACACCACGATGGCTCCCCGCAGATCTGGCAGATGGGGTGTGCCGAGCAGGTGGGTCGCCACCGTGAGATTGGCCACCAGTAGTGGCCCCTCCCCTCTTCCGCCCACCCAGCCGCTGCCTTCCAGCGGGGGCAAACCATGGCCAAACAGCAGGTCGTGCAGCCGCTGTTGACTCCAACTGGGTTCGCTGGCCAGGGTGGTGACCAGCGGGCCATGCACGCCGCCGCTCATCCCCTTGGCCCAGCCCGCCCAGAGCAGGGAGGTGACATCGGAGAAGCCGAGCAGCCATTGGGGGCTGGCCGGAGGATCCCACCCGCTCCTGGCAGATGGGCCAGCGGCTGGCAACAAGCGTGCCGATCCCCAGCCCCCCCGCACACACGCCAGCAGCGGCGCCTGGCGACCCGGCGGATCCCCCTGGCGCAGGTCGCCCGCCCGCTCATCGTCGCGACCGGCCAGATACCCCCATCGTCTGCCCACCAACCCAGTTGGCTCCTCCACATCCAGCCCCCAGCTGCGCAACACCTGGATGCCTGCCTCCAGGCGTTCGCTGGTCTCCAAAGCCGAGCTGGCTGCCACGAGCTGCACCCTGTCGCCCTGGCGCAGGGGGGGCGGAAGCGGCTGCTGTTGCCTCATGCTTGAGCCACCACCAAGCCGAGCAGCAGCAGGCTGCCAAGCATCACCTGGTGGCTGAAGTGTTGGGCGTAGGTCGCTCTCGGCAAGGTCGGGCGCCGCAACATCCAGGCCTCCCGCTGCATGGCGAGGGCCCCGATCGCCCAGAGCAGCCAGAACAGGGGAGGGGCCACCCCCCGCAGCTGGGCTGCCCAAGCCAGGGCGATCGCCGCCAGCCCGTAACAAGCGGCCACGACAGCGGGTGCTGTTGGACCGAGGGTCAGAGCGCTGCTGCGCACGCCAATCCTCCGGTCGTCCTCCCGGTCGCTCATGGCATACACCGTGTCGAAGCCAAAGGTCCAAAGCAGGGTGGCCAGCCAGGTGAGCAGCAGGGCTGTCCTGCCTGGGCCGGGAGCGAAGCCCCCGGCGCCGCTGCTGGCCGCCCAGGGGATCAAGACTGCGAAGCCCCAGCACAGGGCCAAGACCAGCTGGGGGAGGGGAAACCAGCGTTTGGCGGAGGGGTAGAGCATCACCGGTGGCAGGCACGCCAAGGCCAGGGCCAAACACAGGCTCCGGTTGGGGCTGGGCAGGGCTAGCACCACCACAAGGGCGGCCAGGAGACAACTCAGCAGGAGCACCCAGGCAGTGGCAACGTTCACGCGTCCATCGGCCAGGGGACGATGTTTGGTGCGATCCACCAGCGGGTCGATGCTTCGATCCCAAAGATCATTGGCAATGCAACCGGCGCCGCTCACCGCCAAACCTCCCAGAACGATCCAGCCGACGAGCGACGGCGCCGGAGGCGAGAGGGGGTTGAGCCAGAGGGCCCAACCAGCGGGGATGAGCAGAATCAATCTGCCGCTGGGTTTGTGCCAGCGCAGCAGCTCCAACCAACTGGCGACCCGTTGCCCCAGGGGCCTGGTGACTGCAGGTGTGCGCCCCACCCTCCTCCGCGCAATGGCGGCAGGCTATCGGCCTGTGGAGCACTGCGGATTGCTGCAGCGGACGGTCTGCCGGGGGCCACTGGTGGCAAAGTGGCGCCGCGTCCGCTTGGCATGGTCCCGATGGGCAGCCGTGAGCCTTCGGTTTCGATCCCTGCCAGGGTGAATGGTGATGCGGTGGAACGGCGTGTAGCTGCCATTGATATCGGCACCAACTCCATTCATCTGCTGATTGCCGCCGTCGATCCTGGGCTGCACAGCTTCCGGGTGCTGTTGGCCGAGAAAGCCACCACCCGCCTTGGGGAGCGGGATCCGGTGACGGGCGATCTGGGCGGTGAAGCCATCGAGCGGGCCTTCCTCACCCTCCGCCACTGTCGGGATCTCGCCCAGAGCCATGGGGTGGAGCACATCCTCACCGCCGCCACCAGCGCGGTGCGCGAGGCCCCCAACGGGCGGGAGGTGTTGCAGGCGATTGAGGATCAACTCGGTTTGGAGGTGGATCTGGTGAGTGGGCCGGAGGAGGCCCGTCTGATCTACCTGGGCGTGCTGTCTGGCATGGCCCTCGACCAAACACCCCACATCATTCTTGATATCGGTGGCGGATCCACGGAATTGATCCTTGCGGATGGCTCCGATGCCCGCGTGCTCACCAGTACGCGCATCGGAGCCGTGCGCCTCCAGCGGGATTTCTGCCACGACGACCCCCTTCCCGCCAGCCGTCGCACGTTTTTGGAGGCGTACATCCAGGGGGCCCTGGATCCGGCGGTGGCGCAAGTGAAGCAGGCTCTGCAAGCGGGAGAAAAGCCGCTCATGGTGGCCACGAGCGGCACCGCGATGGCCATGGCGTCCCTCCTGGCCGCAGAAGAGGGCCGCCCGCCGTTGCGGTTGCAGGGATACCGCTTCACTCGAGCGCGGGTGGAAGGGCTGCTCAGCCGCCTGATCTCCCTGCCCTTGGAGCAACGCAAACAATTGCCAGCGATCAACGAACGCCGCGCCGAGATCATCGTGCCAGGAGCGCTCATCTTGCACACCGCCATGACGATGCTGCAGATGCGAGAGGTGGTGGTGTGTGAGCGGGCGCTGCGCGAGGGCTTGATCGTGGATTGGATGCTCCGCCAGGGGCTGTTGGACGATCGTTTCGCCTTCCAGAGCACCATCCGGGAACGCACAGTGCTCCACCTGGCCCGCACCTACGGGGTGGATCTGGAGCGCTCTGCACGGGTGGCGAGCTTCGCCCTGAGCCTTTACGACCAGACCAGTGGTTGGTTGCACCAAGACGATGGGCAGGGACGCCTGTTGCTCTGGGCTGCCGCCCAGCTCCATGCCTGTGGCCAGCACATCAACGTGGCCGCATACCACAAGCACACCTGGTATTTGATTCGCCATGGAGAACTGCTTGGCTACTCGGAAACGGAGCATCTGATGGTGGCGGCCATCGCCCGTTACCACCGCCGCAGCCTGCCCAAAAAGCGGCACGAATCCTGGCAATTGATCGGCAGCCGTGAAGACAGGCGCACCGTGAACAGCATGGCTCTCTTGCTTCGCATGGCCGCTGCCCTGGATCGTCGGCCTGGTCAGGTGTTGGCCGCTTTGCAGGTGCGCCGCTTGGGTTCCGCAGCCTTCGAGATCAACCTGGTGCCTGAGGCAACCGAGAGCGGCAAGGAGTGGCAAGATCTCAGCTTGGAGTGTTGGAGCTTGCGATCCTGCGCTCCGGTGGTGTTGGAGGCTTCCGGCCTCGAGCTCAAGGTGACGGCGGTGAAGAAGCAGGCGCTGTCGGCGTCAGGCCCCCAGGGCTGAACCGTTTCCAACGAATGTCATCCACGCCACCCAAGGGGGTGGGAGAAGCGGATCCGATGGCTGCGCGAACGGCATAGGGCCGTCCGGCGATCACCTCCAGACCCCCACCGATGGGGAAGCGCTTCTCACCGCTCAGCGTGCCTTCGAAAAGGGTTCGACCGGTGGCGTCCCGCACCTCGACCCAGCTGGGCTCACTGGCGAGGAGACGCAGGGTGTCGTTCTCGCTCGGCGCAGCTGGGGGCGTGGCGGCTGTAGTTGGGGCCACTGGAGGGGCGGCCGAGGTGGGTGCAGCAGGGGGGCGTGTTGGCGTTTGGTTGAACAGCAGCCAGGCGGCGGTTGCCCCAGCGGCAGCCAAAAGGGCGGCTAGGGGCCATCGCCATGGGAAGGAGGGCTGGGGAGAGGAGGCGCGTCGACGGGCCCGGCTGGCGGGAGGAGGGGCCATCGACGCCCGGCGGGGCAAGGAGGTCGGCAGACCATCCGCGGGGTTCGACCTTGCGGCGGGCCTGTGCTCCATCAAGCGGCTCTGCCGCACGTTGGCGATGGCGTCCTCCAGGTTGGCATTGAGGGATCCGGCGATCCGACGGGCCAAGGCCACGATGAACACCCCCTCCGGCAGTTGGCTGTGGTTTGCCCCCTCCAGGGCTTGCAGGAGGCGGGGCTCCACCCGCAACTGCCGGGCGAGGTCCTCCACAGAGAGACCTGCCCGCTCCCGGGCTTGGGCCAGCTGTTCGCCAAGCCGCACCAGTTCCGGGATGGGTTCCACTCCAACCGCATCGGAGGAGGGAGGGGCCACTGGTTCGCTCAAGGTGCATCGATTTCGGCCATTCGCAGTATGGCCAGGGGAACCGCGGCGCGCCGGATCAGCAGCCTGGTCGGAAACAGTGCCAAACAAGAAAAAACCTCTACCCCCTTTTGGAGGGACATCCGGTCTGCTTTAGAGAGCTTGGTGCTCGGTGTGATGGGCGATACTGGATTCGAACCAGTGACCCCTTCCGTGTGAAGGAAGTGCGCTACCACTGTGCTAATCGCCCTAGAGCCTCCGCCTTGGGCGGTCGGTCGTTCCTTGCAGCATAAACCACCCTTGGGCTCAGCTCCTATTCCATGATCTGGCCGCTCTTGGCCCTGCTTACTGCCCTCTGCCAGAGCGGCCAAGATCTCCTGGCCCGTCGCCTCCTGCAGCAAGGGGGGCTGACCTCCCGTTTGGTGATGGGTGTGGGCTGTCTGGTGGCTGCTCTGGCGGCGATCCCCTTGGCCCTGCTGCCCGCCCCCGCCCCCAAGCTTCCCTCCTTGCTCCTGGCGTTGGCAGTCACCGCGATGGTGAACGGGTTGGCTTTTTGGGCCTACGGCCGGGCGCTGAGTCGGGGCCAGCTCAGCCTTGTGGTGCCGCTCCTGAATCTCTCTCCCCTGGTGTTGCTGGTGAGCGCCTGGCTGATGCTTGGCGAGAAGCCCGGGCCCGGGGCGATGGTTGGCATGGTGTGCATCGTCGCTGGCGCCCTGCGACTCGGTGCGACGGAAGATGGCTCGCGAGGCCTCTTCGCTGCGCCTGGAGCCCGCTGGATGCTGCTTGTGGCCTTGCTTTGGGGTGTCGGTGCGAGCGTGGACAAGGTTGGCCTCAAGTCCAGCAGCACCTTTGCCTGGGTGGTGGGATTGAACGTGGTGGTGGGCGTTCCCCTGCTCCTCTCGGCTTTGGTGGCTGGAGAAGCGCAACAGCTGGCGCCCTCCCGCGCGGATGAACCGTTTTGGCGGGGATCCAGAGGCCTTCTCTTGCTCTTCGGCTTGCTGAGCGCCGTGGGCATGGCCCTGCAAATGGAAGCTGTCCAGCGCACGGCGGTGTTGCACGTGATTGCGATCAAGCGCATGAGCACCCTGTTGAGTGCGGCTGCCGGAGGGTTCCTTTTGGGCGAACCCAGACCCGGCCTCCGCTTGCCTGCCGTCGCGCTCATGCTCGCTGGGGCTGTTCTGGTGTTGCTCTCCCCGGCCGGCTGAAGCACCATCCGCCACCATGGAGGCATCCGTTGCCCACCTTGGCCCCCATGCCTCAGCCGGAGATCCACGCCGCTGAGCCCGAAACCCTGGCCCCCTCAGAAACCGATGTGCTGATTGTGGGCGGTGGAGTCTGTGGAACGGCCCTGTTGTTTGTTCTCGCCCGCTACACCACGCTCCGCCAGCTCACGCTGGTGGAGCGCTACGGGCAGCTGGCTCAGGTGAATTCCCGGGCGTCGAGCAACAGCCAAACCATCCACTGCGGCGACATCGAGACCAATTACACCTTGGAGAAGGCCCTCAAGGTGCAGCGGATCGCCGGAATGATCGGACGCTATGCCTCGTTGCTGCCGGCTGCCACGCGTGAGCGTTGCGTGTTCCACACCCAGAAGATGGTGTTGGCCGTTGGCGAGGCAGAAGCGAGACGCTTGGAAGAGCGATTTCAGCTCTTCTCGCCGCACTTCCCAGCGATGCAGCTGCTCGACAAGCCTGCCATTGCTGAATGGGAACCCAGGGTTGGCCTGCTGAGAGGGCAGCCTCGGCCTGAGGAGCTGGCGGCGATTGGCATCCGTGGCGAAGCCACTGCGGTGGATTACGAGGCCCTGGCGGAATCCTTTGTCCAACAAGCCAGCGATGGCCTGGCGAGCCAGCCCGAGCGCTCCGTGGGGGTCCATCTTGGAACGGAGCTTCGCAGCCTGAGACCCGATGGCGATGGCTTTCTGGCGGAGCTCCACCCTTGGCCTGGCAGTGAGGGAGCCCCGGGGCGCCTCGCTGGCGTGCGCCATCTGCGGGCCAGATACGTCGTGGTGAATGCCGGGGCCCACAGCTTGCTCCTGGCCCAACGCATGGGCTACGGCCTTCAGTATTCCTGCTTGCCGGTGGCGGGAAGTTTCTACTTTGCCCCGGCCGTTTTGCGCGGCAAGGTTTACACCATGCAAAACGATAAATTGCCCTTTGCAGCCCTGCACGGCGATCCGGATGTACGGGTGGAGGGGCAGACGCGTTTCGGACCCACTGCCCTGCTCCTGCCCCTCCTGGAGCGCTACCGCCCCACCTCCTTCGCTGAGTTTTTGGAAGTGCTCCGCTTGGATGGAAACGTGTTGGCCGTGTTCGGCCAGCTGTTTGGCGATGCTGAGATCCGTGCCTACATCCTGCGCAATCTCCTCTACGAAATCCCCGGTTTGCGACGCCAGTTGTTTTTGGCGGATGTGCGCAAAATCGTGCCCGATTTGCAACGCGACGACCTCCAATTTGCCAAGGGCTATGGAGGGGTGCGTCCCCAGCTGATCGACAAACAACAGCAAAAGTTGATGCTCGGCGAAGTGAGCATTCCCGCCTGTCCCGGTCTGGTGTTCAATGTCACTCCCTCACCGGGGGGCACCTGCTGCCTGGGCAACGCCGTTCGCGATGCCGAAGCCATCGCGGGCCACCTCGGCACCCAGCTGGATCACCAGCGCCTTGAGCGGGAGTTGCTTCCCCCTGCCCAGCCCGCCGCCTCTTGAAGATCGCTTTGGCGGTGCTGACTTCAGCCGCACCCTCCCTGTTGGCCGCCAGGTTGAGACGTGCTCAGCGGACTGCCAGCCAATTCCTGATCGATCAGGGCATCGAGGGTCACCGCCGAATGCACCAGGGCCTGATAGCGGCGAATGACCCGTTGGCTGCGCTTCATGGCTTCTCCGGGGTGGTTTTTGGCCTCCGCTGCGCTTGGTCCCAGGGCAGCCCCATCCTCGCTGAGCAGCTCCAGATCGTCCTGGCAAGCCATCAGCGCCACCACCAGCTCATGAATCCGTTGGCGACGATCGACCATGGTGGAGAAACATCCTCCTGGGAAGGGGCAAAGGCATCATGGGCAGGGGCCATCTGGATGTGGTGGGCACCGACGCCTCTGGTGTGCAAGGCCTGAGCCCGCACTGGAAAGAGCGTTTGCTGCAGGTGGACTGGATTGCGGCCCCCCGCCGCCTGCACGCTGATCTCCAGAGCTGGTGTGCCCAGACCCTTCCGCCTCCCCCCATTGAGGCCACCGATCGGCCAGATGCGCTTCTCCCCTGGCTGGCCCAGGCCCTTGATGCGGGCGGTCAGGGCCTGTTGCTGGCCAGTGGTGATCCCCTCTGGTTTGGCATCGGTCGCTTGCTGCTGGACACCCTTCCGGCGGAGTGCCTGACGTTTCACCCGGCCCCCACCTCCCTCCAGCTGGCTTTTGCCCGCTTCGGCCGCCCCTGGCAGGATGCCCAGTGGTTGAGTTTGCATGGCCGCGACAGCGAGCCGTTGGCGGAGGCGCTGAAGCGCCGGCCAGCGGCCCTGGTGGTGCTGACGGATCCAGGCCAGGGTGGGGCGGAGAGCGTGCGGCGCGCCCTTGTGGCCTCTGGCTTGAAGGCCAGCTACGGCCTGTGGGTTTGCGAGCGGCTCGGCCACCCGCAGGAGCGGGTGCGCCGGCTCTGCGCTTCCACCCCCCTGCCGGAGGATCTGGATCCTTTGCACCTGGTGGTGCTGCTCGCCGAACCGCCAGCGGATCCCGATCCAGACCAGCTGCCGCTGTTCGGGCTTGAAGACGGGTTCTGGCTCCAGCTGAGCGATCACCCCGGCCTGATGACCAAGCGAGAAGTGCGCATCCAGCTCCTCGCCGACCTGGAACTCCCCCCATCGGGGGTGTTGTGGGATGTGGGGGCAGGGGTGGGCTCCGTGGGTTTGGAGGCCTTGCGATTGAGACCAAACCTTCAGCTTTGGGCCGTGGAGCGTCGCCCTGGAGCGGCCGCCCTGATCCGGCGCAATGCCCAGCGTCTCGCTGTTGAGCCCGCTGGTGTGGTGGAGGGCTCAGCACCCGCTGCCCTGGCGGATCTGCCCGCGCCCGACCGGGTGTTGATCGGTGGTGGCGGCCGGTCGCGCCGGGAGGTGTTGCAGGCAGTGTTGGCCAAACTCAAGCCTGGTGGGCGGCTTGTGATCCCATTGGCCACCCTGGAGGCCCTGGGGGAGCTGCGGGGGGATCTGGAGGCAGCCGATTGGCAAGTGGCTGTAAGCCAACTGCAGGCTTGGCGGGGAGTTCCCTTGGGGGAGGGCACCCGCTTGGCCCCCCTCAATCCCGTTTGGATTTTGAAGGCGTGGCAGGTTGGGGCAGCCAGCGAATTTCGACAGGGCTGCCCACCTTGAGCCCCAAGCGTTCAGCCTCCCCAGCGCCAAGCTCCACGACCCCATCCACGGGTTCGTCTGGGCCATAGCTGGGGCAGGGCAGGTGGGGGCAGATGGGCGCGTTGGCCTCGATAGCCACGATGCGGTTGTTGGCGATGAACAGAAGATCCAGGGGAGCGAGGGTGCGATGCATCCAAAACTTCGCCACGGAGGGAGGGCTGAACACAAACCACATGCCCCGCAGGGGGGGGAGGGCCGGTCTGAGTTGAAGTCCCATGCTGTATTGGCGCGGCGTCGAAGGCACCTCCAGATCGATGCAGCGCCGTGGTGCTCCAGGCAGGCACCATTGGGCCTCGATCGGGAGCTGTTGCGGGGGGGACTGTTCCCCACCTTTCACTCTGCAAGCGCCCACCACAAGGCTCATCCCGGCCAGCCAGACCAACACGCGCCCGGTGCGTCCCCCCACCCCCGCTTCGCTGCGTTTCGTCTGTTGGTTCATGGACCGCCGACCCTCAAGCTGTAACCCTGCCCGCGCACAGTGTGAATCAACCTTGGTTGATCACCCGTCTCCAGCTTGCGTCGCAGATAGCGCACGTACACCTCGATCACGTTGCTTGAGGCGGTGCGTTCCTCGGGCCAAATCTCTTTCAGAATCTGCTCACGGCCCACCACCTTTGGGCTGTGACGGAGCAGAAGCACCAGCAACTGGAATTCCCGGGTGGTCAGCGCCAGGCTGAGCCCGTTGCGAAGGACGGTTTGTTTGAGGGGATCCACCTCGAGATCGCCCACCACGATCGTGGCGGCGCGCTCTTCCCGGTTTCCCTCATGCAGCCTCAGATGGAGGCGCAGGCGGCTCAATAAGTCGCTGGGCCCTGCGGATGTCAGCCAGAGATCATCGGCTCCACTGCTCAAGGCCAAGCAGCGGCCCTCCACGTTGTCGTCGGGGCACCCCAACAGGATGGGTAGAGCGCCCCAGCGCCTTCGCAGGAGCGGGATGTGGTTTTGCAGGCCTGGAGAGAGAATCACCGCCGCCGGTGCAGCGCTCTCCGAGCCCACAGGCTCCTGCATCGCTGGCAGTTGGGCTGTGCGGTAACCGGAGGCCATCAGGCGCGCGGCCAGGTCCAGGGCCGCCTGGCCATCGAGCAGCAGCAGGGGGGGAACTTCAGCCATGCCCATGGTTTGAGCGGGGCTTGGCCACGTGCGGCAAGCCCCAGCCCAGCTTGTTGCGCAACACCTGGAAGAACTCGTGGTCGCTCAGTCGCACAAACCCCACGGGGTGTTCGCTGCGTCGGATCAAAACCCGATCCTCAGGCCACACGTAGCAGCCTGCGCTGCCATCCACCACCATCATCAAGCGCTCTGGAGTGGCAGGAAATACGGTGACAGGCTCACGATCAGAAAAAACCAGCGCCCGCGAGGCAAGGGAATGGGCTGCGATGGGTGTGAGTTGCAACACGGGACAGTCTGGCGTGATCACCGGGCCGCCGGCGCTGAGGGCGTAGGCGGTGGATCCGGTGGGGGTGGAGAGAATCACCCCGTCGGCTGCGATGTCCACAGGGGCGTGGCGACCGATCGCGACCTCGAAGTGGCACATGCTGGTGAGGGGCTCCCGATGGAGAGCCATTTCATTCAGGCAGAGCAGCTCCCAGCGGCGCTGCTCCCCACGCATCACGGAGACGACCAACATGGTGCGCTCCTCCACGCTCCATTGCTCGGCCAAGACCTGATCCAGCACCCGATCGAGATCTTTCAGGTAAGCCTCAGCCAGGAAGCCCAGATGGCCGGTGTTGATCGTGAGGATGGGCACACCGATCGGAGCCGTTTGGCGGGCTGCGGAGAGCACGGTGCCATCCCCTCCGAGGACAAGGGCGAGACGGAGGCTGGCATCGAAGCCTTTCGGAACGCAGGCGGCGTAACCCAACCCACGCAGGTGTTGATCCGGGTTGGCAAATCCCACCACCCCTCCAGAGCTGCTCACTCTCACCACGTCAATCCCCGCCGCGCTGAGCCGAGCTTCAATGGTGTCGGCGGTGGCGATCGCCAGGGCCTTGCCGTCATTCACGATCAGTCCGATGCGGGACACCGATCGCAGGCAACAGGGCCCAATGAGTGTATGGGTGCGCGTTCAGAACTGTTCGAGGAAGCGCAGATCACTTGTGTAGAGGCGGCGGATGTCGTCGATGCCGTGGCGCACCATGCAAAACCGCTCCACCCCAAGGCCTGCGGCAAAACCGCTCCACCGCTCTGGATCGAGTCCCAGCCCTTCCAACACCGCCGGGTCCACCATGCCGCAGCCCATCACCTCAAGCCAGCGGCCACGCCACTGCACGTCCACTTCGGCCGAGGGCTCGGTGAAGGGGAAGTAGCTGGCGCGAAATCGCACCGGCAGATCCCCGAAAAACGCCTGGAGGAAGGTGGTGACGGTGCCCCGGAGGTGGCTGAAATCCAAACCCTCATCGATGGCCAACACCTCCACCTGATGGAACACCGGCGAGTGGGTGGCATCCATGGAATCGCGCCGGAACACCCGCCCGGGAGCCACCACCCGCACCGGTGGGGGATTGGCTTCCAGGTAGCGGATTTGAACCGGGGAGGTGTGGGTTCGGAGCAAGCGTTGCCCATTCTCCAAGCCCTTTCCCAAATAAAAGGTGTCTTGCATGTCCCGCGCCGGGTGGTGGGCGGGGATGTTCAAGGCGGTGAAGTTGTAGTGATCCGTTTCGATCTCTGGGCCTTCCGAGACGCGGTAGCCCAAGCCTGCAAACAAATCGATGATTTCTTCACAGGTCTGCAACAGGGGGTGACGATGGCCCGGAGGCACATGCATGCAGGGCATCGTCACGTCCAGCCGTTCGCTCTCCAGGCGTTGCCCCATGGCGACTGAGCGCAATTGCTCCAGCCGCTGGCTGAGCTGTTGCTGCACCTGCTCCTTCAGTCGGTTGGCGCGCTCACCCATCAGGGGGCGCTCGTCTGCCTTGAGCCGTCCCATGGCCCCCAACACGGCCGAAAGCTGCCCTTTTTTGCCCAGCAGCCTCACGCGCAACTCCTCAAGCTCGGCAGGGCTCTCGGCCTGCTGGATCGCTCCGACCGCCTCCCGCTCCAACTGCTCCAATTGCTGGCTGAGCTCCGAGAGGGTGATGGTGGTGCTCACGGCACAGAGATGGCTGCGAGCGACTTTAGGGAGCTGACTAATCTGCCCTTGGGGCCGTTCTCCCCAGCCCGACCTGATGACAGCCCCACTTCGCATCCTGATCAGCAATGACGACGGCGTCTTTGCCGATGGCATCCAATCTCTGGCCGAGGAGGCTTGCAGCCGGGGTCACAGCGTCACCGTGGTTTGCCCAGATCAAGAACGCTCGGCCACCGGCCATGGGCTCACCCTGCAAACCCCCATCCGTGCGGAGCGTGCCGATGAGCTGTTCTGCCAAGGGGTGACGGCCTGGGCCTGCAGCGGCACCCCAGCGGATTGTGTGAAGTTGGCCCTGTTTCGCCTGTTGGAGGAGCCCCCGGATTTAGTGCTCAGCGGCATCAACCACGGCCCCAACCTGGGCACGGATGTGTTGTACTCCGGCACCGTGGCCGCAGCCATGGAAGGCACCATTGAGGGTGTGCCCTCCATCGCAGTGAGCGCAGCGGATTTCAGCTGGCGCCACTTCCATCCCGCTGCCCAGCTCGCCCTGGAGGTGGCCGAGGGCATGCTCGTGCAGGGATGGCCCGATGGGTTGTTGCTCAATCTCAATGTGCCGCCCGTGCCAAGGGAGTCGATGGGGCCGTTGCGTTGGTGCCGGCCCGCGGTGCGGCGCTATGTCGATCAGTTTGCTCAGCGTGTGGATCCCAGGGGCCGCGCTTATTACTGGCTTGCCGGAGAGGTGGTGAACGATCTGGAAGCACGGGTTGCGGGCCCGGCCGACTGGCCCACGGATGTTGCCTGGATTCAGGCCAACGGTCCGAGCTTGTCTCCCCTGCAACCTGAGCTGTTCTGGCGAGGCAGTTGCGGCGCCTTGCCCCATCTGGCTGGCATGCCCGTCAGCGGCCTGGCCGGGGGGACGGCTGCCTAGCCCCGGCGATAGATCCGCTGCAACATCCACAGGGAGAACATCAGGCCGATCAGATGGGCAAAGAGCACCTGGGTGTTGCTCAACACGCCGAGCATCTCGATGGAGGTGATGGGAAAGCCCACCACCCTGTTCAGGCCACCATTGATCGGTGCCCCAAAAAAACCTGGTGCTTGCAGCGAAGCTTGAACAAAGAGGCTGCCCGCCAGGGCTTGGTAGCCCACCGTGGCCAGAGCAAGGCCCAGCAGGTCGCCAAGCAATCCTCTCTTCAGGAGCTGAGCCGTCTCTCCCTTGCTGGGTCGCACGGGCCGGTCCAGGGCTCGGCCGCAGCGCACGATCAGCCATCCTTGCCAGAGACTCCAGAGCAGCACCAGGAATGCCAGGGTGGTCAACGAGAGGCCAGGGCCCAGCCCCAGGGCCCGCTGGGAATTGGCCGCCAGCTGGTTGCCCACCTTGCTGAAAAACAACACGCCCACCACCACCACCCCCAGGGTCAGCTGACTCCAAAACCGCACCCACCCCACCCGCCTGAGGGCAGCGGAGATCCTGTAGAGATCCAGGGAATCAGCCATGGTGCTGAGAGATGTCCCACCAACTTGCCATGGGAAGATCAGGCCAGTGAGAGCGCGCTCCATCCCCAAGCCTGCATCCCCAGGCCGCGGCCAGTGCCTTCGCCAGCGGCTCCACCCGTGACAACGTTGTCCCCGCCCGCCCCGGTGCGTCGCCCCACTGCCGTGGCGCTAGGCACTTTTGATGGCTTGCATGCAGGTCACCGGCTGGTTATCCACCAGGCCAAGACCATGGCAGCTGAGGCTTCCGCCGCCGATGGGGTGCCTGTGCCAACGGTGGTGAGTTTCTGGCCCCATCCTCGCGAGGTGCTCTATGGCGAGAC
Organism: Cyanobacteriota bacterium; assembly: GCA_035284785.1. GTDB lineage: Bacteria > Cyanobacteriota > Cyanobacteriia > PCC-6307 > Cyanobiaceae > Cyanobium. Next base: position 7,168 of record JAYKHK010000037.1, on the reverse strand, counting down.
CCGTCTGCGCTTGGATCTGCCTGAAGAGAAACTCGTTTTGCTCGATACCCTTGGGATTGAGCAGCTGGTGTTGTTGCCCTTCACGCCTGAACTGGCTGCCCTGACTCCAGACCGTTTTGTGGCTGAGGTTCTGGTCCAGCAACTGGCGGCCCGCTGTGTGGCGGTGGGGGAAAACTTTCGCTTTGGGGTGAACCGCAGCGGCGACACCGATGCACTCTGCTCTCTCGGCCATCAGAACGGCATTCAGGTGGCAGTGGTGCCCACGCTCCATGATGCGGGCGCCCGTGTGAGCAGCAGCCGGATTCGCCGGGCCTTGGCCGAGGGAAGAATGGCGGAAGCTGAGGCCCTTCTCGGTCGCCCCTACCGGTTTGAGGGGTGCGTCAAAAGCGGGCGGGGATTGGGCCGCCAACTGGGGTGGCCCACCGCCAATTTGGAGGTGAGTGGAAGGAAGTTCCTGCCGGCCGAGGGGGTGTATGCGGCCTTGGCCTGGACCCCAAGGCTGGCCGGAAGATCTCCCTTGGCAGCGGTGATGAATCTTGGCCGCCAGCCCACCGTGGATCCGGAAGCTCCCTCGGCGGTGGAGGTGCATCTGCTTGACCATCAAGAGGATCTGGTGGGCCAGAGGTTGGTGGTGCAACCGGTCAGCTGGCTTCGGGGGCAGCGCCGTTTTGCCAACCTGGAGGACCTCTCCCAACAGATCGGCTGCGATGTGGCACAGGCGAGGGAACGCTTGGCGTTCTCCCGCAAGCTGGCCGTCCCCCTCCTGGAGCAGCCCCTTCCCCCCGAGTCATGACCGTCTCCTCACCGCTGCCGCAGGATCAGCCGTTGTCCGTCGAGCAGAGGACATCCATCGAGCGGCTATTGGATGCCAACCTCGATCGCGCCCGTGAGGGGTTGCGTGTTCTGGAGGATTGGTGTCGTTTCGCCCTCGCTCGCCCCGATCTGGTCAGTCGATTGAAAGACCTGCGCCAGCGCTTGGGGCGATGCCATCGTTTGTCCTACAAGCTGGCGCGCCACACCGCCACGGACGTAGCGACCGGCCTCGCCCATCCAGCCCAGAAGGAGCGCCTCGATCCGCTGGCAGTGGTGGCCGCCAACGCAGCCCGGGTGCAGGAGGCCCTACGGGTTCTGGAAGAATTCGCACGGGTCCCCGATCCCGATTTGGCTGATGAGGCCGCCAGAATCCGCTACCTCCTCTACGACCTTGAGGTGGATTGTTTGCGGGCCGTCCCTGCTGCAGGACAGGCCAGACGAACGCTGCTGCAGAGCTGCCATCTCTATTTGATCACCTCGCCAGTGCCCAATCTCTTGGGGGTGGTGGAAGCTGCCCTCAGCGCTGGAGTTCGTCTGGTCCAATATCGCCCCAAGCAGGACCCCTCCACCGATCTCGAGCGTTTTGAGCAGGCCAGCGCCCTGCGGCAACTCTGTCAGCGCCATGGCGCCCTGTTTCTCGTCAATGATCGTCTCGATTTGGCGCTGGCGGTGGATGCCGATGGTGTCCACCTTGGTCAGGGGGATCTTCCCCCGCCAGCCGCCCGACGCTTGCTTGGTCCAGATCGGCTCATCGGTCGGAGCACCCATGCTCCAGACCAACTGCGCCAGGCCATCGAAGCGGGTTGCGATTACGTGGGGGTGGGTCCGGTTCACAGCACGCCATCCAAGCCCGGCCGCTCCGCTGTCGGTTTGGCCTACGTCGCCACTGCTGCCAAGGAGTGCCCGATTCCCTGGTTTGCCATCGGGGGGATAGATGCCACCAATGTGGCTGCCGTCAGGCAAGCGGGGGCCAAGCGCGTTGCCGTGATTCGTGCGATCACCGAAGCGACCGATTCCGCCTTGGCCTCTCGCACACTCCTGCAACAGCTGGAGGCGGCTTCATGATGTCCATCACCGTCAATGGCGAGCCGCGCAGCTGCCCGGCGGGTTTGGAGCTCAGGGCACTTCTGGTTCAGCTTGGCTATCAACCGGATGGTGTTGTCGTTGAGCTCAATGGCAGGATTTTGTCGCGTTCCCAATGGCCTGGCCTCAGGGTCGTGGAATCCGATGCCTTGGAAGTGGTCACCATTGTCGGGGGAGGTACGTAGATTTCAGGGGTTGCCAACCTCGGTTCAAACCTCCATGGGATTCCGACTGTTCAAGCGTTTCGCAAGCTTGATGGTGGTCCCCATCCTGCTCACAAACTTGTTGCTGGTTGCGCCCGGTGCCGCGGATGCGGCAAGCGGAGGCAGGATCGGCGGAGGCAGCTTCCGCTCGTCCCCCTCTCCGCGCAGCTACGGCAGTGGCGGTGGCCGATACCGAGGCGGCTCCGGTCGCACGGGTGGCAGCTACATCCCGGTTCCCTACGGGGGCGGTTACTACGGGGGTGGCTATTACGGGGGTGGTGGCTTCGGTTTGCCATTTGTCGTCCCCATCTTCGGCTTTGGCGGGGGCTTGCTGGGTTTCCTCGTGCTGATGGCCGTGCTTGGCCTGATGGTTAATGCCATTCGTCCCAGCGCCCCCACCTCCTACGGCGGCGGGCTCCCTGGCGATGACACCTACGGAAGCCTCGAGGGCCCTGTCTCCATCGCCCAGGTTCAGGTCGGCCTCCTGCCCTCTGCCAAGCAGTTGCAGGATGATCTTCGCCGAATGGCCGCCACTGCTGATACCAGCTCCACATCAGGGCTGCAGAGGGTATTGCAGGAGAGCACCCTGTCGCTTCTGCGCAACCCTGAATTGTGGGTCTACGCCAATGTCGAGTCGGCTCAGGTGTCATTCAATGCTGCCGAGAGCACGTTCAATCGGTTGTCCATGCAAGAGCGGAGCAAACTCCGCAAGGAACTCACCTCCAACGTGGCCGGGCGCCGCAGTCAAGACTCGCAGTCGGGCACCACTTCTGGCCCGAGCGATGCCACCAGTGATTTCATTGCGGTCACCCTTTTGGTGGCCACCCGTCGCCGGTTGGCCCTCAAAGATGCCCATACGGCTGAAACCCTACGGGAAGCCCTGCAACAGCTGGGCGCCATCGGCGATGAAGAGCTCCTGGCCCTAGAGGTGATTTGGCAACCCGAAGGCGCTGGTGAGGTTCTCACCACGGAAGAGTTGTTGACGGCCTACCCCCAGCTGCAACATCTCTAAGCGTTCCCTTCTGCCTATTTGCTCTGGAGAATGCGAAGGGCGGCCATGGCCGCTCCATAGCCATTGTCAATGTTCACCACGGTGAGTCCTGGTGCGCAGCTGGCGAGCATGCCATGCAGAGCGGCTTGCCCGCCGCTGCTCACCCCATACCCCACCGAGATGGGCACCCCGATCACGGGCTGCGGGAGCAACCCTGCCACCACGGTTGGCAAGGCTCCCTCCATTCCTGCACAGACAATCAACACGGAAGCCCCCTGGAGGATCGCCAGCCGATCCAGCAAGCGGTGCAGCCCTGCCACCCCCACGTCTTCCATGAGCCCGCAAGAGATGCCATGGCATCGCAGGGCGAGGCGTGCTTCCTGTGCCACCACTTGATCACTTGTGCCCCCTGTCACCACCATCACATGACCCTTCGCGGGGTCGGGCGGTGGTAGGTCGGGGGCGGTCAGGCAACGGGCTTCGGGGTGATGCGTCATCCGCGGGGGGCCGTCAAGCTCCTTCAGCATCCGGGCGACGGAGGCGGCTTTGCTTGCAGACACCCTGGTGACGAGAGCTGTTTCACCGGCCGCAACGAGTTCACGCAGGATGGCGGCGATTTGGTCTGCCCGTTTGTGCTGCCCCCACACCGCTTCCACCATGCCAAGGCGATGGCGACGATTGAGATCGAGGATGGCTTGACCGTTCATGAAACGCGGGTCTCGCCTGTGTAAACCAGAGGGAAGGGGTTCTCGTTGTGGGCGGGGAGCGCCAGGATTCGCTTGGCGGCAGCTTCAAAGTCCTCCTGGATGGCGGCCACCGCCTGCGGCGGGATCGACTTCCAGTCTTGGCGGTTGGCCCAATGGATCAGGAGCACCCCTTCCTGGCGATCGCTGTCCCAGAGCACCTTCCGTCCCAAAAAGCCCTTCTGTTGTCGCAGCCAGGGATCCCAGGTTTGCAGTTCAGCTTGAATCCAGGCCTGCTGAGCGTCCGCGGGCACCTGCAGGCGCAGGTGTTCCACCACCACCACATCCCAACCCTCGCTTTGCGGGCCAGTTCCGTCCTGGATGTCCAGATCGATCAACACCTCCAATCCATCCGGTGGGTGATCGCGGAGGGGTTCGTGATGGCTGTCCCGTTGAAGATCCGGATCCACCGATGCCCTGAAGCGCTTCTGAGATCCTTCCCACCCTAGGGAAACCTCGGCAAACAATGGCGTCAGGGGCGATTCAGGAGGGCAACGGCATAGGAGGCCATGCCCTCCTCCCTCCCGACGGGCCCTAAACCCTCGTTGGTCGTGGCCTTCACGCTCACTTGATCGGAGGAGATGGCGAGGTGTTCGGCCAGATTGCTTCGCATCTGGGGAATGTGAGGTTTGAGTTTGGGGCGCTCTGCAACAACAACGACATCCACATTGATCACCTCCCAGCCCAAACTCCGCACCAGGGCCATCACATGGTGAAGGAGTTGCAGGCTGTCGGCACCTTTCCAGCGTGAATCCTCCGGGGGAAAGTGCTGGCCGATGTCGCCGAGGCTCAAGGCCCCCAAGAGAGCATCCATCAGGGCGTGCACCAACACGTCCGCATCGCTGTGACCGTCTAATCCGAGGCCGTCAGGGTGGTCCAGGTGGACGCCAGCCAGGATGAGGGGGCGCCCCTCCACGAGTCGATGAATGTCGTAACCATGGCCGATGCGTAGCTCCATGGGGCTGTTGTTAACGGGCGTTTTCAGCCTGCCAGCGCGCGTAGAGATCAGGCCGGCGCTCCTGTGTGCGCCGCTGACGCTCTTGTTGTCGCCATTGGGCGATGGCGCCGTGGTCTCCGCTTCTGAGCACCGACGGGACCTCCATGTCACGAAAGACGGCAGGCCTGGTGTATTGAGGGTGTTCGAGCAGGAAGCCGCGATGGCTCTCCTCCTCAAGGGAGGCGGGGGCTCCCACCGTTCCAGGCAAAAGGCGCACAACCCCATTGATCACGGCCATGGCCGGCAGCTCCCCTCCGGTGAGCACGAAATCTCCGATGGAGATCTCTTCATCTGCCAAGGAGCGAATCCGTTCATCAAACCCTTCGTAGTGGCCGCAGAGGATCACGAGTTGATTCGCCTCCTTGGCCCATCGGTCCAGATCGGATTGCTTCAGCGGTTGGCCCTGGGGGGTCATCAGCAGCGTGGTGCGTTGCCCCACCTCGGGGATTGCCTCAAACGCCGCAAACACGGGATCCGGTTTGAGCACCATGCCGGCCCCACCGCCATAGGGCTCATCATCGACTTTGCGATAACGATCCTGGCTGTAATCCCGGGGATTGTGGATGTGAAGTTCGGCCACGCCGCGAGAGAAGGCCCTGCCGATCACCCCAAGCTGAAGCAGGGGTGTAAAGGCTTCAGGCAGCAGGGAAATCACATCAATCCGCATGGCGAGTCAACCTTCAGAGGCCCTTCTCAGTCGCTTCAGGTGCCCGGCTCACTCTTCGGATCTCTGAGCAGAAGCTTGCCCGTCCCGGCTGTCCATCCAGGGACTGTTCCAGGGTGCATCGCAGACGGAGGTTGGCTTTGCTGAACCAAATGCGTTCTTTCACGATCCTCGTCTCCTCCATGACCTCCAGTTCCAAGCTGCCATCCGCCCCCAGCTGCCATCGTCCCTCCAGCTTGTCGATCAAGACGCTCCCATCCCTCCGGAAGATCAACCTGAGGCAGGGCTGGTCAGGAGGAGCGATTTCCAACCCCCCCCAGTCCTCCAGCTGTGTCGCCTCGAGAAACCTCACCTTGAGCTCGCCCCGATCTGCTTGGTGCCAGGCTTGATGGGTTTCCACGGTCTCAGCCGCTGGCTCTGGACTGGCCTCCATCTGTCCTTTTGGATCGGGGGCCAGCAGACTGCGCAACGTCAGCCAATCGCCGGCGCTGAGCTGGAGAAAGCCGCTGATGTCTTGCGGTGGGAAGGCGGTCAAGGCTCTCAGACAGATTCTCTGAACTTAAAGGTTGCAGAATCCCCCTAAGCTTCCACCCCATAGCCCAGTTCGGCCAAGCGGGCCGAGTTGCGCCGCCAGTGCGGCACGACTTTGACAAACAGTTCCAGATAAACCGGGCAACCAAGCAAAGTCTCCATCTGTTGTCTTGCCCCTGTGCCGATGGCCCGGAGCATCTGTCCGCCGCGTCCGATCAAAATCACTTTCTGACTCGGTCGTTCCACACAGACTGTGGCCAGTACAGCAACACGTTTGCCACTTTTTTTGCCGGCTCGGTTTTCCTCCACGATCCGTTCGATCTGAACGGCAACGGAGTGGGGCACCTCCTCCCTGGTTTGATGCAACACCTGTTCACGAATGAGTTCAGCGAGCAGGGTCTCTTCGGATTGATCAGACACCGTCTCCGGGGGGTATAGGCAGGGACCTTCTGGCAAATCCATGAGCAGCGCCTGCACCAGTTGATCCGTGCCCTGTCCAGTGAGGGCACTCACTGGATGCAGTGGCCAGAGATTTTGCCGCTGGTCCACTTGCTCTGATTCCGACAGAAACTGCCGAAAATGGCAAAGTTGATTCTCTGCCTCTTGAGCCTTGACAAGGTCCCAATGGGTCAGGGCCACGTGCACAGGAGCGCGGCTTTTTTGTAAAAGATCAACGATGAACGAATCGCCACGCCCTGCTGGGATTGACCCATTCATGAGCAGCAGCACCACGTCGACTTCACCGATCACGTCCCTGGCGCTCTGCACGAGCCGCTCTCCCAAGAGATGGTGTGGTTTGTGGATGCCAGGCGTGTCGACAAAAATCAGTTGGCCACCTGCAAGCGTCAGAACCCCGCGTAGGCGACGTCGCGTTGTTTGGGCCACAGGCGAGGTGATGGCAACCTTCTGCCCCACCAGTCGGTTCAACAGAGTCGACTTGCCGACGTTGGGTCGCCCGATGAGAGCGACGAACCCTGAACGAAAGTCCTGGCTTGGGGGGTGTGGATCCATGCCCTTAATTTGACAGAACCTGGCCATCGTTGGCCAAGATGGAAACCGCCCTCTGAGGATGCTGATGTCCAAGCCGTTGACGTTTCAAGAAGCGATTGCGCAGAGTTCTGAGTGGATCCGACTTTGGGATAT
>JAYKHK010000036.1:0-11225 GCA_035284785.1 Cyanobacteriota bacterium | reverse complement strand
GGCCAGCTCACGGCGCCTTTCCCACCAGGGCACGGCTCAGCTCAGCCGCCATGGAGCGGATCAGCTCAGCGGAGCGGGGATCATTGAAGGGGCCCTTCACCAGGAAGGCGGCCACCGCCCTCTGGCCATTGGGAAGTTGGATCAAGCCCGCGTCGGCGTAGGCAATGCCGATATCACCGGTTTTGTTATAGACAGTGATGCCAAGTGGAAGGAGTTCGTCATCGGGATCGGCCGCCTGCTTGCCAAACCCCTTCAGGAGCCCGGCCGGCAGAAGGGTGTTGGTGCCAGAGGTGCTGAGGATTTCCCGAAAGAGATCACGGGCACGGGGCCCCAGTTTCTGTCCCGTATCCACCAAAGCGATGGCGCGGGCGAGGTCGCGAGCGCTGGTGGTGTTGGTGCCGTCGAGATCGGGCAGCCAGTTGCGCAACACCGTGGCGCCAAGGCCCAACTCCGCAAAGGAGGTATTGAGGGCCGTCTTGCCGCCAAGGCGTTGGATGAGGAGGTTGGTGGCGCTGTTGTCGCTAATGCGAATCATCTCCGTGGCAGCTTCATAGAAGGGGAAGCGGGTGCCGAGGGGTTTGGTGCCCATCCATCCGGCTCCGCCTCCTCGGGTTGCCTTGCTGAGGGTGAGGGGCTCGTTCCAACGCAGCCGGCCGTGGTCGTAGCGGTCGAGGGCGACCAGGAGAATCGGCGTTTTGATGGAACTCGCTGCAGGCAGAGGCTGGTCAGGGTTGAGCTCGGCATAGCGGCCGTCATCGAGCACCAGGAGAAACCCTGAGGCCTGCAGACCTTTCTGGGCGGCGGCGAGCTTGGCCCAGCGCTGGCTGACGGCGGTCAGTTCACGCCTGGGCTCAAAGCGTCCCTGGTTGCGATGGCCATCCGGCAAGAACTTGGGAGCTGGATCGAGGCCAGGCACCCCCACGGTGCCCTGGGCCAAGCGGGGAGCCAGCAACTTGAGGCCGGTGCCAGCGATCACCCCCAGCCCGGCACCCAACACGATCAGGCGCGCCAACAACAGCAGGGGCCCTTTCCAGGGGGCACCGGTGGAGCGTGGCGGGCGGCCGTTTGTCACTGGGGGCGCGGTTGCTCGAAGTGTTTCCGACCCTAAAGGTCTTGGCCGGCGGCCACACCGCGACGGCTGGCCCAGCGCAACTGGCACACCATGCCGCGCAGGAGGGCGAGATCGTTCTCGCTGAGGGTGGCGCGCTGGAGGAGGGCCCGCAGCTTGGCCATGCGGGCCCGGGCGGTGTGGGGATGGAGGAAGCCCACCTCCAAAAGCAGCTCTTCCGCATCCGCCAGGGCAGCTTCAATGGCGCCTCGCGGGGCGAGTTCCGAGCGATCAGCGGGCTCGCTTTGGAGCCCCCGATCCTGATCCTGGCGGAGGGTCCAGACATGGTGGAGCACCACGGCCACCGCATGGGACAGGTTGAGGGAGGGGTAGGTGGAAGCGGCAGGGATGTGAAGGAGGCACCCGGCCTGGAGAAGCTCGTCGTTGGACAGCCCCCGATCCTCCCTTCCAAACACCAGGGCAGCAGCGCCAACCGTGGCGGGACTCCTGGGAGACGCTTCGCCGGGGGCCAGGAGCCAGGCCAGGGCAGCTCCGGGAGGGCGCAAAGGGAGCGGCGGCCCCTCAAGGCGACCGGTGGCGGCCACCACGCGGCGGCAATCCTCCAAGGCCCCAGCCAGATCGGAGTAGATCGTTGCCCGCTCGAGGTGAGCAACGCCATGCACAGCCATTTGACGGGCTTCGGCGCCGAAAGGATCACAGCGGGGCGCCACCAAGCGCAGCTGCGAGATGCCGAAGTTGGCGCAGAGCCGGGCGACGCTGCCCACATTGCGGGCCCCCGCGGGCTCAACCAGCACCAGATGGAGAGTCAAGGCAGGCTGTGGAGGAAGGCGAGCAGATCGGCCATCGTCTGCGGATCCGGCTGGAAGCGAGGCATGGGGGGAGTGCGACCGCTCACCACCTGCTGAATGAGCTGGCGATCGTTTTTGCGATGGGCCACCCCGTGGAGATTGGGCCCCACCAGGCCCTGGGCGGCGAGGCCATGGCAGCCTGCGCAGTTCAAGCGAAAGAGGCGTCCGCCATTGCCGGCATCACCCGTCAGCTGGAGGGTGGCTCGGGTGTAAGGGTCAGTGCGCAGGCCAGGAACCAACACCACCAGGCTGAACAGCAGCACAGCAATGCCTGCCACAAGCGCGAGCAGGGTGAGCAGGCGACGGCTTTGGGGCGGATTTTGCCCCAATGAAAGCTGCTCCCCCAAGCCATCACTGTCGGGCAGCACCCGAGTGGAGGAGGAAGACGCAAGGGGAGGGAGACCTGTCACAGATTGAGAAGGGATCGCCAGGTGGGCTTGGGTCGTGAAAGAATGCTGTCACGCGCCTTGTGGTGATTCTCAATGATCGAACCCCTCCTCTGCGGCATTGTGCTTGGTTTGATCCCAGTCACTTTGGTCGGCCTCTTCGTGGCTGCGTGGAATCAGTACCGTCGTGGCAGCGCTCTGAGCTGAGAATCAGCGCTCACAAAGGCCACAAAGATCAACCATCCTTGGTTGAGAGCTCTACCAACAAGCTCTCAACCAGGGATATTTGCGATGAATCGTTGAAGTCCTAACCCTCTCGGCCGCTTTCATCAAGCTCAGCCAATTCCCCAATAACCCTCTGAGCAAGAGCAATGGGGTCTAATTCTGAGTCAGCTGTCTTGCGCGGCTCTGATCCGACCTTTCAGTTTGCGACTGAAGGCAAGGCTGGCAGCCACCCCAAGGATGGGTAAAGGCCCAGGCGTCTGAAGAAGGACCGGGGAGGTTGGCTGCAGGGACGCTGAGGGTGGAAGCTTGATTGGCGTTTGCTGCATCTGAGGAGGCGGTGCAATCACCGCTTGCGGGGGAGGAGGATTCAGCAAAGCAGTTGTCACCACCACCGTGGGCAGGGGCGGGGGGGCTGGGGCCTCTGGCGTGGGCACCGGCGAAGGAGCGGGCGCTGGAGCACTCACCACGGGCGAGGGCTCAGGAGAGGGAGGCGGTGACGCAATGACGGGAGCGGCGGGACTCCCCGAAGAATCGGGAAGCGACGGCAAAAGACAGGAGTAGCAGATCGGGTCAAGGGAGATGAAACCGACGTCTGGACCGCGACGATTGGCACGAAATCGGACATCTCCACCCTTGGCTTGACCGCCATCACCTTGCCCGGAAAATTGCTGAAGGAGCAATGCCCGACCAGCTGATGTGCTGATAAGCGACTTAGCGGAGGCCGTACTGGCGGATTCCACGCAACCAAGCAAGAGAAGGGCAGCTGCAACGGCGTAAGCCCTGGACGGCTGGAGAGAAGTCCAGGTGAGGCCGTGGCGGGATGGCGGGCGATTGAGATGCATGCTCTGATGATCTTGTGGCTGAACAGACCCGAAACGAGAAGTTCGCGTGACTTAGCAAAAAATGAGATCCCAAACCTTGCCTTGCGACAAGTAGTGACAATTCTCAGTGGTTGTCTTCAGTATAGACGCCTCTGCAGCGACTGCAGAGGCTGTCCGAGAATTTTCTCAAAAGAGGGGAATGGGAGAGTTCGCATCAACCGCTGCCAGAACAGCACCTTGCTTGAAAAGGCCTTCAGCATCAAGCGATCTCACCAATCCCTAGACAAGACCCTTGCCTATCACGAGCAAGCCAGAGGCCAGCCACGCCGCCGGATAGCAAGAACTAAAGAAGTATGCAAAAGCTGCATCGACCAACATAGTCCTTTTGCGCAAGACCAGCGTTATATTGCGCGTTTCAGCAGAGCCTCTCAAGCGATTCTCAATACAATGAGACGTCAACTATACCTTTCCGCCCCGATTATTTCTCATAAATTATTTAGTATTGTCAACTGATTTTGTCTGAGCTTTCCCGCAATTGCCGCTCCTTCTTTCCGCTTTTGCTAGGCCATGCCTTCGCCGCCTCAGCCTCTGAGCCATCCGCTTTGGGACCAGCTCCATCCTTCCAGCAGCCCTACGGACAGCCAGAACCGGCTAGCAAAGGTTTTGCCTCTGCGCAGGCTCGAGGCCATCACCCCAAGCTCCAATTGGTTGCACCGCGATGGTGGCCTGCCAATGGTCTCCGTGAGGCTGATCGCCATGGTTGGCTCCCCATTTCTGTTGGAAAGCCTTCAGCAAAGCCACCAATGGTTGCTGATCGTGCACGATGGCTGTCTAAGCGTGCAACATCCCCAGGGATCGGTTGAACTGGGAGTGAATCGGAGTGGCATCCTCCCGAATCAACCCTGGACCCTCATCGCTCAGCAGAGCAGCAGCTTCACCGCCCTTGGCTTTGATCCCCTTCAGTTGCTCAGCACAGCTCGGGGCATGGCCCCTGTCGGTTGGACCCCACCTCCTGCCATAGCTTCCCATCTGAACTCCTTCCTCTCCCTCCCCACCGAGGAGGAGGCCACCTGCAGCTCCCTTGTCAACGCCATCAGCCTCCTGTTGCCCGCCATCCACCATGTGGCTGAACTCGGGGAAGATTTTCTCGACATCTTTTTGCTGCAGCAACAGCTTTACCGCTTGATTGCCGCCTTGATCTTTGCCGATCTACGCGATGGCCATCCCACAACGGAATCGGTCTCCCATCAACCGGATCGACGCCTTGATCGGGTGCTCGACTACATCAGCCTGAACATCGATCAACCCCTGTCCCTGAATGTGCTCGAGAGCCAGAGCAACTACTGCCGGCGCACCCTGCACTACGCCTTTCAGCAACGATTTGGCTGCAGCCCCAAGCAGTGGATTCGGCAACAACGCATGGCCTTGGCCCTCGAACGCCTCAAAGATCCCCGACTTGGCGACAGCGTGGCAGCTGTGGCCAAAGCCTGCGGCTATCGCTCCCTAGGACGGTTCAGCATTGATTTCCAGCGGTTCTACGGGTGCAAACCCTCTGCCGTGCTTCGGCGTAAAGAGGAGCCATCGTTCTCCAACAACACCACCTCACTCGAACCGTAAACGCGTCGACGCCGCTCCCTCCAGCCCGCTGGCGGCTGCTCGGTCATCCCTCGAGGACACTCCCACACCAAGGTGCCCCCCGGGGCAAGCCAATCACCGGCCCTCACCGCCTCCGCCAGAGGCCGATGCAGCTGCGCTGCCCAGGGGGGGTCGGCATAAATGAGATCAAAGCGGCCCACGCCGGAGGCCACCGCGCCGCGCCCCAAAAAACGAAGCACCTCCTGCTCCAACACCTCCACCGTGGGGGCAGGGGCCCCGTCCTGAGCGAGGGCAGCGGTCACCGCACCGAGATTGTCTCGGGCGACGGCAGCAACCCTTCGATCCTTTTCCACCACAACCACCGCCTGCGCGCCCCGCTGCAAGGCCTCACAAGCCATCACACCGCTGCCGCCACACAAGTCAAGCCAGCGGCATCCCCTCAGCTCACCCGCGAGCATGTTCATCACCGCAGCTCGCACCCGACTTGTGGTCGGCCTAGCCCCATCTCCCTTGGGGCTCCGCAAGCGCCGGCCTCCGCTGAGCCGCAATGCCATCGTTAGCTGAGCCTCATCTCTCAACCCCAGAGGAGGGTTCGAGGCCATTCAGCCAGGCCAGCCAGCGGCGCAACATCGCCACCCCTGCCGCGCTCGATTTTTCTGGATGGAACTGGCAGCCACCGATCATCCCCTGCCAAACCGCCGCCGTCACAGCCCCCTCTCCCCAGGCCACTTGCGCCGTGACACAGGCGGGATCGCTAGGAACCGCGGCATAGGAATGCACGAAATACATCCAGCTCTCTGGCGTCCCAGCCGGCAGCAACGGCGATGGGCTCGCTGGCAACAGAGGGGCCCAACCCATGTGGGGGATCGGATGACCTGGCCAGCGCGGCAGCGCCTCCACCTTTCCGGCCAACAGACCCAAACCCTCTGCTCTCCCCTCGGCGCTGCTCTCAAACAACAATTGCAAGCCCAGGCAGATGCCCAACAACGGGCGACCCGCTTGGCAAGAACGGAGCAGGGGATCCACCAGAGCTGCTGCCTGCAGGCGTTCCATCGCCGGATCAAAGGCTCCAACCCCGGGCAACACCAGAGCCGCGCACGACTCCATCGCCGCGGCACCCTCCACCGGCACCACCTCGGCTCCGAGCCGCTCAAAGGCCCGCTGCACCGAGTGCAGGTTGCCCATGCCGTAATCCACCAAGCCCAGCCGTGTCATGGGTGCTTCACACCGGAGAACAAAGACGCTCGGCGGGAAGATTCAACGCCGGGGCACTGGGGAGCTCCAGACCGTTGAGATGCTCCAAAAATTGATAGAGACGGCCCACCCGGCGCTTGTCAAACCGCATGCGAAGACAGGGCCGCAGGATACCGTTGTCGTCCACACTCTCCCCTGCCGCGATGGCGCCGTCCTCGAGCAGGTCGCCAAAGCGCTGGTTGAGCTCCGGTAGCTGCTCCTCTGGGATGGGGGCATTGAGCAGCAGCTCCACCCGATCTTGCTGCAGGCGTGCACTGTGATACACGCGATAGAAATGACAGATGTGCGCCACGGCCTCAGCAGCGCATCGGGCTTGCACCACCAGGGTGCGATCTTCCGGCAGGATCAGCCCTCGACTGGCGAGCACGTCGGTGACATTCGCCTGCCACATGTCCCAGAAATCATCCCCATCCGGTGCCAACACCACTAAGGGAATCGGTGAAGTGCGTCCTGTTTGGATCAGGGTGAGGGATTCAAAAAGCTCATCCAGGGTTCCAAAGCCACCGGGGAGCACCACGAGGGCATCGCTCTCCCTGAGGAAGAACAATTTGCGCGTGAAAAAATAGCGGAAATACAGCAAGCGGCCAGAATTGGCGCTCACAAAGGGATTGGGATGCTGCTCATAGGGCAGATCCACGTTCAAACCAATGCTGTGGGGGGTTCCAGCGCCGCTGTTTGCGGCTTCCATCACTCCCCCACCGGCTCCGGTCATCACATCAAATCCCGCATCGACAGCCAAGCGGGCCACCTCCTCCGCCAGGCCGTAGCACGGATCATGGGGTTGGATCCGCGCGGAACCAAACACGCTGATCTTGCGGGCGCCCCGGCTGGGACGGAACACCTGCAACGCCTCACTGATGTCGGCCAGGCAACCACTGATCAAATGCCACACCTCCTCCTCTTCCTTCTCTGAGCGGGCCACCTCCAACAGGGAGAGCACAGCCCGCTCGATCAAACGCCTTTGAGGGTGGCCCTCCAACGCCTGTTGGAGGGCATCCAGCGGGCCACGACCCCTGGTGTGCGATGGAATCGAGCTAGCCGTGCTGGACAGGGGGAGAAGAGCGAGGGAACCAATCCGGACTCAGAGGTATTTCGCAATCGTGCCGCTGAGGGTGGTCTTCGGAACCGCACCCACCACGGTGTCCACCTTGGCGCCACCCTTGAAAATCATCAGGGTGGGAATGCTGCGGATGCCGTATTGGCTGGCGACATTGGGATTTTCATCCGTGTTCAACTTGAACACCTTGAGCTTGCCGTCGAATTCCTTGGCGATCTCATCCACGATGGGAGCCACCATCCTGCAGGGGCCACACCAGGGAGCCCAGAAATCCACCAGCACAGGCACATCACTATTGAGCACATCCTGCTCGAAGGAAGCATCAGTGACAGCCGGAGCGCTGGACATGTGAAAGAGCAGCTGAGTTGGGTCAAATCTAGCAACGTCTTTCAGGGCTCCCCGCAACCAGCAAGCAAGCGTTGCAGGCCGTTGCACTGTTGGGGGGTCGCAAGGGGAAGACAAAAAGCCCGGACTCGCCGGGCCGGACGGTGTGAGGAGTGTGCGAGCCGTAGCCCCCACATCCCTCAGGGTAGCGGCTTATTTGCCCATCCCCAGCTGTTGCGCTTTCTGGTAGACCTTGCCCTCTGTAAGCAGCGACGGAGCCACCACCACCTCCACCTGCTGCATCTCCTTCAACGTCTGAGCGCCCAAGGTGCCCATCGAGGTGCGGATGCAGCCCAGCAAATTTTGGGTGCCGTCGTCCAGGCTGGCAGGGCCGCGCAGAATCTTCTCCAAACTTCCGGTGGTGCCAACCTTGATCCGGGTGCCCCTCGGCAGCACGGGGCTGGGGGTGGCCATGCCCCAGTGAAAACCACGGCCTGGCGCTTCCGCCGCCCGGGCGATTGGCGATCCGATCATCACTGCATCGGCACCACAAGCCAGGCACTTGCAGATGTCACCGCCGGTCACGATGCCCCCATCGGCAATCACGGGCACGCTGCGGCCGCTTTCCTGCAGGTAATGCTCCCGGGCCGCGGCGCAATCCGCCACAGCTGTGGCCTGGGGGATGCCGATGCCCAACACCCCCCGCGAGGTGCACGCCGCTCCTGGACCAATCCCCACCATCACCCCAGCGGCACCGGCCCGCATCAGCTGAAGAGCAACCTCGTAGGTGACGCAGTTGCCGATCACCACAGGCACCCCCAGGTCGCGGCAGAGGGCCTCCAGATCGAGGCTTTCGCGCCCGGCTGGGCCAACGTGATCGGTGGAGACCACCGTGGCTTGAACAAACAACAGATCGGCTCCAGCCTCCGCCACCGCACGGCCAAATCGAAGGGCCGCCACCGGCGTGGCGCTCACCGCTGCGATGCCTCCCCGCTCCCGGATCTCGGCAATGCGCTGGCGCACAAGGTCTTCCTGCACCGGCTGGCGATAGAGCTCCTGCATCAATGGCACAAACTCCTCTTTGCCCACCGACGCGATGCGATCCAACACGGGGTTGGGATCGTTGTAGCGGCACTGCACCCCTTCCAGATTGAGCACCCCGAGAGCGCCAAGGCGGGAGAGCTCCACCGCCATGGCCACATCCACCACGCCATCCATTGCGCTGGCGATGATCGGGATCTCGCGTTCGATGCCAGCCAGGGACCAGCGGCTGTCGGTCACCTCGGGGTCGACGGTGCGCCCGCCGGGGACCAGGGCGATTTCATCGATGCCGTAGGCCCTGCGAACGGTGCGGAAACGGCCGAGCGAGAGGGTCAAGGGAGCCAAAAGGGTTCTGGCCAAGCTATCAAGGGGCTGAACGCCCCTTGCGCCGAAGCCCCTGGTTGCCCCTCAGGAGCCCCGAAAAGCGTCCCAGCGGCGTTTCCAATCCTCAAGGATCACCTCCCTGTCGCTTTTGCGGGTGAGACGGGTGAGGCTGAAGTTGAGCAGGGCAAACAACCCCACCAGCTGCAAGAGGCGAGGCAGCAAAGGGAGGTCGTCAAGGGTCTCCAAAAGGGCCACGTACAGCTTGATCACCAGCAGGGCAGCCAGGAGCAGGCCCAGCCCTCGCAACGGCCCCCCCAGCCGATCCCACTGGCCCGGCAGATCAGCTCTCTCCAACCAAGCCTTCAACTTGCCCAGCAACAACTCCCACTCGCCGCCCTCGCCGCCGCCCGGGGCCTGGGGGACGGAGAGGGGAGGCACCTCCAGGGTGGTGGCCACGCTGGGTTCCCCGGGGGATCCAGCCTCCGACCGGGCGGGCTGGGCCTCCACCGGACTGGAGGGGGGACGAGCCGTGGCGGCTTCGAGGGTGGGGGTGGGGGCAGGGGGGGCTGGATCTGGCAGATCATCCTCATCAAGGGCTGCCGCCAACACGGCTTCAAGATCAGCGGGGCCTTCGCTGGCGCCAACGCTGCCCGGCACTGCCTCACTGGGTGTTTCGGTGGCGGGCACCGGCGAGCTGGGATCGTGCTCAGGGGAAGCGGGAGTTTCGGCCATCGCGCAGCTGTGTTCTGGCCGGAGCTTACGCGGCTTCCCCTAGGCCGGGTTCAAGGGTCGAAGGCCCAGGCGCTCCCCGAGCGAGCCAAGGGGAAGCCGCAAGGGGAAGCGCCCCTCACGCAACCGCTGCACCAGTTCGGCGCCGATCTCCTCCGCCAGCTTTGGGCTGTGGGCGGGGAAAGCCGGCAGCCGCCGGCCTTCCACCTCGATCCAGCCACTCCGCAAGGCGCTGTAGCTGACTCCACCAAAGGAGGGCTTCAACCGACGGGGAATCGCCACATCCAAAACCGGCGCTTCCAGTGCGCGATTGCTGGTGGCGGCAGCGGCGGCGGTGGCTCCGTCCATCAACGGCACCGGCGCCGCCATCGCCACCATCAACACATCTCCCTGGCCTTCCATCCATCCCGCCCGCACCCAACGCCCCTGCAGCCCGTCGAGGGGAACACAGACCGCCGCCACCGCTCCTGGCGTGCGGGCATGGCCGCCCACCAGCCTCCTGGGATGGGGCTGATGGCCCCCACCGGCCCCCACGACCCACCCCAGGCCGCCCCCCACCAACACCGGCGAGCCCGGTCCAAGCCAGGCCAGGCCAGGCATGGCCAGGCCAATGCTGTCGGCGCCTGAGCAGGTGTAAAGCGCCTGGGCCCAGGGACCCAGCAAAGGACCGTAGGGGGTGTGGAGCAGCCCTTCGGCACTGCTCACCGCCACCACCCCGTTCTCGCTGATGCCCCGCGGCAGAAGCAGCTGTCCGCTGCCGATGTCGTCCCAGTGGAGGGAGGCGTGCAGCTCTCGCCGCGGGAAGAGGGTCGTGCCCTCCCCGGTGGCGCTCAACTCCACCGGCCGACCCGCCAGCCATTCCGCCAGCACGGGAGCGCCGCCGATGGGCAGCAACAGATCCGTTCCGGCCCCAGCCGCCAAGGCCGGCACGCCGCCCAGCTGGGCGTCGCGCAAGCGAATCGGCGGATCGGAGGGCCCCAAGCTCAGATGCAGGCTGGCGTGACTTGTGAATTCCGCCGTGGCTGCCACCACCACATCCGTCTGCCCGTAAGCCGTCGCCAGGCCCACCTCCTGGACCAAACGGCGAAACTCCGCGGCCAGGCGCACCCGCAACAGTCCCTCCCGCTGGCGCTGCTGCAAGTCCGCCTCCGTGCGGGTGGGAAGATCGGGCGTGGACATGGCCTAAGGATCAGAGCGTCGGACAGGGCACGAGGGCCTCAGATAAAGTGGCAGTTGACCCAGGTGCCTGTGCATGGCGGATCCAACCGGACAGCCCCCCGGGCCGGGTGATAACGGACCGGGTGATCAACCTCCGGTTGGCAGCGGCACGGGAGACAACAGCCCGGGAGATGGCGACGGGCGAATCATCCAAACCGATTTACGCAACGAGATGTCGCGCTCCTACATGGAGTACGCGATGAGTGTGATCGTGGGCCGGGCTCTGCCCGATGCCCGCGATGGCCTGAAGCCCGTGCATCGCCGCATTCTGTATGCGATGTATGAACTCGGCCTCACCAGCGATCGGCCCTACCGCAAATGCGCCCGTGTGGT
>JAYKHK010000035.1:0-10333 GCA_035284785.1 Cyanobacteriota bacterium | reverse complement strand
TATTCGGCAACGGCCGTAAACTGACAGGCAACCCATCATTTATTAACATTAACGGCGTCGTTCGCACAAAAACCGACCCTGACGTGTTTCGTCCGGGTTTGGACAAACTTCTCAACCAGGCCAGTTCATTTGCAAAGGTTGCGAACAATGTTGATTCCATCTTTATTGATGCCCTCACTGTTGATGGCTTGAACCAGTTTCTGGAGATCGGCCAAGGCTCAACGGTAACCGTTCGTAATTCCGTTTTCCGGAACATGACTGCGTTTGGCAAGCCCGAGCAACCGCTGTTTCGAGCCTTGGATGATTCCACACTCAATCTACTAGGTGTCTCGATCAAGAATTTCAACCGCTTCAGGGACGTCACTGACAACTTCGAATATGCGTGGGCGCCTGTAATCGAAGGCCTGAATGCTTCTCTAAATATCGACAGAAGTATTCTAGATTTTTACATTTCTCAGACAGCTGGTGGCGTGAGTTGGATTGGGGGAACGGCCAATGTGGTGTCGTCCCAGATCCTGGGTAAGGGCTTGTCGATTCTGGATTTCACCAAACAAGGTGTGCTCAATGTGGTGAACAGTGTGTTCCGACCCGCTGATAACTCAGCCACGGCGCGTATTCAGGCCTCTAATGGCGGAGAGGTCAATCTGATCGCCTCCACCATTCAGTTCGATGCAACAAATACAACCGACGTTCCCGGCTCAGGCGGGCTGTTGAGTTGCCCCACCAACTACAAGTGCAATGGAGCACCCCTGCAGGCCTTCAACGGGGGGACGATCAACCTGATCTCCAGTGCCGTTTCGGTGTTGAACACCGACGATGCCCGCATCGACAATCCCTACTCCAACACCTGGGATAATTTGCCCGGCACCCTGACGGCGGACGCCACCTCCTTTGTTCAACCCGTCACTAAACAGGATGCCGCGACCCTGAAAAGCCTCTTTGGCCAGCCCAACCTGCTCACCTCGGGCGTGCCCTATGCGGTGGATGTCAGCGTTCCATTTTTCCCCCAATACTTCAATCTCCCCGTTGGCGCCTCGCCGCTGGCTCCGGGCCCCCTCATCAACGTGATTACCGATGCGGATGGCAACAACAAGCTCATCAACCCGATCGATGGCAGCGTGATCAGCAAAGATGTCTTTGGCAATCCGCGCACCAGCAACGGGTTGCGCAATGTCGGCGCCGTCCAGACCAGCGTCCCCGGCCCATTGCCCGTGCTGGGTTGCGGCGCAGCCTTTGGCTGGAGTCGCCGGTTGCGGCGGCGTATTCAGAAAGCGCAACGAACTTGAGGCATGCAGAAGGCTTTCGTCATCCTCTTGGATGGCGAAAGCCTTCAACCGTTTCGGTGGATCTGGCGCGGTGGGGTGGGCAAGCGAGTGCTCACCAGGAAGGCCGCAGCCACCAGGAAGGAGGACGTCCACAGGCAAGCCTGCAGGCCACCCATCAGGAACATGGCCCCTGAGAGCAGGGTGCCCACCAGCCGGCCGGCAGCGTTGGCCATGTAATAGAAGCCAACGTTGAGGCTCACTGCTTCAGCGTCGGAATAGGCCAGGATCATGTAGCTATGGATCGAGGAATTCATGGCAAACACCGCTCCAAACACCGCCAGGCCCACCACCACCGCCACAGCGGGATGGCCCACCTGGCGCCAAAGGGCGATGGCAATCAACGCCGGAATAGCCGTTAAAACGCCGCTCCAAAACTCCACCGCCGACGGGCCCGGCGGCGACGACTGCCCCCAGGCCCGCCGCATGGCAGGCGCTGACCCCTGCACGATGCCGTAGCCGATCACCCACAGACCCATGAAGCCGCCCACCTCCCAGAACCTCCAGCCGAGAGCCGTTTCGAGAAACACCGGCAGCGCCACCACAAACCAGACATCCCTCGCGCCAAACAAAAAGAAACGCGCCAGCGAGAGCAGATTGATGCCACGGCTTTTGGAGAACAGGGCAAGGAAGCCAGGCTTTTGCTTCATGCGACCCATCTCGGCCGGGAGCACCAAAGTGCAACAGAATGCGAGCAGAAGGCAGGCGGCCATCACCGCCACAGCCTGATTGAAGCCGATCGTGGCAAGCAGCACGCCACCCAGGAAGAAGCCCACCCCCTTGAGGGCATTCTTGGAACCGGTGAGGATCGCCACCCAGCGAAACAACCGCTGCTCGCCTTGGCTCTGATCTTCGGGGGTTTCGGGCACCACAGTTTTGATGGCGCTCTTGGCGCTCATCTTGTTGAGATCCTTGGCGATGCCGCTGATCGCCTGGGCCGCCATCACATAAGCCACACTCCACCACTTCGGCCAAGCAGCAGAGACGGGAATCAGCATCAGCAGGGCCGCCACCTGCAGCAGAGTTCCAGCCCAAAGGGTGAGACGCAGCCCAAAGCGCCCTCCCAGCCAGCCGCCATAGAGGTTGGTGAGGATCCCGAAGAACTCATAGAAAAGAAACAACAGCGCAATCTCGAGGGTGTCGTAACCGAGGGCATGGAAGTGAAACACCACCAACATGCGCAAAGCCCCATCGGTGAGCGTGAAAGCCCAATAGTTCGCTGTCACGATGAGATATTGCTGCAGGGCTGTGAGGCTTCGCATCAACGCGCATCCATGAGCGCGACATGGCTCACCAGATCGGCCATGCGAGAGCTGTAACCCCACTCGTTGTCGTACCAGGCGTACAGCTTGAGTTGGGTGCCGTTCACCACCATCGTGGAAAGGCCATCGACGATGGCGCTTCGGGGATCGTTGACGTAGTCAACCGACACCAACGGTCGCGTTTCGTAACCCAGGATCCCCTGCAGGGGTCCATTGGCCGCCGCCTCGAAGGCTCGGTTCACCTCCTCCACCGTGACGGCGCGCTTCAGCTCAAACACCGCATCGGTGAGCGAGGCATTCAGCAGGGGCACCCGCACAGCGTGACCATTGAGGCGGCCCTGCAACTCCGGGAAGATCAGGCCGATGGCCTTGGCCGAGCCTGTCGTGGTGGGGATCAGGCTCTGGATGCAGGAGCGGGCCCGGCGCAGATCGCTCTTGAACCCATCCACCACCACCTGGGTGTTGGTGACATCATGCAGGGTGGTGATCGAGCCGTGCTCGATACCGAAGCTTTCGTGCACCACTTTCACCACCGGCGCCAGGCAGTTGGTGGTGCAGGAGGCCGCCGTGATCAGCCGGTGCAGACCTGGGTCATAGAGGTGGTGGTTGATGCCAAACACGATGTTGAGCGCCTCCGCTCCAGCGATCTCCCCCTTCACGGGGCAGGCCACCACCACACGGTTCAGGCCCACAACATTGAAATAGGGCTCGAGGGTGTCCGGCGTCTTGAACTTGCCGCTGCATTCGAGCACCGTCTCCACGCCAGCTTGGCGCCAGGGCACAGCGGTGGGATCCTTCTCCTGCGTGGTGCTCACGGGAGTGGTTCCCACAAAGAAACCCCGCGTATTGGACTGCACGGCCTGCTGCCAGCGGCCATGCACGGAGTCAAACGCCAGCAGATGGGCCGCGGTGTGGGCATCGCCTCCCGGGTCATTGACATGGACCAGCTCGATGCCGGGCCGTCCCCAGAGGGCACGAAACACCAGGCGGCCAATGCGCCCGAAGCCATTGATGCCGATTTTCATGGAAAGCGAAGCGCCGGCCTACGGGCAAACCATAGATCAACTAGTATTGATGCGATGGGTGCTCTGCATCACATGGCCCACACCTTTTTGCCGTCAGTCCCCATCAAGCACGCGCTCCGCCGACAGACTCTTGCCAACTGCCCAAGCTCTGTCGCCGTGGAGACCCCTGCCGCGCAACGATCATCCGCCGAGCCGCTGGCTCCCGATCAAGCTCAACAGCTGCTGCGCGCCCTGGCCGAGCCGATTCGGCTGCAGGTGGTGCAAGCCCTTCAGAACGGTGAGCGCTGCGTCTGTGACCTCACCAGCGATCTGGATCTGGCCCAGTCGAAACTGTCGTTCCATCTCAAGGTGCTCAAGGACGCGGGCCTGATCCTGGCCCGCCAAGAGGGCCGCTGGATCTACTACCGCCTGGAGCCCGCCACGCTGCTGTCGCTGCGCGACTGGCTCCATCAGCTCGCTGCCGATTGTCAATCCCCTGCGACTCCCTGCGCCTGAGACCCATGCCCAATCAAGTTGTCCATCTTTCCTGGCTCGACCGGCTGCTGCCGCTCTGGATCCTCCTGGCGATGGCGAGCGGTCTGCTCCTGGGACGCCTCGTGCCAGGGCTGCAGATGTTGTTGAGTTCGGTGCAGGTCGATCACACCTCCCTGCCGATCGCCATTGGCCTTCTCCTGATGATGTATCCGGTGCTGGCCAAGGTGCGCTACGGCGAGCTGGGCTCCATGGCCAGGGATCGCCGCTTGCTGGCCCTCACGCTGGGGCTGACCTGGGGCCTGGGGCCATTGCTGATGTTTGCCCTGGCATGGACGTTCCTGCCGGATCAAGCGGCCTTCCGCGCCGGCCTGATTCTGATCGGCATCGCCCCCTGCATTGCCATGGTGCTGATCTGGATCGATCTGGCAAGGGGAAGTCGAGAAGCGGCGGCGCTCCTGGTGGCGATCAATTCCATCCTGCAGGTGCTGTTCTATGCCTTGCTCGGCACGTTCTATCTGCAAGTGCTTCCAAGCTGGCTGGGGCTCGACAGCCAGGTGGTTCGTTTTTCGTTTGGGGAAATTGCCAAGGCGGTGTTGATCTTTTTAGGAATTCCCTTAGTGGCTGGCGCCCTCACCCGCTGGATTGGAATACGGCTGAGAGGTCGCCGCTGGTATGAGGAGCGGTTTCTGCCCAAGATCGCCCCACTAGCCCTCTATGGTCTGCTGTTCACGATTGTGGTGATGTTTGCTCTGCAGGGTGAAGCGATTACATCGCAGCCGGCCAAAGTCATCCAAGTAGCCATCCCTTTGCTTCTGTATTTCGTGCTGATGTGGAGCATTGCCTTTGCCGTTGGCAAAGCAAGCGGCCTGGACTACACACGCACTTCAGCTCTGGCCTTCACAGCAGCCGGCAACAACTTTGAACTGGCCATTGCCGTCTGCATCAGCCTTTGGGGAATCAGCTCTCAGCAGGCTTTGGCAGGCGTGATTGGTCCCCTGATCGAAGTGCCTGTGCTGGTCTCGCTGGTCTACGTGTCACTCTGGCTGGAGCCTCGCTTCCGGAGAGCGTCGGCCTGATCGGCAAGGGATGCACGGGGCCAGACACGGTCTTCTTTGCATGCGCCCAACGACAGAGAAGGGGTGGGACTCAAAGCCAGCGCTGGTATCCGACAGGCTCGTATTTCGCGAAGATGATCCGCCAGCCTCGACTCGCCAAGCCGCCAAGCTTCTCCAGGAAGTCATTGGTGTCGCCACTGGCGAGCCAGTTGGCCTTGAGCAGGGGCAGCTGCTCGCTCATCAGATCCAGGGGCATCTCCACCAACAGCAGGCTGTTCTCCCCAGCGGCCCGTTGGATGGGCCCCTCGTCACTGCGCTGCCACAAGCGGAGCAACAGCTCCAGGGCCAGCGTGCGTCCATCCTCCCCAGGGTCCGGCGCCTCTGTGGCTGAGGCGGGCTGAGATCGTCCAGAGAGAGGCAAAGCGCGCTTGCCGCCAATCTCCAGCAGGGCGAGGGCCACCAGATAGGGAGCATCAGCCATCAGGGATCCTTGCAAACCGATCCACCATGGCCAAGATCAAGCCTGATCGCAATGCACGGCGCGTGGAACTTGCCGCTGCCGAGAGCAAAGGGGATCAGGCCGTTGCCCGCAAGCTTGAGCAGCGCATCCAGGAACTGGAGGCGTATCAACAACGACATCCCGAAGCAGCAGAAGCCCCTTCCCCACTGGAGGTGTTCTGTGATCTCAATCCCTCCAACATCAACTGCCGGGTCTACGACGACTGAGCTGTCCCCAAATGGGGGCAGCGCCCTGGCGGTCCTGTCCCTGACCATACCGCCAGCGCCCAAGTCACCATTCATGGCTCCGGCAACATTCACCACCACGCTCACGATCGGCGAATTGGAAGCCAGCTATTCGCTCTACTGCAAAGCTCTGCGCATCTTGATGCGTGAGGGAAAGAGCATGGACACAATCAAGCGCAGCGTCTGCTGGCATCGCTTGACGGCGTTGCACCACAGCCTGCCGAGGCAGTACAAAGATCCCAGCCAGCTCTACTTCCTCCTCAAACGCGAGATTGAGGCGTGAAGCATGTTCTTGCCATCATCCTTGGCGGCGGTGCGGGCACCCGGCTGCAGCCCCTCACCACCAGCCGAGCCAAACCGGCCGTGCCGCTCGGCGGCAAATACAGACTGATCGACATCCCGGTGAGCAATTGCATCAACTCGGGGATCGAGAAGATCTACGTGCTCACACAATTCAACAGCCAGTCGCTCAATCGCCACCTCAGTCTCACCTACAACCTCTCCAGTGGCTTCAGCGGCGGATTCGTGGAGGTGTTGGCCGCCCAGCAAACACCCGACAGCCCGAGTTGGTTTGAGGGCACCGCGGATGCGGTGCGGCAAAACAGGGAACTTTTTGAGAGCTGGGATGTGGAACAGGTGCTGATCCTCTCCGGCGATCAGCTCTACCGCATGGATTACGGCGCCTTCGTCGAATCACATCGGGCCCGCGGGGCTGCCCTCAGCGTGGCGGCGCTGCCGGTGGATCCCCATGCGGCCCTGGGCTTTGGCCTGATGCGCGTCGATGGGGATGGCCGCATCCGGGAGTTCCGGGAAAAGCCGAGTGGCGCGGCGTTGGAAGCCATGCGGGTGGACACGGCAACCCTTGGCCTCTCCCCTGAGGATGCAGCTCGCCGGCCATACCTCGCTTCGATGGGGATCTACGTGTTCGAGCGGAAGCTGTTGTTTGATCTGCTCAGCGGCCACCCCCAGGCGACCGATTTCGGCAAGGAGATCATTCCGGCGGCCCTGGCGGCAGGGCACAACCTGCAGAGCCACATCTTCCAGGGGTACTGGGAAGACATCGGCACGGTGAAATCCTTTTATGAGGCCAATCTAGCCCTGGCAGATGAGACCCCCCCCTTCTCCTTCTTCGATGAAGGGGCACCGATCTACACCCGTCCGCGCTATCTGCCCCCTAGCCAGGTGTGGGATTCTCACCTCACTCGGACGGTGCTCAGCGAAGGCTGCCTGCTGCAGCGATGCAAGGTGGACCACTGCGTTCTCGGGCTCCGGCTACGGGTGGAGGAGGGCGTTGTGCTGCAAGACACCTTGGCCATGGGAGCCGACAGCACTGAGTCTGAGGCGGAGCGGCAGAAGCTGCGGGCCCTGGGAGGCGTGCCACTCGGCATCGGAGCCCAATCGGTGATCCAGCGGGCGATCCTCGACAAGAACGTGCGCATCGGCACGAACGTAAAGGTGATCAACAAGGATCGCGTGCAGGAGGCGGATCGCAGTGCGCTGGGTTTCACCATCCGCAGCGGCATCGTGGTGATCGAGAAGAATGCCACAATCGCCGATGGCAGCGTGATCTGAGTGGCGATCGCCTGCCACTAGGAAAAAAAACTCCCCATATGGGGACTGGGCCTTCCAGCCTGGCCAGCCGATGCTGGGCATTGTTGTTCAAACAGACGCCATGGCCTCCTACAAAATCACGCTCATCAATGCCAAAGAAGGGATCAACAGCAGCATTGACTGCGGCGATGATCAATCGATCTACGATGCTGCGGCAGACAACAACATCGATCTGCCAATCTCCTGCCGGGCCGGCTCCTGTTCCTCCTGCGCTGGCAAGCTGATCAGCGGCAGTGTAAACCAAGACGATCAGTCTTTTCTTGATGAGGATCAAATCGCTGCTGGCTTTGTGCTCACCTGCGTCGCCATCCCAACCTCCGATTGCACGATCGAAACCCACGCTGAAGAGTCGTTGTATTGACCCATGGCGAGTTCCATCACCTTCACGATCATGCGCGATGATGGCATCAATGATGGCATCGCTGGCCGGAGCTTTGCCAGCTTCGATGAGGCCTACATTGTGCTGGAGAGCTACTACGCCGATACGTGTTGCTCAGATGAGCAGGAAACCTATCGGATCGTGGAGGTGGCCAGGGATCCATGACGATCGCGCAGCAAGCCCTCTTTGCTGAACCGCATCGCCCGGGTTTTGCTTGGCATGGTGGCAGATCAGCACAGCAGGTGTTGAGAGAGGGTTTCGGCAGCTCGACAACCGATTTTCGATCAAGACTCTGTGTTGTCTCCATGGGGAAGTCTGAAGTTCTAGGGGTCAAGTCAGCCTTGGATCCCACTGCAGCGGTCCAATCACAAACAACACATCGCCGGCCTGAAGCTTCAAATCACCACGGGGGTTGGCCAGGGTCTCCCCGGAGCGTTGCACGGCCAGCACCATCACCCCATGCTGATCCCGCAGGCGACTAGAGGCGATGGTCTGTCCCACCCAGGCGTTGTCCTCGTCCAGGGGGATGCTGTGGGTGGCCAGATCGGGCAACACCACCCGCAGGTCATGCACCCTGGTCGCCTCCGGTGCCAAGCTGCGAGCCATCCGGCGCCACTCACCCCGCACATCGCCGATCAACTCCTTGATCCGCTGGCGCGGCACCAACATCCGGGCCAGCACACGAGAAAAGACCTCGATCGACACCTCCAGCTCATCAGCGATCACCTCATCCGCCCCCAGCCTCGAAAGGGGCTCCACCTCTCTCAGGTAGCGCGTGCGCACGAGGATGAATGCATCCGGGGCGATTCGCCTGGAGAGTTCCACAACGCGCCGAGCCGCGCCAGGATCATCGATCACCACCACGATCGCCCGCGCCTGATGGGCCCGCACCAGCTCAAGGATGGCGGGCTGGCTGGCATCACCGTATTGGATGGGGACGCCTTCGCTGCGGGCTTTCCGCACGAGGGCGGCGTTGAGCTCGACTACCGCATAGGGCACATCACAGCGGCGGCAGCTGGCTGCCAGGTTGCGCCCCGTCACGCCGAAGCCCACGATCAGCACGCTTGGGGCCTCCTGCGGGGCCTCGCCGATGGTCACCTGCTGGTGGCGGCGATCGCTCCATCGGCCCAGCGGAGTCGCGGCCAGCTGCACCGCGACTTTCGGGGCGATCTGAATCAGCAGCGGTGTGGCAAGCATGCTCAGCACCGCCACCACCAACACGCTCTGAAACACCTCCTG
The DNA here is from genome assembly GCA_035284785.1 of Cyanobacteriota bacterium. Taxonomy (GTDB): domain Bacteria; phylum Cyanobacteriota; class Cyanobacteriia; order PCC-6307; family Cyanobiaceae; genus Cyanobium. The sequence goes on along the minus strand of JAYKHK010000035.1, from coordinate 1,222 downwards.
TGAGAGAAGGCCAGAGCTGACGCCAGCTTTGGTCGCCACCAACGAAAATTCACCCACCTGGGCCAAGGCCATCCCGGAGAGCACGGCCTGGCGCAGGGGCAGTCCCACCGCCAGAGAGGCGGCGGCGGCGATCAGCGGCTTGATCAGCAGCACCGCGGCGGTGAGGAGCAGCATTGGGCCGAGATTGCCGGCCAGCACCTTCAGATCGAGCAGCATGCCGATCGAAATGAAGAACAGGCTCATCAGCACATCGCGGAACGGCAACATCACCGCCACCGCCTGATGGGAATAGTCGGATTCCGAGAGGATGAAGCCCGCCAGGAAGGCCCCCAGCGCCAGGGACAGGCCGAGGGACTGGGTGAGCACCGCGATGCCCACGCACAACATGAACACTCCCAGCAGGAAGGCCTCGGAACTACGGGTGCGGGTGATGCACTCCAGCACCCAGGGCACGATCCACCGATAGGCGCTGTAGCCAAAAGCCGCCACCAGGAGCACCTTGAGCAGCAGGACGCCCAGATCGGCCAGACCACTGCCGCCAGCGCCCGGGCCCATCCCCGCCATGCCCGCCAGCAGAGGGGCGGTGAGCATTACGGGCACCACACCGATGTCCTGATAAATCAGGATCGAGAGAATCGAGCGCCCATGGGGTGTTTCCAATTCGCCGCGCTCCTGCAGGACCCGCAACACGATGGCCGTGCTGGAGAGGGCCACCACAAAGCCCAGGTAAAGGCTCTGCTGAGGCAACAGACCGCTGAGGGGCAGCAGCAGGGTGACCACCGCTGCAGTGCCGAAGAACTGGGCGCTGCCGCCGATCGCGAAGAAACGCTTGAGGCGCTCCAGATCGGCGATAGAGATCTCCAACCCGATCACAAACAACAACAGCACCACGCCGATCTCGGCCAGCAGCTCGATCTCGTGGGCATTGCGCACCAGGCGCAGGGCATGGGGGCCAGCGATCACCCCGGCCAGCAGCAGGCCGATCGCAGACGGTAGCCGCAGGCGATGGCACACCACCGCAGCTGCCACCGATAAGGCAAAAATCGTGACCAGATCCAGCAAGAGACTCTGCATCACCACCTGTCATCGCAGCAGGGCGAGCACCCTATCGGTGCATAGGACCAGTCGACCCATTTCGCGCTGACCAATCTCGCTGCAAAGCCCCCGCATGGGGGGCGCGGTTGCCGGAGTTGTCGCCGACCGTGGGATGCCGATCCGCCCC
>JAYKHK010000034.1:0-10072 GCA_035284785.1 Cyanobacteriota bacterium | reverse complement strand
GGCACCGCCTTGCCGGTGGGCACAAGGAAATTGCGGGCATAGCCCGGAGCCACCTCCACCAGGTCGCCGTCCTTGCCCAGGCTCCATACGTCCTCATTGAGAACGACTTGTACGCGCTTGGCCATGGCGGCGACCCTCGAGACGGAATGAACAGGAACCTCCCACACTACGGCAGGGGGTTCAGCCCCCCGCGGCTGTGCGGGGCAGCCTCACGCGAGTGGCGAGCCCCAGCTTGCTCAGCAAGGCGATGTGCAGCCAGGTGAGATCGATCTGACGACCGAAGCCATGCCGCGCCGAATGGGGGAAGGCGTGGTGGTTGTTGTGCCAACCCTCGCCGAAGGTGAGCGCTGCCACCCATGGGTTGTTGCGGGAGCGATCACCACTGTCGTGGCTCACCGTGCCCCAGGCGTGGGTGGCGGAATTCACCAGCCAGGTGCAGTGATACACCACCACCAGGCGCAGGGGGATGCCCCAGAGCACCAGCGACCAGCCGCCCGCTCCACTCACCGTGCCGAGCCAATAGAGGAAAAGCCCGAGCCCCACCTGCAGCGGCACGAACCAGTTGTTCAGCCAGCGGTAGTAAGGATCCCTGGCCAGATCACCGGTGAGCCTGGGCACGGCCGCAAAGGCAGGGATCTCCTTGAACATCCAGAACATGTGGCTCCACCAGAAGCCCTTGTTGCTGTCGTGGTGATCGGCATCCGTATCAGAAAACTTGTGGTGATGGCGGTGCAGCCCCACCCAGTCGATCGGGCCGTGCTGGCAGCTCAAGGCCCCGCAGGTGGCAAAAAACCGCTCCAACCATTGGGGCACCTGGAAGGAGCGATGGCTCAGCAGGCGGTGGTAGCCGATCGTCACACCGAGACAGGCCGTCACCCAATAAAGAATCGCCAGTGTGGCTGCAGCCTGCCAGCTCCAGAAGCGAGGCAGCAGGGCCACCAAGGCCATCGCATGCACCACCACCATGAACGCCAGGGTGCCCCAGCGGCGCCCTTTGGTGGCGGGAATCTGGGGCTCACCCCGGCGGGCTTGCTGCAGGGCCCGGGAGCGAGCCTCGGCCCGTGGGCCGCCGCTGATGGCCGCCACCCTTCGGGTGTGCTGGGCCGCAGCGGAGGGCGGGGCGGGGAGAAACGTGGCGGTCATTCGGGACCGACTCCTGATCATTCGCGTAAGATCATAACAATACGAATCCTGATCACTTGGGTTTTCGAGACGACCTCATATCTGGCCGTGTGGCCTTCGCGCACCTGATCCGCGTTTGGCATGCCCGCAATGGCTGGTCCCATCGGGTGCTGCCGGCGCTCGCTGAGGCGCTCGACCTGGGGCGCGTGCACAATTCGCAGCTCTCCATGCTGCGCAACGGCAAGCTCGCCTCCCCTGGCCCCGAGGTGTTTCTGGCCCTCGGCAACATCAACCGCTGGCTGGCGGATCAGGCGCCCACAGGCCATCTGGATTCCGATCAGGCCACCAGACTTCTGCAGGCGCACCCTGAACTGGTGGAAGCGCTCGCCGCTTCGGCCCTGCCCGTGGTGGATGGGGATGGCAAGGTGCTCGGTCCTGGAGACCTGCTGGAGGTGTTCGTGGGGGCCCGAAACGCGCCGGCCTCCTTCGATCTCTCCATCCGCGAGGAGGAGGCCCCGAGCCTCTGCGAGGCCCTCGCCCAGCTCCTCACCGCCGGCAGGCCTTGGCGCCAATGCCGCGACCATCTGATGGCCGCCTATCCCGTGGCCAAACGCTCCCGCCGCGAGCGCTTCGCGGAAGTGATGGCCGGCCAGCGCGATTTCAGCGCCGCCGAGCTCCTTGCAGAATTGCCCGAGCTGCGCCGCACCCTGGCCCTGCTCGGGGTGGCCGGCGAAGAGGAGCTCGGCCCGGAGCGCTTTCTCGCCCTGCTCCGCCAGAAGGCCCAGAGTTTGAGCAGTCCCTCCCAAGCCGCCCCTGTGGGCAGCGTCAGCGAACTGGCCTCGGCCATCCGCCGAGAGCTGGCGGGCTGATCCCGGGCAGCAGGCACGATGGGAGGAGCGGCATGGCGAGCTTCCCATGGTTGTCTCCTCCCCCGGCAAGTCCGAGGCCGCCGACCGCGTGGCCGCCGCCCTGGAGGCCATCCGCCCCCTGGCCCAGCGCCACACGCAAGCGGTGCGCCCCCGCCTGGAGCGGGTGCTCGCCGCCTTCGCCGCCGAGCGGGTGGGTTGCCATCACTTCGCCTCGGTGAGTGGCTACGGGCATGGCGACCTGGGCCGCGACACCCTCGACCGGGTCTTCGCCCGGGTGATGCAGGCCGAGGCCGCCGCGGTGCGCCTGCAATTCGTGAGCGGCACCCACGCCATCGCCGCGGCCCTCTTCGGCGTGCTGCGCCCCGGCGATCGGCTGTTGGCCCTCACCGGCGCGCCCTACGACACCCTTGAGGAGGTGATCGGCGTGCGGGGCGCCGGCATGGGCTCCCTCGCCGACTTCGGCATCCACTACGACGTGCTCCCCCTCACCGCCAGCGGCGAGGTGGACGAGGATCGGTTGGCCGAGGCCCTCGCCCCAGCCACCCGGATGGTGTTGATCCAGCGCAGCTGCGGTTACAGCTGGCGCCCCTCCCTGCCGGTGGCCGCCATCGGCCGGCTCTGTGAGCGGGTGAAGGCCCTGCAGAGCGACTGCCTCTGCTTTGTGGACAACTGCTATGGCGAATTCGTGCAAGACGACGAACCGCCTGGGGTGGGGGCCGATCTGGTGGCGGGTTCGCTGATCAAAAATCCCGGCGGCACCATCGCCCCCACCGGCGGCTATGTGGCCGGCCGGCGCGAGCTGGTGGAGCGGGCCTGCTGCCGCCTCACCGCTCCGGGCATCGGCAGCGAGGGCGGCACCGGCTTTGATCTTTATCGCCTTCTCTTTCAAGGGCTGTTTCTCGCTCCCCAGATGGTGGCCGAAGCCCTGATCGGCGCGGAGTTGGTGGCGCAGGTGTTCCAAAGCCTGGGCTACCCCGTGCAGCCCCGCCCCGGTGCGGAGCGCAGCGATGTGATCCAGGCGGTGCAGCTGGGTCAGCCGGCGGCGCTGCAGCAGGTGTGTCGGGCCTTCCAGGCCGCTTCGCCCGTGGGCAGCTACCTCGACCCGGTGCCCGCCCCCATGCCCGGCTATGCCAGCGAGCTGGTGATGGCGGGCGGCAGCTTCATTGATGGCAGCACCAGTGAGTTCTCCGCTGATGGGCCCCTGCGGGCCCCCTGGGTGCTCTACGTGCAGGGGGGCACCCACCACGCCCATGTGGCCATTGCCCTGGAGCGAGCCCTGGCCGCCCTGCTCCAGGTCACCCCCTGACAAACTGGGGGCGCTTCAGCCTCTTTTCCATGGCGCTCAGCTTTCCCGACGACTGCCGCTATGCCGACAGCCACGAATACGCCCGCACCGATGACGGGCATGTTCGCGTGGGCATCAGCGCCTTCGCGGTGGATCAATTGGGCGACATCGTGTTTGTGGAGCTGCCAGCGGTGGGCTCCTCCGTCTCCCAGGGAAAGGTCTTCGGATCAGTGGAGTCGGTGAAGGCGGTGGAAGATCTGGTGGCGCCCCTCAGCGGCGTGGTCGAGGCGCGCAACGAAGCGGTGCTCGCCAATCCAGAAACCCTGCAAAACGATCCCTATGGCGAGGGTTGGCTGCTCTTGCTGCAGGCAAGCGACCACGCAGAGCTGGAACAGTTGATGGACGCTGAAACCTACCGCCAAAAAGTGGAGGGCGCCTGAGGGGCCGGCATCAAGAGGATCAGGCGCCGGCTTGAGGTCCCTAGAGTCGCAGCCACTTTTTTTGGTTGCTAGTGGTCGCCCCATTCCTGCTTCGGCATCTCGGTCCCGGTGCCGAGGCAAGGCTGTCAATGCTGGCTGAACTGGGCCTCTCCTCCCTTGAGGCCCTCGCCCGGGAGGTGGTGCCGCCAGCCATCCTCCTCAGTCCTGAGGCGGCTGCCGAGGGGCTCCCCCAGGCGGCGAGCGAGGCCGAAGCCCTGGCGGAGCTGGCGACGATCGCCGCATCAAACAGCAGCCATCGCCACCTCATTGGCCTGGGTTACTACGGCACCGCCACCCCGGCCCTGATCCAGCGCCATGTGCTCGAAAACCCCTGCTGGTACACCGCTTACACCCCCTATCAAGCCGAGATCGCCCAGGGCCGGCTGGAAGCCCTGCTCAATTTCCAAACCCTGGTGAGCGAACTCACCGGCTTGCCCATCGCCAATGCCTCCCTGCTGGATGAGGGCACCGCGGCGGCCGAGGCCATGGCCATGGCCCTCAACGTCAGCCGCCGCCCTCAGGCGCGCCGCTTCCTGGTGGATCAACAAGTGTTCCCCCAAACCCTGGCGGTGCTGCACACCCGCGCCGAACCCCTTGGCATCCAGCTGGAGAGCATCGATGCGGAAGCCTTGGCCAGCCAGAGCGCCCCTGCCCTCGGCGATGACGTGTTCGGCCTGCTGATCCAGCTCCCCGGGGTGGAGGGGCGTCTCTGGGATCCCTCAAGGCTTCTGGCCGCCGCCCGGGCCGCGGGGGTGATCAGCACCGTTGCGGTGGACCCCCTCGCCCAGGTGCTCCTGGCGCCGGTGGGCGAACTGGGGGCCGACATTGCCGTGGGAAGCCTGCAGCGCTACGGGGTACCGATGGGATGCGGCGGGCCCCACGCGGCCTTCTTCGCCACCCTGGACGCCTACAAGCGCCACATCCCCGGCCGGCTGGTGGGGCAATCCCGCGATGCCGAGGGCAATCCGGCCCTGCGCCTGGCCTTGCAAACCCGCGAACAACACATCCGCCGCGACAAGGCCACCAGCAACATCTGCACGGCGCAGGTGCTTCTGGCCGTGATGGCAAGTTTCTATGCCGTGCACCACGGCCCCGATGGTCTGGAGGCCATGGCGAGCCGGATCCTCCAGCTCCGCCTCTCCCTCGGCGCCGCCCTGGAAACCCTTTCCCTCCAGGTGGATCCAGGCCCGGCCTTCGACACCGTTGTGGTGCGCACCCCCCAGGCCCAAACCCTGGTGGATCGCGCCGAAGCGGCGGGCTTCAACCTGCGCTGGGGGGTGGACGGCCGCGGCTGCGAGGAGGCCTTGGCCATCAGCCTCGATGAATTGAGCACTCCCCAAGAGCTGGAGCGACTGATCGGTGCCCTGGCCGCCGATCCCCACCAGGCGGCAGCCGCCATCGCCAGCCTGCATCGGAAGCTCGCCGAGCTCGAGCCCTGCGCCAGCCCTGATCGCTTGCTGCCGGGGCTGCCCCTGCGCCGTCGCCCCTGGCTCAGCCAGAGCGTCTTTCACCAGCATCGCAGCGAAACCGAGCTCTTGCGCTACATCCAGCGGCTGGTGAGCAAAGACTTCTCCTTGGTGCACGGCATGATCCCTCTCGGGAGCTGCACGATGAAGCTGAATGCCGCAGCCGAGCTGCAGCCTGTGAGCTGGGCTGGCTTCAGCCAGCTCCATCCCTTCGCCCCAACCCGCCAGTGCCAGGGGTACCAGAGGTTGGTGGACGATCTGGAGCGCTGGCTTGGGGCGATCACCGGCTTTGCAGGCGTGTCGCTTCAGCCCAACGCCGGCTCCCAGGGGGAATACGCCGGGTTGATGGTGATTCGGGCTTGGCATCGCAGTCGAGGGCAGGGCCATCGCAACATCTGCCTGATCCCCACCAGCGCCCATGGCACCAATCCAGCCAGCGCCGTGATGGCGGGCATGGAGGTGGTGGCCGTGGCCTGCGATGAAGCAGGCAACATCGATCTGGGGGATCTGGAGAGCAAGGCCGCGGCCCACGCCCACCAGCTGGCTGCCCTGATGGTCACCTATCCCTCCACGCACGGGGTTTTTGAAACGGAAATCGAGAGGATCTGCGCCTTGGTGCATGCCCAGGGAGGCCAGGTGTATCTCGATGGCGCCAATCTCAACGCCCAGGTGGGGCTCTGCAAACCCGGGCTCTACGGAGCGGATGTGTGCCACCTCAACCTGCACAAAACCTTCTGCATTCCCCATGGCGGCGGTGGGCCCGGCGTGGGTCCGATCGGGGTGGCGGCCCATTTGGTGCCCTTCCTGCCCGGCCATCCCCTGGCGGCGGTGGGTGGGGGCGGCCGCAACGCCGCTGGCACGGCCATTGGCCCGGTGTCGGCGGCTCCCTGGGGCAGCGCTGGAATCCTGCCGATCAGCTGGATGTACATCCGCATGATGGGAGGCGATGGGCTGCGCCAGGCCTCACTGGTGGCGCTCTTGGCGGCCAATGTGATCGCCGAACGGCTGGACGCCCATTTCCCGGTGCTGTATCGGGGCGCCAACGGCAGGGTGGCCCATGAATGCATCCTCGATCTGCGCCCCCTCAAGCGCACCGCCGGTTTGGAGGTGGATGATCTGGCAAAACGCTTGATGGACTATGGCTTCCACGCCCCAACGGTGAGCTGGCCGGTGGCGGGCACCGTGATGGTGGAACCCACAGAGAGCGAAAGTTTGGAGGAGATCAATCGCTTCTGTGAGGCCATGGTGGCGATCCGCGGCGAAGCGGCGGCCATCGAAGCCGGCCTGGCCGATCCCCACAACAATCCCCTCAAGCAAGCCCCCCACACCCTGCTCACCCTCACCGCAGACCATTGGGATCGGCCCTACAGCCGCCAGATCGCCGCCTTCCCCGCAGGGCCCCATCAGGCCAGCAACAAGCTTTGGCCGGCGGTGGCCAGGATCGACAACGCCTATGGCGACCGCAATCTGGTGTGCACCTGCCCCAGCGTCGCCGAGCTGGCAGTTGAAAAAGTGGCCGCCTAGGTTAGATGGGCGACTTCCCAGCAGTGCCTCAATGGTCCATCATTGCCGCACATGTTTTCAGATCGCAAGGTTTTCCCTGTGATCAGAGGACGACCTTTCTCCCTTAGGTCTCCATGGACGGCAACGGTTTGATTCCCTCCGGGGCGAGCCACCAGGTGGAAGGAACCAACGTGGTGCGTGTTCCCTTCGGGGTGCGACGGGCCCGTCGCACCCGTCCCGTCCGCCCTGATCATTGGGCCACGCTGGTGTTGCCACTTCAAGCCGCTGGAGGGGGGCTTCCGCCCATGCCTCCCCACGCGGCCTGATTTTTTCAATTTCTTTTGAGCTGCCCCATCAAGGGGCGGCCAGATTGCGAAAGCGGGTGAATTGGGGTTCGAACAGCAGCTTGCAAGTGCCCACCGGACCGTTGCGATGCTTGGTGATGATCACCTCAGTGATGCCCCGGTCGGGCGTTTCCGGGTTGTAATACTCGTCTCGATAAATCATCATCACGAGATCGGCATCCTGCTCGATCGAACCTGATTCCCTCAAATCGCTCAACATTGGCCGTTTGTTGGTGCGGGATTCCACGCCGCGGCTAAGCTGGGAGAGCGCCATGACGGGCACATTCAATTCCCGGGCCATGCCCTTGAGGCTGCGGGTGATGCGGGAGAGTTCCTGCACGCGGTTGTCGGAGCCACCACCCTCCATCAGCTGCAGGTAGTCGATCACCACCAGGCCCAACTCCTTGCCGGTTTCGGCCATCAGACGGCGGCAAAGGGAGCGCATTTCGAGCACTCCTGCGTTGGGCTTGTCGTCGATGTAGAGCGGCAGCTTGCTCAGCTCGCTGATGCCATTCCCCAGTAGAGGCCACTCCTCCTGGTGCAGCCGGCCCGTGCGCAGCCGGCCGCTCTCAATGCCCACCTCCATCGAAAGCAGTCGATAAGTGAGCTGCTCCTTGCTCATCTCCAGGCTGAAGATGCACACCGGCAATTTGTGCAGTTGGGCCACATTGCGGGCGATATTGAGCACGATCGAGGTTTTGCCCATGGCCGGCCGGCCCGCCACGATCAGCAGGTCGCTGCGCTGCAACCCCTGGGTCATGGCATCCAGGTCGTAGAAGTTCACCGGCAGGCCCGCCAGGGCGGTGCCCAGGGAGCGGGTTTCAATCTCCTCGAAGGTGCGGGTGAGGATTTCGGCGGTGGGGGTGAGTCCCTGGCTGGGTTTCTCCTGGCTGATGGCGAAGATCTTCTGCTCCGCCTCATCGAGCACCTGCTCCATCGGCTTGCTCTGATCAAACCCCAGCTGGATCACCTCGTTGCCCGAGCGGATCAGGCGTCGGCGCAGATACTTATCCATCACCAACCGCGCCACCTGATCGATCGATGCGGTGGAGAGCGTGCGATCCACCAGCTCCATCAACCGCGCCGAGCCCCCCACCTTCTCCAGCTGGCCCGTATCCGCCAGCCAGGCCGCCATGGCGGTGAGATCGGTGGGCTTGCCCTGGCTGTGAAGCATCAGGGCGGTGCGGTAGATCTCCCGATGGGCGCCCAAGTAAAACGCCTCTGGTTGCAACACATCAGCCACACGGCCGATGGCGTCGGGATCCAGGAGAATCCCGCCAAGCACGGCCTCTTCCGCCTCCAGATTTTGGGGCGGCACCGACTCAGGCAGGGGCTCAAAATCGCCGCCGCGCTCTGCGCCTCCCTCCCGAGCGGAGACTCTCCGACGCCCGCCCCCCTCCCCTGAGGGTGGGGCAGGGGCTCCGTTCAGGGGCACACTCACCATCGGGATTCTCCAAGGGCCGCCGGGGCGGGGTGAACCAGGCTGCGGCAGGCGCCCGGGGCACCTGGGGAGCTGGTGAAGATGCATCATCCCCCCGGCACTGATCGATGGCCAGGGCCAGGCTGATCTGCCGCGGGCTGGCCTGAGCGGTGCCGGAGAACGCCTTCCACACCGCATTGCAAAGCAGGGGATACTGAAACCAGCCCCCCTCGATCCCCGCGCGTCACCTTGCAGCAGCATTCCTACGGCTTCTGGGGGCTCGCCTTCTTTGTCATCATCCTGGCCCGCTATTTTCTGGCGGCTGGCCTTGCCCATTGGTGGCTCTACGCCCGCCGCCCTTCCAGCCTGGCGGCCTCCCTCCCCAAGAGGGCATCCCGGAAGCCATCGGCACGGGCGATCCGCCAGGACATCCAGCTCTCCGTCCATTCCGCCGCGGTTTTCGCAATGGCCACCGCAGCTCTGCTCAAGCTTGAGCACCTGGGGTGGACGCGCCTCTACAGCCAGCCCGAGCAATTCGGCCTCTGGTACCTCGCGGTCAGCTACCTGCTCGTGTTGATCCTGCAAGACAGCTTCTTTTACGCCACCCATCGCCTTTGTCACCACCCGACGCTCTACCCCTGGATGCACATGGGCCATCACCGCTCCGGCCAGCCCACCCCATGGACCTCCTTCGCCTTTGATCTGCCCGAAGCCATCCTTCAGGCGTTATTTCTGGTGGTTCTCGTGGTGGTTGTGCCGCTGCACCTGATCACCCTGCTGGCTGTGCTCACAACGATGACCATCTGGGCCATCGTGACCCATCTGGGGCTGAGCCACCTGCCGGAGTGCTTTCCCCACCATTGGTTCGGCCGCTGGCTGATCGGCCCGGCCCACCACTCGCTGCACCACCGCCACAGCGATCGGCACTTCGGGCTCTACTTCACGTTTTGGGACAGGATCCTGGCGACGGAAGATCCCAGCTACGCCAGCAGCCTGCGGCGGACCGCCCCCGCGCCGCTTGGGCCGCAGGAGGCCAGCCCGCAGCGCTCCAGCCCAACGCCAAAGCTGCCCCTTTGAGCTGCACACCTCCCCTAGCCTCAAGCCATGGCTCCCGTGTTCGACCCAACAGCAGCGGCACCCACCGAAAGCTTTGAGCTGATCGTGGTGGGCGGCGGCCACGCCGGCTGTGAGGCAGCCCTTGCCGCTGCCCGGCTGGGCATCCAAACCGCCCTCTTCACCCTCAACCTCGATCGCATCGCCTGGCAGCCCTGCAACCCTGCGGTGGGTGGTCCGGCCAAGAGCCAGCTGGTGCATGAGGTGGATGCGCTCGGGGGGGTGATCGGCCGGCTGGCCGATGCCACCGCCCTGCAAAAACGGGTGCTCAACGCCAGCCGGGGCCCGGCGGTGTGGGCCCTGCGCGCCCAAACCGACAAACGGCTGTATGCCCGCCAGATGCTGCAGTTGCTGCAGCACACCCCCAACCTGGCCCTGCGCGAGGCGATGGTGACGGGCCTGGTGGTGGAGGGGGCAGCCGACGGCGGTGGCTGCGCTTGGGAGCCCTCCCAGGGGCCTGCGGCGCGCATC
>JAYKHK010000033.1:0-6487 GCA_035284785.1 Cyanobacteriota bacterium | reverse complement strand
TGATACAGACGCTGGCCTGAGGGCGCTCAGGATCGAGCAAAGCGCCAGTGGGGCGGAGTGCGCAGACTGAGACCCAACACGGCGATGGAAGCGGCGGGTTTCACCCAGCTCACATCCACCGGCAACTCGTAATGGTCGCCCTCGGGTGGGCCGATCAACAAGCGACCATGCTGCCCTTGGCGAACCCCCGCACCACCGCTGATGACGATGTTCACCCCTTCGCTGGAGAGCTCGAGGATTTCACAGGAGGCCTCTGAGCTGCCTTCATCCTCCAGCCGCAGGCGGCAGGGCGGAGAGAAGGGCCGAGCCTCCTGCGGGTCGCGGGGGCGAGAAGGGGAGCCCCCCATTCCCTGAGCACGATGCAGCTCGTGAATGAACGAATCGGCTTGCCGCCCCTGATTGGACTGAGCGGCGGACGGCATCAAGACCACAGACCTAGCCCCCTGGAGGTGTCTCATTTGAGTCTTTTCTCAGGATGGGGCTTGCGCGATCCGTCAAGCAAGGGATGCATACCGTCCTTAACCATCCCGCAACCAACATTCACAAAGCCCGCTGCCTACAGTCCCAGCGACCAGCGGATGGAGCAGCCATGACCACCACTCTGCCCCCCCAGGCCCAGTCCTCCAAACCCCGCCTGAGCCTCCAAGCCGAACCCATCGGACCCGATACGACCACGATCCGCTCCTTGGATTGGGACCGCAGCCGCTTTGACATCGAATTCGGCCTGCGTAACGGCACCACCTACAACGCCTTTCTGGTGCGCGGCGAACGAACGGCCCTGATCGACAGCAGCCATCTGAAATTTGCCGACACCTGGCTGCCGCTGTTGCAAAGCCAGATCGATCCAAAGGAGATCGATGTGTTGATTGTTTCCCACACTGAACCCGACCATTCCGGCCTGATCGGCCATCTGCTGGAGCTCAATCCCGATCTGGAAATCGTGGCGTCCAAAGTGGCGATTCAATTTCTGGAGAACCAATTGCACCGCCCCTTCCGCAGCCGGGCGGTGAAGAGCGGCGACAGCCTGGACCTCGGCGTGAACGCGAGCAGCGGAGTCGCCCATCGTTTTGAGTTTCTCAGCGCACCGAATCTGCACTGGCCCGACACTATTTTTTCCTACGACCACGGCACGGGCATTCTCTACACCTGTGATGCGTTCGGGCTGCATTACTGCTCTGAGGCGCTCTACGACGCGGATCCCGGTGCGATCGCGCCCGATTTCCGCTTCTACTACGACTGCTTGATGGGACCCAATGCCCGCAGCGTGTTGCAAGCCCTCAAGCGAATGGAGAGCCTGCCGGCGATCACCACCATCGCCGTGGGCCACGGCCCCCTGCTCAAGCACCACTTGCCCCTCTGGATCGGGGATTACAGGCAATGGAGCAGCCAGCGCAGCGCCGAGGGGGCCTACGTGGCCGTGGGCTACATCAGCCAACACGGCTTTTGCGATCGCCTCAGCCAGGCCATTGCCCGAGGCATCAGCAAGGCGGGCAGCGCCGTGCAGCTGGTGGATCTGCGCGCCACCGACGCCCAGGAACTCTCGGCCCTGATCGGCGAGGCGGCCGCGGTGGTGGTGCCCACATGGCCCGCCCAGGCCGATTCCGATCTGCAAGCGTCGATCGGCACACTGCTGGCCGCCCTCCAGCCCAAGCAGTGGGTGGGCCTCTACGACGCCTTCGGCGGCAATGATGAGCCCATCGACAGCGTGGCTTCGCGGCTGCGCAGTTTGGGCCAGCAGGAGGCTTTTGCACCCCTGCGCATCCGCCATGTGCCCGAACCGCTCGACTACCAGCGCTGCGAAGAGGCTGGCACCGACCTGGGCCAACTGCTCACCAAAGCCCGCACCATCGCCGCGATGAAATCCCTCGACGGCGATCTCGACAAGGCCCTGGGGCGACTCTCCGGCGGGCTCTACGTGGTGACAGCTCGCCAAGGGGACGGGGAGGCCGCCCGCAGCGGCGCGATGGTGGCCAGCTGGGTGAGCCAGGCCAGCTTCGAGCCCCCGGGCCTCACGGTGGCGGTGGCCAAGGATCGGGCGATCGAGGCGCTGCTTCAGGTGGAAGATCGCTTCGTGCTCAACATCCTGCGGGAGGACAACCACCAGCAGCTGTTGCGCCACTTCCTGAAGCGCTTCCCGCCCGGGGCCGACCGTTTCGCCGGGGTGGCCACCCTCGATGGGGTGGCCGCTGGCGGCCCGGTGCTGGGCGACGCTCTGGCCTATCTAGGCTGCCGCGTGGCCCAGCGCATGGAGGGCCCCGACCACTGGATCATCTATGCCGTGGTGGAGGAAGGCAACGTGGCTGACGCCTCCGCCAGCACCGCCGTGCATCACCGCAAAGTAGGCAATCATTATTGATTGCTCGATCTGAGGGCTACCAGCCCCACATCGACGGCCTGCGCGCCCTTGCCGTGCACGGGGTGCGCACCCTGCTGATCGGATCCGGCCCGCGCAACCCCCTCAAGGAGATCTGCGATCGCGAGTGGTTCAACGGGCAGCCCACGGCACCGTGCGAGCGACAGGTGCAGCGGGAGCTGGCCAACGCCCGCGATCTGAATCGGACCATTGCCGCCGGTCTCTCACCCCAGATCCTCTGGCTCGACCCCCTGCCGATCCTCTGCGCCGGAGGCTGCACCAACGGGCAGGTGTCCTCCAGCCTGCTGCGCGACCGCGACCATCTCACCTCCGCCGCGGTGCTGAGACTGGAGCCCACTTACCGGGCACTGATCCGCCAGGCTCCAGCAGCCAGGTTGCGATCGGGCTCAGTAAGCTTTCTGCCACGTTTCACCCCGCCCATCGGCGCTCTCCCCTGATGGCGGCCACCCCTTCCAGCCCGGTTTCCGATGCCCCCGCTCCAAGCCCAGCGGGCAGTGATCGGCGGGTGATCATTCTCCCGATCGAGCCCGGCCTCGTCTGCCTGCGGGGCCTGAGCCCGCGGCGGCTGCGATTTGAGGTGGAATACGCCCTGGAGCGGGGCACCACCGCCAACAGCTTCCTGTTTGAGGCGGGCTCCGCCGCCGATGGCCACCCGGTGCCACCGGTGCTGATCCATCCGCCGGGCACCACCTACGCCGAGCCGTTTTTTGCCGCCCTGGCGGAGCGGGTCGCTTCCGATGCCCCTCTGAAAGTGGTGGTGGGCGTGGTGAACCCGAATCGGGTGGAGCTGCTGCGGGCGATGGTGCAGCGCTGGCCGAATCTGGTGCTGGTGGCCTCCAATGCGGGCGCCAAATTGCTGCGCGAGCTCTGGGAGCAACAGCGGCCCGCGGCCGCGGGTGCCCCGGAGCCGCCTGCACCACCGCCGCTGCCGTCAATCGATGTGGTGCGGCAAGAGGTGTCTAGGCCCCTGGCGAGCCATTTCAAGCTGCAGCTGATTCCCGCTCCCACCCCCCGCTGGCCTGGAGCGCTGATGGCCTTCGAGGAGAGCACGGGGCTGCTGATGAGCAGCAAATTTTTCTCCGCCCACATTTGCGTGGAAGCGTTCGCCGAAGCGAACCGGAGCAGCACGGAAGAGGATCGCCGCTGGTTTTACGACTGCCTGATGGCGCCCATGGCCCGGCAGGTTGAAAGCGTGCTCGATCGGATCGACGAGCTGCCCATTCGGGTGATCGCCCCCTTCCACGGGCCAGCGATCGCCACCAGCTGGCGCAGTTTGCTGTCGGACTACCGGCGCTGGGGAGAAGGCCAGAGCCAGGCGCGGCTCTCAGTGGCGCTGCTCTATGCCAGCGCCTATGGCAACACCGCCGCGATCGCCGATGCCCTGGCCCGAGGGGTGTCGCGCACGGGTGTGCGGGTGGAGAGCATCAATTGCGAGTTCAGCGAGAGCGAGCAGCTGCTGGCGGCGATCCGCAGCTGCGACGCCCTGCTGATCGGCTCCCCCACCCTCGGGGGCCACGCCCCCACGCCAATCGTTTCAGCCCTCGGCACCGTGCTCGCCGAAGGCGACCGCAGCAAGGCGGTGGGGGTGTTTGGCAGCTTCGGCTGGAGCGGCGAGGCGATTGATCTGTTGGAAAGCAAGCTGCGCGATGGCGGCTTCCCCTTCGCCTTTGAGCCGATCCGGGTGCGGTTCAGCCCCGATCCACCCACCCTGCAATCGCTGGAGGAAACCGGCACAGCCCTGGGGCGGCGCCTGCAAACCGAGCAACGCAAGCGGCAGCTGCGCAGCCCCGGCGGCGGCCTGCAGGAGAGCCGCAGCCAGCCAGCGATTCAGGCCCTCGGCCGGGTGGTGGGCTCCCTCTGCGTGCTCACGGCCCACAAGGGGGAGGGGGAGGCCGCCCTTTCAGGGGCCATGGTGGCCAGCTGGGTGAGCCAGGCCAGCTTCAGCCCCCCGGGCTTCACCGTGGCCGTGGCGAAAGATCGAGCTGTGGAGGGCCTGCTCCACATCGGCGACCTCTGCGCGCTCAATGTATTGGCGGCCGGCCGGGAGAAAGGCGCCATGAAGCATTTCCTGAGTGCCTTTCTGCCGGGAGCTGATCGCTTCGAGGGGGTGGCCATTCACCCAAGCCCGGGCCAGCAACCCATCCTGGAAGAGGCGTTGGCCTGGATCGAAGCCAGCGTGAAGCAGCGCATGGATTGTGGCGACCACTGGCTGATCTACGCCGAAGCCCAGAACGGCGGCGTGCTCGATGGCGAGGGCACCACAGCCATGCACCAGAGGCGCACGGGGGCGACGTATTAGAGGCTGACAGGGAATCCATCACCCCTGCCTATTCAGCTCCTCCCTTAGGTGAGCGACCCAAAAAGTCGCCCTTATTTGGACTCTTCAACAGGCAGATCCTATCCAGTTTTGCCATAGCAATTCCACTCGGATTCCTTGCCTTCCAGCGCGGGAATCAACAAGCAATCTTCCTGTTTCAAAGCATCTCATGGGATCCGCTCAATCAATTCTTTAGATTGACATTCACCGTGATGAATCCCAAGGGGCACAGCATCCATGCGAGAGCCCTGATTCAGATCTAGGTGAGTGCGGGCAATGTTGCTGTTGCCGATCCCATCCATGTTCCTGCCACCGCAGCCACAGTGCCAATCCATCTGGCTGCGGCGCATTCAAAAGGAGTGCTAACAGATGTTGTCTATTTGCAGAGACCAGACGGCCGCAACTGTGTTGAGAGCACAGCCCTTGCACCAACAATGGGAGCAGACACATGTTCAGGATTAAGTATTGTCAAATGGTGACGTCGCCCGGCGCATGTGATGGCTCTCCTCTGGACTCTCCACGCTGAAGCACCTGCTGAAGATTTGAAGGTGATCTCAGAAGCGGTGCTCTCACACGTGCGCTCTCAAGCCTTCGACCCTGACGCCAGTCCCCTGGCCTGCCTGGTGTACGAAGGTGACACGCTGATCGCTGGTGGCTCGGGCCGGACAGAGTGCCAGCGCCTGTTTGTCCATCATCTGTGGGTGGCCGAGGAGCATCGAAGCGCGGGACTTGGCAGCCGCATCCTGCGGGAACTCGAAGCAGAGGCCGCCCACCGAGGCTGCCGAGACGCGATCATCGAAACTCTGGATGATTCGGTGGCGAACTTGTATCGCCGGCTGGGCTATCACTCGGTTGCCCATCTGCCGAACTACCTGGGCCCCTGCCATCGGCACATCCTGCTCAAACCCAACCTCAGCCCCCACCATGCCTGACAGCCTTGCTCACCCCTCCCTGCTCAACCGCATCGCCAGGGTGCTGCTGTGCCTGGTGTTCGTCCATGCGGTGATCGGCAAGCTCACGGGCTTTGACCGGGTGGCTGGGGCCATTGCCTCCAAAGGCCTGCCGCTGGCACCGCTGCTGTTGGTGGCTGCCATGGGCCTGATGAGCGTGGGTTCAGCGCTGGTGATCAGCGGCTGGAAAGCACGCCTGGGCGTGGTGCTCCTGTTGCTCTTTCTCATCCCCACCACGCTGATCTTCCATGGCGATGGGAGCAACGCCCAGGAGCGAATCCAGCTCTTCAAAAACCTGGCGATCATCGGCGGATTGCTCCTGGTGGCGGATCAATCCACCAGGATTTGAGGTTTGCCGTCGCTGGTGATCCCCAGCCGGCAAGCGTCAGCCGCCCACCACTTCCAGATTGATCTCCGCCACCACATCTGGATGCAGCTTCACCTGCACCTTGTAGGAGCCGGTACGGTGGATGTCGGGCACCAGGATGTCGCGACGATCCAGGGTTTTGTTGGTGACCTTTTCAATGGCCTCAGCCACATCGCCATTGGTGACCGTGCCAAACAACACGTCGTCGCCACCGGTTTGCTTTTTGACGGTGAAGCGGCCGATCGTGTTGAGCGCAGTGCGGAAGGTTTCCGCCTCGGCCTTTAGAGCCGCCTGGCGCTCGGCCTCTTTGGCCCGCCGGTGCTCCACCTGGCGCAGCACCGCCGCCGTGACGGGCACCGCCTTGCCGGTGGGCACAAGGAAATTGCGGGCATAGCCCGGAGCCACCTCCACCAGGTCGCCGTCCTTGCCCAGGCTCCATACGTCCTCATTGAGAACGACTTGTACGCGCTTGGCCATGG
>JAYKHK010000032.1:0-4294 GCA_035284785.1 Cyanobacteriota bacterium | reverse complement strand
CATCCCAACCCGCTATCCAGACAGCTACCCAGAGGGCACGCCGGGTGAACATTTCGGCAGACTGCAGAGTGAACAAGCCCTTCTTCATGCCGGCGTCATCCTCGCCTGGGTCCGTGTTGCGCTGGCCGAGCTCCGCTGATGTGCTGCGGGCCGCCGCCCTCTGGGCCGAGCGTCAGCGGTGCAACCATGACGATCTGCTAGCCGTGGGCGTCTTCGGCTCCTATGGCCGCGGCGACGCCAGCGTGGGGAGCGATCTGGATTTGGTGCTGATTCTGCGGGAATGCACCGCTCCCCTCTGGGAGCGCCTGCGCCGTTGGGATACGGGCTCTCTGCCCCTGGCCTGTGATCTGCTCGTCTACAGCCTGGCGGAGTGGCGGGGCCTGCCCGGTTGGAACCCACGGCTGGCCACGGCTCTCAGGAACGACACCCGCTGGCTGGCAGGGCAGCCACCGACTGCCTCCATCCAGGAGGCAGCCGCCTCTGGCCAAGACGATGGAAGCTGTGGCAGCGGTGAATCAGCCTCGGTGGATTCAGGACAGGCCAGGAGCCACCAACCGAAAGCTGAAACAACTCAGCTATTGACTTCAACCTTGTTGTTTTGAAAGTGCCTGCGCAGGCGGCGGCTGAAGCCATCGGCGGCTGCGGCGCCACACACAGGCAAAGGGCCAGGGGTGACCTTGACGTTGATTTTTTCGCCGGTGCTCACGGTCCACATGCGAGCCGTTCCCGGGGCTCTCGATCGATCTGGAGGCGATCTGGCCGGCCTGACGCCCAACACCTGGACAGTCGCGACCGACTGCCAAAGCGACGACCAGGCGATCAAGCCCCTTGAATCTGACGCTCCAGCTCCTCCCGCAGCTGGCGGATCTGGGCGAGGATGCGCTCGCGGGAAGCGGGCAGCGGCGTGTCTTCAGGCGAGTAGCGGGCCTTGACGGCAAACTCCCCCAGCTGAAGCAGCTCTTCGGGAAGAGACACACCGGCCAGCAGCTGGAGGCGGCCCAGATCGTGGCTGAGGGGTGGCTGCCCATCGGCCAGCACGATGTAGCCCTTGAGCAGGTTTTCCACGCACTGCTGGGCGAGAAAGCCCCAGTTTTCTTGGGCAAACGCCGGATCAAGACTGGCAGCAAGGGAGCTTTCGTGGCGCAGGGCCAGCCGCAGGATGGCGCGGGCATCCTCCTCAGGGGGCATGGAGGGTCCTCCCCTCGCGGTGGATGTGGCCGAGCACATGCCAGCGGGATCCGGCCCAGTGGGCGGCGGTGACGACATCGCTGATCAGCAGGTCGAGGTCGACGGGCAGGAGGGGCAGGAGCAGGGCGCGGGCACGGGCGCGCAGGGCCCGTTCCCGCTCCAGAGGGAGGGGGCCAGCGACGAGCAGCAGCAGGTCGAGATCGGATCCGGGGCGGGCCTCCCCTCGGGCACGGGATCCGAAGAGCACCAGGGATGGCGCCTCCGGATCGCTGGCCAGAGCGGCCAAAGCGGCCCCGATCCGCGGGTCGTTCAGCCCGGGGCCGAGATCCAGCCGGATGGGGCTGGGCTCGGCGGGCGCTGCCATCAAGCCAGGGCGGGGAACTGATCCCATGGTGGCAAGCGTAAGCGGCGGGATCGGGGCGAGCCCCCCCCGTGACCCTCTGACTGACGACATCAAAAAAGCCCCGGAAAAACCAGGGCAGCACTCCACAACCGGGCGAGGCGGATTTGACGCTCAGCGATCTGCCACCACCTGACTCTGCCGCCTGCGCCGGCGCAGGCGGCGGCTGAAGCCGAAAGCCCCGCCCGCGGCCACCAGCCCTTTGCGGGAGAATGGCTTCAGTGAAGGTCTTCCCCATGGCGCCGGCCGCCGTTCATCGCCTCGGCCATGTGGCCCTGCGGGTGCAGGACATGGCGCGGGCCAAGCGCTTCTACCAAACACTGGGCTTGCGCCTCACCTGGGAGGCAGACGACTGGTGCTATCTGCAATGGCCCCAAACGGGTGAGGGCATCGCCCTGCTGAGCCCCGACTACAAGGCCGCCGGCCCCCACTTCGCCTTCCACTTCCAGCGCCGCGCGGAAGTGGACGCGGTGCGTGAGCAGTTGGTGGCCGAGGGGCACAGCTGCGGCCCCGTGCACGACCATCGGGATGGCACCGCCTCCTTCTACATGCAGGATCCGGAGGGCAACTGGCTGGAGATGCTCTACGAACCCGCCCCCGGGCTGCCCTCCAACGTCGGTGCGGAGCCCATCCCTCTCACCTATCCCACCAGCCCGGCGTGAGCATGGGGATTGGGGCTGAAGCCCTCGACCTTCTGGAGTGGCCCCGCCTCTGCAGCCAGGTGGCCAGCTTCGCTGTCACCAGCAGCGGCAGGCGTTTCTGCCAGGCCCTGCCCCTGGCGTCCACCCCGGCTGCGAGCCAGGAGCTGTTGGGGGAAACCACCGAGCTCCTCGCCCTGGACGGCCTCAGCGAGGGGGGCCTCAGTTTTCAGGGGGTGGCCGACCTGACCACCACCGTGGCCCTCTGCGCCAAGGGGGGCACCGCTGGCGGGGAGCCCCTGCTGGAGGTGGCCACCACCCTGGCCGCGGCCCGGCGCCTGCGGCGTCAAATCGACGATCCCAGCCTGCGGCCCATCACCACCGCCCTGATCGACAGCCTGCGCACCCTGCCGGAGTTGGAGCAGCGGCTGCAGTTCTGCCTGGAGGAGGGCGGCCGGGTGGCAGATCGCGCCAGCCCTGCCCTGCAGGGCCTGCGCCGCCAGCTGGCCGGCCTGCGGGCCGAGCGGCGGGAGCGGCTTGCGGACCTGCTGCGCCGCTGGGCGCCCTCCCTGCAGGACACGGTGATCGCTGAGCGCAACGGCCGTCCGGTGCTGGCGGTGAAGGCCGGGGCGGCCGCCCAGCTGCCCGGGCTGGTGCACGACAGCTCAGCCTCAGGCAGCACGGTGTTTCTCGAACCCCAAGCCGTGATTCCCCTGGGCAACCGCATCCGAGAGCTGGAAGGGGAGGAGCGGGAGCTGGAGGAGGCGGTGTTGCGGGAGTTGAGCGGCCTGGTGGGGGAGGAGCGGGAGGCCCTGGAGCATCTGCAGGCGGTGCTGCTGCGGCTGGAGGCAGGGCTGGCTCGGGCCCGCTATGGCGCCTGGCTGGGGGCGCTGCGGCCGGAGCTCTCCTCGAATCCCCTGGCCCCCTGGTCCCTTGAGGGCCTGCGCCACCCGCTGCTCCTCTGGCAAGCGCGCCAGGAGGATGGCGCCCCGGTGGTGCCGGTGAGCGTGCGGGTGGCCGAACCGGTGCGGGTGGTGGCCATCACCGGCCCCAACACCGGTGGCAAAACGGTGACGCTCAAAGCGGTGGGACTGGCCGCCCTGATGGCCCGCGCCGGCCTGTTCCTGCCCTGCAGCGCCACGCCGAAGCTGCCCTGGTGCGCCCAGGTGTTGGCCGACATCGGCGATGAGCAGTCGCTCCAGCAAAACCTTTCCACCTTCAGCGGCCACATCCGCCGCATCGCCCGGATCCTCGCGGCCCTGCCAGGGGCGGAGCAGGAGCCGCCGGCACCGCCGCACCACACAGCGGCGCCGCCTGGCGCCTCCCTGGTGCTCCTCGATGAGGTGGGCGCCGGCACCGACCCCACGGAGGGCACCGCCCTGGCCATCGCCCTGCTGCGCCAGCTCGCCGAGCGGGCTCACCTCACCATCGCCACCACCCACTTCGGCGAGCTCAAGGCCCTCAAATACGCCGATCCCCGCTTCGAAAACGCTTCAGTGGCCTTCGATGTGGACACCCTCTCTCCCACCTACCACCTGCAGTGGGGGATCCCCGGCCGCAGCAACGCTCTGGCCATCGCCGCCCGCCTGGGTCTGGAGCCCGCCGTGCTGCAAGAGGCCGAGGCCCTGCTCGCCCCACGGGGGGAGGGGGATGTGAACGCCGTGATCGCCGGCCTGGAAGGCCAGCGCCAACGGCAGCAGGAAGCGGCCGAGGAAGCCGCGGCCCTGCTCGCCCGCACCGAACTGCTGCATGAGGAGCTGTTGGCCCGCTGGCAGCAACAGAAAGAGCAGAGCGCCGAACTGCAGGAGCAACGCCGCCAGGAGCTGGAGCGCTCGATTCGGGCCGGCCAGGGGGAGGTGCGGCGGCTGATCCGCCGCCTGCGCCAGGCAGGCCGAGCCCAGCCCACCGAGGCGGGAGAAGCGGCCCGGCAGGTGGGCCAGCGGCTGCGGAAGCTGGAGGAGACGCACCGGCCCAGCCCGGAGCGAAGGGAGCACCAGGGCTGGCTGCCCAAGGTGGGCGAGCGGGTGCGGGTGCTCTCGCTGGGCAAGGCGGGCGAAGTGCTCGCCCT
>JAYKHK010000031.1:0-7844 GCA_035284785.1 Cyanobacteriota bacterium | reverse complement strand
AAACTGGAGATCGCTCCGGTGTTGGTGATCGATGCGACGGCGATCACAGCGTCATATGTTGCCGCCGTGGTGTTGCTCGTACCAACAGTGGTGTTGTAATTGGAGGGGTAGTTGGCCGTTGCGTCGTTATTGCTTGTTGAATTACCGGCTGCAGCGATGAATAAAATATCCTGCTTAGCGGCACGGATGATGGCATCGTGCAGCGCTTGGGAGTAACCCCCACCCCCCCAGGAGTTGTTGCTGGCCACGATGTTGATGCCGTGGCGGGTCTTGAGATCGGTGAGGTAATCGAGCGCCATGATGGCCCCCGAGGTGTAACCACCGGTGCTGCCCAGGAATTTCGCCGAAATCATCGATACATTCCAACTCACCCCAGCCACGCCTATGCCGTTGCCTCCTACCCCACCAATGGTGCCGGCAACATGGGTGCCGTGATCATCACCAGCGCCATCATAAACGCTATTATCATTATTGAAAAAGTCCCAACCGCGAACATCATCAATATAGCCGTTTCCATCATTATCAATGCCGTCAACAATATCAAAAGGATTCAACCAAGCGTTCGCCGCAAGATCGGGATGAGTGTAATCAAATCCCTCATCAATAATGCCAACAAAAACAGAATTCGATCCAGTGAAACCCTTGTTCCAGGCCAACTCCGCCTGGCTGCCAAACACATTGCTCGTGCCCGCAGGCCCCACCGCTGTGGGTGAATCACTGCTGTACATCCCCCAGAGGGAGCCGTTGGTGTAGCTGGGATCGTTGCTGACCACCTGCGGCTGTACCAGCTGATCGAGCTCCGCGTAGCGCACCTTGCCCAGCTTTTGGTAGGCGGCCAGCACCTCCTCAAGCTTGGCGCTCTCAGGCAACCGGATCACCTCCAGCACCCCCTCTCCCCGCGCCTTCATCGTGGCGGTGTGGATCAGGGTCTTGCGCGTGCCGCCCACTTGGGTTGCCGCTTGTGCTCGGTCGACCTCCGTGGCCTCAGCCGTCCACTGCACCAAAATCTGCGCCTGCGGTCCTGGCTTCAGGGGGGTGGCTCCACTGGGGGGGGATGGGAGCCCATCAGGTGCGCCAAGGGCCACAACCCAGCCGGATGAAGCAGGAAAAGGTGTGGGGCCGCTGGCTGGAGCTCCCTGGCCCGAAGGGGCGGGAGACGTCTCCGGAGAGGCGGAAGGGGCTTGGGCGAGTGGCGCGGCCTTGGGTGGGCCATTCAGGGAATCCTTGTTGCCTGCCGCAGTTCCCTGGCCAAGCGCCCATGGAAACGAGGTGGCAAACGCGTTGAGGGCCTGATCCTGGAGAGCGGACGCGGCCGAGTTGTAAGCGGACGCTGGAGACCCGAGACTGGCGACGGGGCTCCCCAAGGATGCGGGAAAGCCTGAAGGGGACTGGGCGCCAGCACCTCCCATGGGCCATCCCCCCGGGGAGGCTCCACGCCGCTCAGAGGCCAAACGAAACCAGTCCTCCAATGAGAACGATTGGAGAACGGTCGCAACACGAGGTGAGGAGCTGGCCATGGCAATCCAAAAGTTGGCGGGCACTCTGCCTTCAAAAAAAGGCAGGCAAATCGAAATCAATCAAGATCAGTTTAATGCTTCCCACTTGCTTCCCCCTCGTTTGGTCCCCCTCGACACCTTCCCTGCCCTGGCTGTTGTGCCCCCGGGTTTGGAGCCTGTAGCCGCCAAGGAACTGGCGCGGCTCGGGGGGCAATCTGTGGAGCTGCGGCGCGGGGCCGTGGCCTTCACCGCCAACAAGGCTTGTTTTTACAGGCTGCATCTGCAGGCCCGCCTGCCCTTCCGCATCCTGCGGGAGTTGGCCCGTTTTCCCTGTGCCAGCCGTGAGCAACTCAGCCATGGGGTGGCACGGGCCGCCGACTGGGAGCACTGGTTGCCACCGGAGCGCACCCTGAGAGTGGAGGTGAGCGGCAGCACGACGACCCTCAACCACAGCCACTTCACAGCCCTGGAAGTCAAAAACGCCCTTGTGGATCAACAACGGCAGCGATGGGGGGCCCGCAGTTCGGTGGATCGGCACGATCCCGACCTGGTGATCCATCTCCACCTCCAGCGCCGCGGGGAGGCCGTGCTCAGCCTCGATGGCAGTGGCGACAGCCTGCATCGCCGCGGCTGGCGGGCCGCCGTTGGACTGGCGCCCCTCAAGGAAAATTTGGCCGCCGGCTTGATCGCCCTCACAGGCTGGGATGGTCACCATCCCTTGGCGGATCCCTTCTGCGGAAGCGGCACTCTGTTGATCGAGGCCGCCTGTGGAGCCCTGGGCCGGGCCCCGGGGCTTCTGCCCACCAGGCCAGGCCAACCAGCCCGCGCCCGTTCGTTCGCCCTGCAACGCTGGCCCGATTTCGATCCCTCCCTCTGGGAGCAGGAGGTGCTGGCGGCCCATCAGCTCGCCCGCGACACCCTGGCCGATGGATCCCTATTGGCGCCCATGGTGGGGGTTGACCACAACCCCGAGGTCCTCGCGCAGGCCCAGGCCAACGCCGAAGCCGCAGGGGTGGCTGCCTGGATCCGATTTGAGCTGGGAGAGGCGCAAACCTTCACCCCACCCCCTGGCCCCGGGATGATCGTGACCAATCCCCCTTTCGGCGAGCGGTTAGGAGAGCTCCAGGAGTTGGAGGCGCTCTACGGGGCCCTCGGCCAACAGCTCCGGCAGCACGCCCAAGGCTGGAGCCTCTGGCTGTTGAGCGGTCACCCTGCCCTTACGGCGTCTTTGCGGCTCAAGGCAGCGCAGCGCATCCCGGTGAGCCATGGCGGCCTCGACTGCCGCTGGCTGCGCTACGACCTGCGGGAGCGACCGCCGCGGCCCCTGGGCGAAGAGACAGTGGCCCCTGGCCCAGGGGCCCGCAGTGGGGCATGATTATCAGGGATTGATCTGCCTCCGCGTGCCCTCCCCCGAGGATTGTGGCGATCACCGGGCGCACCTGCGCCTCCGTTCGCTCAGCTGGGCGCTGCTGGCGGGAAGCGTTTCTGGCTTGCTGGCCTTGTTGCTTCCCTGGCCCGGGGGCTGGATCGACCGGCTGGAGCCGGCCTTGCGGGCCGCGGGCTGCGGGTTTTTCTATGGGCTGCTGGCGTTTCACCTGCAGCGGGTCGACCCCGACGATGGCCATCTCCAAGCCGGGCTGGTGGGCGCCATCTGCGCCATCCGCAGCCTGGCCGCCCCGTTTTCTTGGTCTGAGGCCTGGCCCTGGCTGCCCTTGGCCTCGGGCCCGCTGACGCTGGAGCAGCTCACAGGGGCCCTGCCGGCGTTGATGATGGAGGCGCTGCTCCTTTGGCTGCCCCTCTGGTGGCCGCTGATCGGCAGTGCCCTGCTGCTCCAGTGGGCCCAGCGCCTGCTGCCTGCCCCGCGGCCATGAGCCTGCTGCACGCCACCTGGCTATTTCCCCCCGAAGGAGCAGGAGGACGCCTGTTGCTCTGGGCGGACACCTGGCGAGTGGCCACACCGCTGAAGCCTGAATCGGAGGTGCCGGACCATCCCTTCACGCTGAACTGGGACGATCTGGCGGATTGGCTGCAGGAGAATGACCTGTGGTCGGAGGCTCTGCGGCCTGCCAACGCCAGCCTCACCCTGCCGAGCCGCAGCCAAGCCGCCCGCGGGCGCCGTGTCTCGGCGGAGGGACAATGGAGTGGTTTGCCGCTGCAGGCTGGCGAACCCCTTCCCAAGCAAGTGGCCTGGTGGCCCTGGCGGGTGGAGGGCCTGGCCATGGAGCCGGGGGCTGCGGCGGAGTGGCTCAGTGGGCTGCCCCTCTCAGGCCACCACCCCGACCTGGCCGATGAACTGCGCTGGTGGAGCCACCTGCAGCGCTGGGCCCAGAGCCTGATCGCCCGGGGGCGGTGGCTGCCGCAGGTGGAGGAGGGAAGGGCCTGCTGGCTGCCACTTCTCAACCGCGAGGGAGACCGTCGGCGGCTTGAGGAGCTCGCCACAGGATTGCCCCAGGTGGCCACCTGCGCCGTCGCCTCTGGCACCCCCACGGAAGGGGCCCTGGCCTGCCGCCGCCCTGGCAGCGGACGCCTGCGGGTGGCCAGCCTGTTGGAGGCCCTGCTGGATGGGCAGCTGCGCAATGGCTTTGCCCCCGGGGGCAAAGACCTCGATCCCCTCTTGGCGGCCTGGCAAAAGGCCTTGGGTCGGGGCGATGGCCGCCTCGGCCTTGATGCGGAGCAAACCGAGCGGCTCCAAACAGCAACCCATCACTGGCGTGAGGGGGTGGCCGGGCGGGTGGCGCCAGCACGGGCCTGCCTGGAGCTTTTCACCCCTGCCGAAGGCGAAGAGCTGTGGGAGCTGCGCTTCTCCTTGCAAGCGGAGGCTGAGCCCAGCCTGCGGCTCCAAGCAGGAGTGGTGTGGGGGGCAGGCGACAGCGTGTTGCAGCTCGGAGAAGTGGAGGTGCGCCAACCTGGCGAACTGCTGCTTGAGGGCCTGGGGCGTGCCCTGCAGGTGTTTGAACCGCTCGGCCGGGGGTTGGAGAGCGCCGCGCCGGAGCAGATGCAACTCACGCCTGCCGAGGCCTTCGTGCTGGTGCGCACCGCAGCCAACCAACTGCGAGACGTGGGGGTGGGGGTGGTGCTTCCCTCGAGCCTCAGCGGCGGCCTGGCGAGCCGGCTGGGGCTGTCGATCGAGGCGGAACTGCCCAGCCGCTCGCGAGGCCTGAGCTTGGGCGAAGGGCTGGACTGGCGGTGGGACCTGATGATCGGCGGGGTGACCCTGAGCCTGAAGGATCTGGAGCGGCTTGCCGCCAAGCGCAGCCCCCTGGTGCAGCACAAAGGAGCCTGGATCGAACTGCGCCCTGGGGATCTCAAAAATGCCGAGCGCTTCTGCGCGGCGGATCCAAGCCTGAGCCTCGACGAGGCCCTGCGCCTCACCGCCAGCGATGGCGACACCCTGATGCGCCTGCCAGTGCATCGCTTCCAGGCGGGGCCGCGTTTGCAGGCGGTGCTGGAGCAATACCACCAGCAAAAGGCACCGGATCCCCTGCCGGCTCCGGAGGGCTTCGCTGGCCAACTGAGGCCTTACCAGGAGCGAGGCCTGGGCTGGCTCACCTTCCTGCACCGCTTCGATCAGGGAGCCTGCCTGGCAGACGATATGGGCTTGGGCAAAACGATCCAGTTGTTGGCCTTTCTGCAACACCTCAAGGTGGCGGGGGATCTCAACCGGCCTGTGCTGCTGGTGGCTCCCACCTCTGTGCTCACCAATTGGAAGCGGGAGGCGTCGGGCTTCACCCCGGAGCTGGAGGTGCGGGAGCACTACGGCCCAAGACGTCCCAGCAGCGAAGCGGCTCTCAAGAAGGCGCTCGATGGCATCGATCTTTTGCTCACCAGCTATGGATTGCTGCAGCGCGACAGCGAATTGCTGGAGAGCATCGACTGGCAGGGGGTGGTGATCGATGAGGCGCAAGCCATCAAAAATCCTTTCGCCAAGCAAAGCCAGGCCGCCCGCGACCTGGCTCGCCCCCGCAAGCAAGGTCGGTTCCGCATCGCCCTCACCGGCACCCCGGTGGAAAACCGTGTGAGCGAGCTATGGGCCCTGATGGATTTCCTCAATCCCCGGGTGCTGGGGGATGAGGCGTTCTTCCGCCAGCGCTACCGCCTGCCGATTGAGCGCTACGGCGATATGAGTTCGCTGCGGGATCTCAAATCCCGGGTGGGCCCCTTCATCCTGCGGCGGCTGAAAACCGACAAATCGATCATTTCCGACCTGCCGGAAAAGGTGGAACTTCGGGAGTGGGTGGGCCTGGCGCCCGAGCAGGTGAAGCTCTATCGCAAAACGGTGGACGACAGCCTGGAGGCGATCGCCCGGGCCCCCCTGGGGCAACGCCATGGCCAGGTGCTT
Source organism: Cyanobacteriota bacterium (assembly GCA_035284785.1). Taxonomy (GTDB): domain Bacteria; phylum Cyanobacteriota; class Cyanobacteriia; order PCC-6307; family Cyanobiaceae; genus Cyanobium. The sequence goes on along the minus strand of JAYKHK010000031.1, from coordinate 2,009 downwards.
GCCCTGCTGACACGCCTGAAGCAAATCTGCAACCATCCGGCCCTCGCCCTGAAGGAGGAGGCTGTGGACAATGGTTTTGCTGCCCGCAGCGCCAAGGTGCTGCGGTTGGAGGAAATCCTCGAGGAAGTGATCGAGGCGGGCGACCGGGCCCTGCTCTTCACCCAATTTGCCGAGTGGGGCCATTTGCTGCAAAGGCATTTGCAGCGGCGCTGGCGCCAGGAGGTGCCCTTTTTGCATGGCGGCAGCAGCAAAAGCGAGCGCCAGGCCATGGTGGATCGCTTTCAGGAGGATCCCAGGGGTCCGCAGCTCTTTCTGCTCTCGCTCAAGGCTGGCGGCGTGGGGCTCAACCTCACCCGTGCAAGCCATGTGTTCCACATCGACCGCTGGTGGAATCCGGCGGTCGAAAATCAGGCCACCGACAGGGCTTACCGCATTGGCCAAACGAATCGCGTGATGGTGCACAAGTTCATCACCAGCGGCACGGTAGAAGAGAGGATCGATCGCATGATCAGCGAGAAATCAAAGTTGGCAGCAGATATTGTGGGCAGCGGAGAAGAATGGCTCGGGGGACTGGATGTGAGCCAACTCAAGGAATTGGTGGCCTTAGAGGAGGGTTAATTGCGACAGGAATCCAAACCCTGCCTTCTGGTCCATCCCTTATGGCAAGCCATGTCATTGTAGGGGCTGCAAACGTCGCCCAACACGTGCCAGAGCCAGAGATTGTTTCCGTTTTGGGAGGTGGTGGATTCCTTGGATCTGCCATCGCCGATCGTCTCCTCAATGCAGGCCATCGGGTCCGAATCTTTGAGCGTCCGCGCATCCAGCCCTACAGGGACTTTGCCGAGACAGAAGGAGTGGAATGGATCGAAGGTGACTTTGGCCATCTTCCAGACATGCGTCTGGCGCTGGAGGGTGCGACTGCTGTGATCCATCTGGTGTGCACCACACGGCCGAAGAGCTCCAACGATGAACCCATCTTTGACGTGCAGAGCAATGTGATCGCGACCCTGCAATTGCTCGAAGAAATGAGACAACTGGGGATCAGGAAGATGCTCTTCTCCTCTTCAGGTGGCACGGTTTATGGCCCACCAATCCGCACACCAATCGATGAAGACCACCCCACCAATCCCACCACCTCCTACGGGATCACAAAGCTCACAATCGAAAAATACTTGCAACTTGAGCAGCAGCTTCACGGTCTGAAGCCCGTCATCCTGCGTGTCGCTAATCCGTATGGCGAACGTCAGCGTGTGGAATATGCCCAGGGAGTGGTGGCCGCCTTCCTCAAGCGTACGCTGGCGGGCGAACCCATTGAAATCTGGGGTGACGGCTCCGTGATCCGCGATTACTTGCATGTCGAGGACGTGGCGGAAGCTTTTGCAACCGCCCTCCACTACGAAGGGGATGCCACCGTTTTCAATATCGGATCAGGAGCAGGCACCTCTTTGAATGAGCTGGTGCGCATCCTCTCAAAACAGCTCGGCCAAGAGCTTGAGGTGACCTACAAGCCAGCTCGGGATTTCGACGTGAAATCCAATGTGCTCTGCTGCAAGCGTGCTCAACATGAGCTGCATTGGCAAGCAAACATTTCAATGGCAGCCGGCCTGGAGCGCACCCTGGCATGGTTGCGCCATCAAGAGCAGGCCTGACGGTTTAGCTCGCGCAAAAGCGGACAAGCATGGTGGCCATGTCTTTCGGAGGCGGTAATTCGGCCGGATCGAAGGGGGGCAGATCAGCCTTGGCGGCCATCGCCATTGGGGCAGGGGGAGGCCCCTGATCGTTCTCCAGCTGCACCTCCAGAGGTTGAAGGCGGGAGAGGCCGAGGGCTGCGGCCACATCTGCAGCCCGTGCGCTGGCTTGGCGGTAGGCAGCTGCCAGCAGGCTGCGGCGCTGCTTGGCGGAGCGAACCGGATCGGATTCGGGGGTCACGGGCGACAGGCGCACGCCGGGCAGGGCGCCCACTTGGCGGATCAGGGCCTGCAGGCGTGAGGGGATGAGAACACCGCTCG
>JAYKHK010000030.1:0-5711 GCA_035284785.1 Cyanobacteriota bacterium | reverse complement strand
CCTGGAGATCAACCAATCGCGCAGTTTGTAGGCCACCTTTCCTGTACCCCAGCCTTGCTGCTCAGCCGTGGCGATGATCCGACTGCGCGCCTCCGCAGCGGAAAGACCGTCGTACGGTCCCGAGTTGATCAGCACGCCGCCCCCGGTGAAGGGTTCCCCTTCGAAGTTGTGAGGGTCGCTCCCTTCCGGGATGATCACAGGCTTAATGGCTAGTTCGTATTGGCGGGCGAACTGAAAGTCGCGCAGGTCGTGGGCGGGAACACCCATGACCGCGCCGCTGCCGTATTCGGCGAGCACGTAATCGGCAATCCAGAGGGGGATCAGCTCCCCGTTGGCGGGATGGCGCACCCAGGCGCCCAGCGCCACCCCCCGTTTGGGGCGCTCCTCATCGGTGCGCTGCTGCTCGCTTTCGGCCGCCACCAATTCACAGAGGGCCTCCACCGCCAGCCGCTGCTCCGCCGAGGTGAGGGAGGGAACCAGGGGATGCTCCGGCGCCAACACCAGATAGGTGACGCCAAAGAGCGTGTCAGGCCGGGTGGTGAACACGCTGATGCTCTCCCCGGTGGGGCTGCCATCAGCCGTCACCACCGGGAATGCCAACTCGGCGCCCGTGGAGCGACCAATCCAGTTGGCCTGCATCGTGCGCACCCGCTCCGGCCAGTGCTCAAGCTGATCGAGATCCTCAAGCAGCTGATCGGCGTAGGCCGTGATCTGGAGAAACCACTGGCGCAGCTTGCGCTTCTCCACCAGTGCGCCGGAACGCCAGGAGCGCCCCTCCCCATCCACCTGCTCATTGGCGAGAACGGTCTGATCCAGGGGATCCCAGTTGACGGTGGCCTCCTTGCGGTAAGCCAATCCCGCCTGCCAAAACTGCAGAAACAGCCATTGGGTCCAGCGGTAGTAGTCCGGCTTGCAGGTGGTCACCTCCCGAGACCAGTCGATGGAGAGCCCCAGGCGTTGCAATTGGGCGCGCATCTGGGCAATGTTGCGCTCGGTCCACTCAGCGGGATCCACGCCCCGCTCGATGGCGGCGTTTTCCGCCGGCAAACCAAATGCATCCCACCCCATCGGGTGGAGCACCCGGCGGCCCCGCATGCGCTGTTGGCGGGCCACCACGTCGGTGATCACATAGTTGCGCACATGGCCCATGTGCAAGCTCCCCGAGGGATAGGGGAACATCGACAGGGCGGTGTAGGGCTCGGCCGGCCCGCTCTCTTCGGTGCGATCGACGTGCTGCTCCCGCCAGTGCGCCTGCCACTGGGCCTCGATCTCCTGGGGCCTGTAGCGGGAGGGCTCGGTCACGGCTGGGAAGGGCAGCGAGGGGTTTCGGGCCAGGGGCCCGACTCCCCGATGGTGCCACACGCGCTCCGGCAGGACTGGCGGCTCAGAGCAGGGCGCGCAGCAGCGTGACCGCCTGCCGGCTCACCATCACCAAGGGTTGGTTGGCGCTCTGGCGCACGGCGAGAAATTGGGGGTCCTGCCACTTGATCACCCCTTCCACCTCCTGCCCGCCGATCAGGCTGAGGCTCACCACCGAGCGGGTGCGAATCAGTTCCTGGATGTGGCGCACGCTTGGCAGGGAGGTGTCGAGCTTTGGGCCGCGGGTCTCAAAGAAGCTCTGCATAGGATCAAAGGAGTGTGTGCCGGGCTGCCGTCAACATGGAATTCAGCAAGTATCAAGGTCTGGGAAACGATTTTCTGCTCTTTGATCTGCGTCGCTGGTCTTGGCCGGGATCAGCCCTGAAGGCTCACCCGGATTTGGTGCGGCGGTTGTGTGAGCGGCGCTTTGGTGTGGGCGCCGATGGAGTGATTCTGGCCCTGCCCGCCGCCTCTGGAGCCGAGCTGCAGATGCGCATCTTCAATGCAGATGGCTCAGAAGCTGAGATGTGCGGCAATGGCATCCGTTGCTTGGCCCGCTTTCTGGCGGATCGGGATGGGGATGGGCCCGGCCGCCGCTGGCAGGTGGAAACGGCGGCAGGCTTGATCGTGCCTGAGCTGGAGGCGGATGGGCAGGTGCGGGTCGACATGGGCCCCCCCTTCCTGGAGCCCGACAGCGTGCCCACCCAGCTGCCCATCGGCCCGGCGGGCCTGCCCCAGGGGGAGCTGGAGCTGCTCGGGCGCACCTGGGCCGTGGCCGCCGCCGGCATGGGCAATCCCCACGTGGTGGTGCCCGTGGCCGATGTGGCCTCCATGGATCTGGAGCGGATCGGTGCGGCCCTGGAGGTGCATCCGGTCTTCCCAGCTCGCACGAATGTGCATCTGGTGCAGGTGCTCAGCCCCGCTCACCTCCGGATGCGAGTGTGGGAGAGGGGAGCCGGACCAACCCTGGCCTGCGGCACCGGCGCCTGCGCCACGCTGGTGGCGTGCCACCTTCTCGGCCTTTGCGAGCGCCTGGCCCGCCTCGACTTGCCGGGAGGCCCCCTCCAGATCGAATGGGACGCTGGCACGGGCCACGTGCTGATGCGGGGCCCCGCCGAACATGTGTTTGAGGGGATGTTGGCCCCGCCCTATGCCCGTGAGGTGGAGGCCTGGTTGGGCGCCGCTCCCTCCAACACCACGCCGCAGGGGCTCGCGCTGCAGGATGGCGCGCCGCTGGGGGTCGCGCCGCAGGAGGGGGGAGACCCCATCGATTGCGCCACCGCCTGCACCCAGGGCTGCCTTCGGCCCGAGGCCTGCCCCAGCGCTGCTGCCCGGGCGAAGGTGGCCGCCCTGTTGGAGGGGCGCTCCCTCGACGACCTGGTGCGCCTGGCCAACGATTCCCTGGAAAGTCGCCTGTTGGGCCGGCGCACCGAGGCCGGGGACGGCGGTGTCTGAGGCCACCGCTCCACTTCCCTCCCTCTACCTGGATGCTTGCGCCACCAGCCCCTTGAGCGCGGATGCGCTGGTGGCCATGGAGGAGGCCTGGCGCCAGGGCTGGGGCAACCCCTCCAGCCTCCACAGCTACGGGGTGCGGGCGGCGGAGCTGCTCGAGCGCAGCCGCCTGCAATTGGCGGCTGATCTCGGGGCCGATCCCGAGGAGGTGGTGTGGTGTTCCGGCGGCAGTGAAGCGATCCAAACCGCCCTGTTGGGCAGTGCCGAAACCCTCCCGCCGGGGCGCCTCCTGATCAGCGCTGTGGAGCACCCCGCCACGGAAGCCGCAGCGGCGGTGCTCCTGCGCCGGGGCTGGCAGCTGGAGCGGCTGCCGGTGGATCGCCAGGGTCTGCTGCGTTGGCAGGCCGTCGAGCCCCTGCTCGCTCCCCCCACCCGATTGGTCTCCCTGATCTGGGGCCAGAGCGAGGTGGGCAGCCTGCAACCGGTGGCCGAGGTGGGCGCCCTCTGCAGACAGAGGGGCATCCGCTTCCACGTGGACGCGGTGCAGGTGATGGGCCATGCCCCGATCGACTGGCGCAGCTTGCCGGTGGATTTGCTGAGCGGAGCAGCCCACAAGCTTCAGGGCCCCCGCGGCATCGGCGTGCTCCTGGTACGCCAGGGTGTGCCGCTGGCGCCCTTGATCGGCGGCGTGCAAGAGCGGGGTCGCCGGGGCGGCACCGAGCCTGTGGCCCTGGCCGCCGGCTTCGCCGCGGCACTGGGGCTGTGCCGCAGGAGGCTGGACGATCATGGCGGCATCGACCCCATCGCCTCCCTGCGCAATCAGCTTTGGAGGGAGCTGGCGGCCTTGCCGGGAGTGGAGCTTCTCGGGCCCGAGCCGGAGGAGGGGCTCCGCCGTCTGCCGCACCACCTGAGCCTGCTGCTGCGAACCGAGCGGGGGATCCCCCTGCCGGGCCGCGCCCTGGTGCGCGCCCTGGCCCGGCGAGGGGTGGCCTGCAGCAGTGGCTCCGCCTGCAGCAGCCAACGCTCCCTGGCCGGCCACCCGGGCGCGAGTCCGGTGTTGCTGGCGATGGGCTACTCCCCGCAAGACGCCGCGGCAGGCTTGCGTTTCAGCCTCGGACCATGGCTTTGTCGCGAGGATCTGGCCGCCCTGCCCGAAACGCTGGCTCAGGCCCGCGAAGAGGTGCAGCAAACCCTGCTTTGAGGCCTTGGAGCCGAGTCGTTAAGGTCGAAGCCCTGCAGCCCGCCCGGCCCATGCTCCCCTCCGATCTGCGCCAGGCCGAAGGCCAGGCTCTGGAGGCCCTGCGTTCCGCCCTGAACTCCCGCGACAACGGCCGCTGGACCGTGGAGCTGCGCTTTGAGGGCCTTCGCTTGATGCCCTTGGCCCTGCGCTTGGCCGCAGCCCTGCAGGAGCAGGGTGAGCCGCTGAAGGTGCTCTTTCCTGATGCGGGAGCCACAGCCTTGGCCCGCAGGGATCACGATCAGCTCGCTCCCCTGATCAGCAGCCTCGCCGATCACCGCCGCCTCCAGGAGCAAAACGCCCCCCCTGAGGCGTCGCCAAACCCCAACCCGGAGGGCGGACGGGACCCCCTCCTGCTGCTTGTGGCCCCCAGCCCCTCCGATTACGGCCTGGTGGAAGCGATCTGCGCCGCGCAGCGCGGGCCCGTGCTGCTGGTCAACCCCACCTTGGAGGATGCGGCCGTGGGCATTGGCAGTGTGGCCAGGGCGCGCCGCAAGGGTTTCTTGGCGCAGTGGCAGGCGGCCTATGCCCTCCAGCCCTTTGCGGCCAGCGCCCTGCGGCGTGCCCATCCAGGCGATTGGGAGCTCTACCGGTTGGATGCCGATGGCTTCCGCTTGGCGGGCCGTTTCCCCCAAAAACCCAGCAATGAAGAGCAGGCTGAAGCCTTGAGCGGGCAGGCCTCCGGTGGCTTCCAGCAGCAGTTGCGCGCCCTGGGCGACCTGATCGACAACCTGCAGGGTTGAGCGATTGGGTGTGCGTTGCGGCTGGTGCCAAGCGGCGGTGCCCCCTAAACTTCGCCGACCTCACAGCGCCCATGCCCAGCCAATTTCCCAGCTCCCGATCCAAGCCTCAAGGTCGGTGGAGCCCCGTCGACCTGGCAGCAGGAGTTGCGGTGCTTCTCGCAGCTGCAGGCGTGCTTTGGAGTCCCAAGCTCTCCAGCGCGGTGGCCAGGGCCACGGGCGGGGAGGTGCCCGTCACCGTCTCCGTCGATGTGCGCGGCGAGCCCGCTGTCGACAGCGCCGCCCTGATTCGCTCCATCGAATCGGAGGGCAAGGTGTCGATCGTGATTCGCAATGCCCCCCACGGAACGGTGAAGGTGGCCAAGGTGCAGCCCCTGCAGCGCAGGCTCACGATCCTCACCCCGGACGGCAAGCTCGTCTCCACCCCCGATCCCAACCAAAAAACCTTCGGCACCTTTGACGCCCGCTTCATTCTGGAGGGCCGGGGCCGCAAGGGAGGCGGCGGCGTGGTGTTCGGCAATCAAACCCTGAAGATCGGTGCCCCCGTGGAGCTGGAAGGGACCAATTACCGCTTCAACGGCAACGTCACCAACCTCTCGATCGGCTCCTGACATGCGTTTCTCCCACCCTTCACGCGCCCTGGGCCTTTGCGCGGGTTTGTCCTTGCTCACGCCCCTGATCGGCGCGGGGCAGGCGATGGCCACCCCCGCCTTGGCCCCACGCCAGGGATGGCCGCGGGTGGTGCCGGTGATGCCCCTGCCGCCCCTCACCCCGGCGCTGGGAAGCCCCCAGCTGGGCAGCGAGCCCAGCTGCCCCGCCCTGCAGCAGCGCCTTGCCGCCCAGCTGGCCGGTGAAACGAGCCTTTGGAGTGTGTCGATCGCCGATGGCTCCGGGCGGCTGCTGGCCGACGTGAACGGAACGCG
>JAYKHK010000029.1:0-6600 GCA_035284785.1 Cyanobacteriota bacterium | reverse complement strand
TCTTTCGCGGACGTTCCGCCACCTGCCCAGCCGCCCAGACGTAGGGCAAGGCCTCAGTGGCCAAGATCGGTGATTGGCAATGCCGAGCCAGCGCCAATCGCTGAGGTCCATCACCAAGGTGTCGACTTTCAGGTTGGGTTAGGCGATGCTCCTGTCGACGATCTGGCTGGCTTGGCAACGCGAGTCTTTCCCCGCCTGGGCCCCTCCAGGCGCTGTTGTTCTGCCGGTGCTCCCCAAAACGCGGGTCGCCTCGTTTTGTCAGGATGGTTGGGTTTGCTTTGCCAGCCATGCGCAGTGCCCTGCCTCTGCTGGCCGTGGTGGTGGGGAGCGTGCAGCTCGCTCCGCCGCTCCAGGCCCAGCTCACCACCACCAGCGCCACTCCCTCGCTGGTGCGCTCGGTGGCGCCCGAAGCCAAGCCCAACCCCAGCCTCGAGGCCGCCCTGCGCGAGATTCTCTTCCCGGTGCGGATCGTTGATGAGCAGGGCCATGGACCGGATCCTGGCAGCGCTGAGGCTGAGAGCGCAAAACGGTTCAAGATCAAGGCGGAATGCGAACAGATGCCGGCCCACCGCTACACCTGGAGCCGGGTGGATCTCAATGGTGACGGCAGGCCCGAGTTGGTGGCCCAGGTGGTGGGCCCGATGTTTTGCGGCACCGGCGGTTGCCCACTGTTCATCTTCCGCCAGACGAGCCCGGGCCGCCTTCAGCTGATCACGCGGATGGGCCTGTTCAAGGATCCGTTGATCGTCTCTGAGTCGCGCCACAACGGCTGGAGGGATCTGATCACCCGGGTGCGGGTGAATGCAGGCTCCGGTTATTACGCCAAGCTGCGCTTTGACGGCCGTGGTTACCCCACCAATCCCAGTGTGCCCCCGGCCCTTCCCTTGCGCCGCGCCGAACCCGGCGTGGCCTATTTGGCGTGGAATGACAAGGACCCCCGCGCCCATCGGCTCCCTTGCGAGGCTCAGTCAGCCACGCGCACGGATTCCTTGCAGAAGCGGGAGGACGCGATCGGGCCGGCGGGAAGATAGGACCAGTTGGGATCCTGGCGAAAGCTGTACGCCTCCTTGTTGTTGCGTTGGATGCTGAACAGCGTCCAGGTTTGTCGCTCGCAGTTCAGACCGATCACCGCCCTTCCTCCGGAGAGCGGCAACTCCACATGGCGGATGCCGTCGTAGATCCACAGCAGGCGCCCCTGGCCCATCTCCAGCAGCGATTGCACGGGACTCCCCGCAGGCTGGGGTTTCGCCTGCCCGGCTGTTGATGGCCCGCCTGCCCAAAGGGCGGTGAGAACCAGAAGCTGAGCCGCAAAACGGATCGTGGGAAGGCGCATGGCGCAGCCGCAGGAGAGACACCTGCCAGTCTCGCTCCGAGCAGATGTGCCATCCTCTCCCCATCATTTTGAGCACGAGGCTGGACCTTGGGGCCGCCATTCGCTGCCGGCGTCCTGCGCCGAAGTTGTGTGGCCCTGAGCCGCCTGGCTGTGGTGAGCGCCTTGCCCAACATCTTGGCTCCCCTGGCCCTGCCAGCCCGGGAGCCGCCGTTCAGCCCCGCCACCACCGTGCGGATGACGGTGAATGCTGTGGCAGGAGCGCTCCGCTACGAGGGCAGCGCCGTGGATCAGGGTGCCAATACGGCGGTCGGCGTCCCGCTGCTCAACGCCTTCAGCGTCAACCAGGACGCCCGGCTCACGCTCGATACGAGCCTGACGGGGCAAGATCTGTTGCGGGTGCGGTTGCGCAGCGGCAACTTCGGCCCCTCGGGCTTCTTCTCCAATCCCCCCACGCCGCTCACCCGTTTGGATTTCGCTTTCGAGGAGCCGCTCTGCCGCCCAGATGATGACACTTGCAGCCGCCATCTGGTGACGGTGAACCGCGCCTATCTCCAGATTCCTCTGGGCAGGCAGATTCGCCTCACGGCGGGCAGCCGCCTGCTGCAACTCGATCTGCTGCCGGTGTGGCCGAGCCTTGCCAACGACTCGCCGATCCTGGAGCTGTTTCAGCGGGCGGGGGCAGCGGGTGCCTACAGCCGGCGAGTGGGCAGCGGCTTCGGGGCCTGGTGGCAACCGGAGGGAGGCCTGAAGGGCCTCTCCCTCGCCTATGGCGCCGTGGCTCCCGAAGCCGCCAATGGATCGCCCGCGCTGGGAGGCCTTTACACGGCCGCCGGCGGCCAGACGAACACCGTGCAGCTCGCCTACACCCGGCCCAACTGGAATCTCACCGCCGCCTACACCCGCAATGGCCAGCGGGCCCTGCTGCGGGGCACCCCCCTGGCCAGCCAGCTCGCGGCCGACTCCCGCGATGGGGCGATCCACTCCTGGTCGCTGGCAGGCTATTGGCAGCCCTCTGATGCGGGCTGGCTCCCCTCGATCAGCGCCGGCTGGGGGCTCGATTGCTTTGCGTTTGCCTCCTATCCGGTGGCGGGCCTTTCCGGGGTGCGCACCAGCTCCTGGAGCGTGGGCCTGAACTGGAGCGATGTGCTCAGCTCTGGCAACAGCGTTTCGCTGGCGGTGGGAGCCCCCGCCCACGTCATCGGGTTGGAGGGATTGGGGGACGTGCGTGTGAACGACACAGGCCTGGCCCTGGAGGTGGCCAGCTTGATTCCCATCAGCGACAGCTTCAGCCTCACGCCGGCCGTGTTTTGGCTGAATCGGCCCCGCGGCGCCATGGGGGGCACCGCCTCAGTCAGCGAGGCGTTGCGGCCCTCCGATGGGGAAGCGATTCCCAGCCTTGGCGTGTGGGGCGCTCTGCTGCGGGCGACGCTGCGCTTTTGAGCGCTCGCCGCAGGGATGGCCGCTGAGCTGATGGAGAGAGAAAGATAGGATCAAAACAAACTCCTCTTGATTGGGGGATGTCTATTTGCTTGATTTGCTTGGATTGAAATGAGCGTTCAGCCAATCTGCCACGGGCCGAAATGACCATTGTCGAGGGACAAATTCAGGTTCAATCCTTTCTGACGGTGACCTTGGGCATCCTGGTGCTTTTCCTTGGCAAAGCACTCAACAGTCGCGTTGCCCTTTTGCGGGAATTCACTATTCCTGAGCCCGTCAGCGGCGGGTTGCTGGTGGCGCTGCTGATGGCCCTGCTTCATCTCGCCTTCGGCCTCGATATCAGCTTTGGCATGCGCGCCCGCGACTTGCTGCTCGTTTACTTCTTCACCACCGTGGGCATGAATGCCAGCTTCGCCGATTTGCGCCGCGGCGGCCGTTCGCTGGTGGTGCTGCTCGTGCTCACGCTGGCGTTGATGTTGGCGCAAAACCTGCTTGGCATCGCCCTGGCCCGCTTGGGTGGGATGCCCGCCGCCACCGGTCTGCTCATGGGCACGGTGTCGCTCATTGGCGGCCATGGCACCACCATCGCCTGGGCACCGAAATTTGATGCCGACTACGGGGTGGCCAACGCCTTGGAGATCGGCATCGCTGCAGCCACCTTTGGCCTGATCCTCGCCAGCGCCAGTGGCGGACCGGTCGCCCGCTTCCTGATTCGCCGCCACCGGCTGGTGCCCCCCGAAGCTCCTGTGGCAGCCCTCGCCACCGACCAGGCTGCCAGCCCATCCCCCGCCAAAACCAGTGGCGGCGGGGCGCTGATCGACTCGCACGATTTCCTCGGGGCCGTGCTGGCGATCAACATCTGCATCATTCTCGGCTCGATCCTGCAGGAAGTGATTCGGGAGCGCGGGCTCTTCCTGCCCCTGTTCGTGCCCTGCCTGATTGTGGGCATCCTGCTCAGCAATGTGCTGCCCAAACAAGCCTTCGGCTTGCGCCTCCGCTGGCCCTCCCGCACCCCCGCCCTCGATTTGATCGCCGAGATTTCCTTGGGGGCCTTCCTGGCGATGTCGTTGATGACGATTCAGTTTTGGACGCTGGTGGATCTGGCGGGACCCCTGCTGTTGATCCTGATCGCCCAGTTTTTGCTGGCGTTGCTGATCAACCTGTTTCTGGTGTTTCCCCTGCTGGGCGGCACCTACGACGCCGCCGTGATGGCCGCCGGCTTCAGCGGCTTCACCCTCGGCTCCACCCCCACCGCCATGGCCAACATGACCGCCGTGACCCAGAAATTCGGCCCCTCCCCGAAGGCGTTCATCGTGCTGCCGTTGGTGTCGGCGTTTTTCATTGATCTGTTGAATGCGGTGCTGATTCCCTTCTTCCTGCACAAGGTGTGAATAAAAAGCCCGGGACATGTCCCGGGCTCGGAAGATTGCATCGGGATGGTGCACTCATGTGCCACGCACGCTTTGAGAGTTAGCGGTCTAACTGAGGGCTTTGCCAAGTTTGATGCGCTGCCGCATTCTGCGGCTGAATGCATAGGCAGAGGCAGCGCCTAACACTGGCAGGGGCCCCGGAACGGGCTGTACCAGATCGTTTAATGAGGTGGCGATGGCGATGGAATCCCCTTGCGTGCGCCAATTTTCCCAGTTGAGGATGAGATTGTTATAGCTTTGATTGCCCTCAACGAAATTAGCATTTGAGAACGTGTTGTAATTCACTCCTGCTAACAAGTCTGCCATGGAGGAAGGATTGATCCAGCCATAAGTGAGCTCGCCCTGCCCTGCTGTGCGATTGATGACTTGCTTGAGAATCACCAGGTTGGGCTGGTTTGGAATAAACGGTGTCTTGCTGCCGGATGTCTCGTTATTAATAAAAAAACCGTTGGTTGGGCTGCTGGCAATCACCAGTTGCAGAGCGGGGCCACTGAAAATTGTGTTGCCAAGCGCAGTGGCTGAAGAGGGCTGAATCACAGCCCGAAACCACAACTCGGTTTCCGTTCCTGTCAGCCCGGTGAATACACGATTGATCCGAAAGCTACCATCGCCGTTCTCAGCAGCGCGACCCGTGCCGCCATTGACAGCGCCGACCGTGCCATTGGCAGGCACGGTAAGCCCGCCCGAGTTCACTTGATAGTCGACTGCACTATTTTGTTCCACCCAGGGATTGCTGGCTGAAAAACCTGGCTCGACAGGGGCTTGACCGCTCAAGGTGCCGGTGGTGTAGGGAGGCACATCAAAATCCGCGGACATGATGAGAGAAGCCTGCGCGGCCGAGGTCAAGCTGGAGAGGAGGAACAGTCCGATGGAGAGTCGAAGCTGTCTGAACATTGGAAATGGAATTGCATAAAATGCCGAACAATTTTCTCATGGGTGGGCAGTTTCTGCGAATGTTTTTCTGGTTCGCGTCGCTGCATTGGCTGTTTCATCTGGTCTCGGCCAGTCTCAGCTCATCGGCTCGGTGGGCAGCAGGTGGCCAGCCCGCCGTCTCTATCACAGCCAACACCATTTGGTAGACCAGGGCATACCAGACGTTCGGCCCCTCCCCCAAGGCCTTCTACTTCGGCTGAATTTGCCTCTCTGTTCCGCTGGAACATCAGCAGCCTATTCAGTTTGCATGGATTCCAACATGGCGACCAGTTCGGCGAAGCGGGGCCGGCTCGCCGCCTCTGGTGCCATGCACCTGAGTTGCAGCGCTTTCAACGATGGGATGCGCCCATCCACTCCTGATTCGCAGCGCTCCAGTAATTCGCCAAGCAAACAGCCGAAGGCGCGCACCTCCAGCGCCTCGAACGGATTGGCGTCTCCCATTGCCCGGGGGGGGTAGAAGGAGGCGGCACCGAAGTCTCCCAAGAAGCAGCCGCCTTCGGGGCGATAGAGGATGTTGTGCGCATAAAAATCCCCGTGCGACATCCCACGTTCGTGCAGGTGTGCGCCAACACTGGCCAAGCCCTTTGCCAGTTCCAGCAGCAGGGGCAGGGAGAACCGTTGGTCGTCCCCGTAAACATCCCTCGTGCACGTGGCCAGACTGGGCGGGCCGGCCAGATTGCGAAACTCCGGCTCGACCCACGGCATCACCAAGCCGCTGGTGCCCTCGGGATGGCCGGTGAGGACACCGATGACGCCGATCAGGTGAGGGTGATTCCCCGCCGCCAGACAGGCCGCCATTTCATCTGCGGGGAACCCGTCACTGGTGACCGCCCCCTTGAACAGTTTCACCGCCACGGGCTGCCCGGCAGCCTGCGGCGACGACTGCCAGTGGGCTTTGTGGATCACTCCCGATGCGCCTTCACCGAGTTGTTCAGCCAACACCAGATCCTCCCATGGCAGCTGGGGCACGGCTGAACTCGGCTGGCGTGGCATGGCTGAGCATGGATTGCCGCCAAAGGCCAACCAGGTCAATCGGGGTAAGTGCAGCAGCCACTCCGGCAATGTCTGGAAGCGGTTGGCCGAAATGCGCAGCAGCTCAAGCCCAACGCAGCTGCGCATCGTCTCTGGCAAATCGGCCAGTTGATTGCCGGCCAACATCAGTTTTTGCAAGCGGGTGCAGCTGCCGATGGAGTCGGGAAGCGCTGAGATCTGGTTATCGGTGAGGATCAACCAGCGCAAGCCGGGGGAAAGGGCGGCAGCCGATACCTCACGAATGCTGTTGGATTTAAAGCCCACCATCTCCAGGTGAACGCAGGAGGACAGCACCTCAGGCAGCCGAGTAAAGCGATTGCCCGAGCAAAACAACACCCGCAACTTGCTCAAGCGCGACAGGTCGTCCGGGAGGGCGGCCAACGCGTTGCCCGAGAGATTCAGGATCTCAAGCGTGTCGGCCAACTCGAAGATTTC
>JAYKHK010000028.1:0-66197 GCA_035284785.1 Cyanobacteriota bacterium | reverse complement strand
TCCCTCTCCCTTGGGCTAAGGGTGGCTAGCACGCCCTCCAGATCTTCTCGCAGAAGGTTTTTCGCCACATCTTGCTCTGGATTCTCAATATCCGCTTCGATAAAGTCACCCAAACGAGAATCTTCTTCCTTGCCAATGGGCGTTTCAAGTGAAATAGGTAACTGGGCCGATTTGGCGATGAAACGGAGCTTTTCGATCGTCATCTCCATGCTTTCCGCGATCTCTTCTTCCGTCGGCTTACGACCAAACTCCTGGGAGAGGGTTTTGGTGGTTTTCTTGATGCGGGAGATGGTTTCGTAAAGGTGTACAGGGAGGCGTATGGTGCGGCTTTGATCAGCGATAGCTCTTGTGATCGCTTGGCGGATCCACCAGGTGGCATAAGTAGAAAACTTGTATCCCTTCTCGTGATCAAACTTTTCAGCGGCGCGGATCAGACCCAAACTGCCTTCCTGGATCAGATCCTGAAAGGAGAGGCCGCGATTCATGTATTTCTTGGCGATCGAAACCACAAGCCGAAGGTTGGACTGGACCATCTTTTCTTTGGCCCTTCTGCCAAGCATCAAGCGGCGACGAAACTTGATCGTGGGCATCTCCACCAACGCAGCCCATTCCTTCGTGTCAGGAAGGTGGCCGTGGTCGGCCTCAAATTGGGTTGCCAACTCTTCGAGTTGAAGAAGATCAGCAATTTTGCGCGCCAGCTCGATTTCCTCATCGGGCCTGAGGAGTCGGATGCGGCCAATCTCCTGCAAATACACCCGGATGGAATCTTCGGTGTACACCCCCTTCGGACCCACCTTGATGCTGGCCAACGCCTTGGCTGCGCGAGCATCCTTCACCTCTGCTTTGTCGTCTGCGAGCCCCATGGCATCGGCATCGCCCATCTCAGACGCATCGAGCAACACGTCGATGCCCTCGTCGAGGGAATCGTCTCCAAGGGCCTCATCTTGCTGAGACGCCACGGGTTTTGACTCAGTCTTGGCTTTTGCCTTGGACTTGGTCTTGGGCTTCGCTTTGGCCTTGGCGAGTGAGGGATCCGCCGAGGCAGGCTGCAAGGCAACCGGGGGGACGGAGGCCAGGTCTTCAGCCACCATCAGCGCCGTGCCATCGGCGGGATCGTGGCTGGATCGGTCGGCATCCATGGGCTCAAGGATGTCAACACTCGCGAGATTCGCTTGGGCTGCGCTCATATGCACTCGGGCGAAGGGAGATGAAGAAGGGACAGGGAGAAGGGGGGATGTTCCTTGAAACAACACCCTGCCCTCCCTCGGGATGGTTGGAGGCAAATTGTCCGTCTCGGACGGCCTCAGGTGGGAGACAAAGTGACGCCGGAAGGTTGGTGGTGATGGCTGTCAACCAGAAGCGGCGAACAGCGAACAGCGCGACGGGAGTACGGCCAGGTCAGGCGGCGAGGGATGGGGGCAAACATCCTTTTGGATGTGTTTGGGATTCTGGAGTCCCTCCCTGGCGCCGGATACTGCCTGGTTGATCGTCAACCTCTCGGACTGGCTCTCTCCATCTTAGGAATGGGGTGAGACGTTTGCAAGAATCCTTGCCCCCAGGTCCTGCTCCACCCGACACACAGCGCAGGATGGACCCTGGAACAGGCAAGCCGCCACTCCACTCCCCCGCATGGCTGGAGGTCTGGCTGGAGGCCGGCAGCGAAGGGCGCATCTTCACCTACGCCAACCCCCAGGGACTGGCCCTGGCCGAAGGGGATCTCGTGCAAGTGAGATTGCAAGGGCGCCTTCACGCCGGCTTGGTGGTGACTTGCCTGAAAGCGTGTCCCGCCAACCTTGACGAGACCTCACTGCAGCCCGTTTTGGGTCTGCTGGAGCGGGCTGCGGTCGATCCAGGCTGGCGAAATGTGATGGCTGAAGTGGCCCTTCAGTGCCACACCAGCCTTTTCCGCACCCTGCGCAGCGTGCTTCCGCCAGGCTGGCTCGGGCTGCGACGGAAACATGCGCCCCAGGGTCGCCAGCTGTGGCTCATCCATCGCTCCAGCCTGCCCATCCCCCCGAATCAGAGCCTCTCGCCCCGCCAACAATCTCTGCTGGCCCATCTGGAGGCCAACGGCGGCAAAAGGCTCTTGCGCGATCTGATCGCTGTTGATGGCTTTGGGCGTGCACTGGTGCAAGGCCTTGAGCAGAGGGGTCTGCTTCAGCGCTCAACCCTCCTGGTGACACCCCACGAGAAGCAAGTTTGGCCACCCATCGCGATGCCATCCGAGGGCCAAGTGCTCACCAGCGCCCAGGCTGAAACATTGAGACGCCTGCGCCAGGCTCCAGCCGGCAGCGAAGCCCTCTTGTGGGGAGTGACAGGCGCCGGTAAGACGGAGGTGTATCTGCAACTTGCCAGCCACCACTTGGCGGCGGGTCGCAGTGTCTTGCTGCTCACTCCCGAGATCGGCCTGGTGCCCCAATTGCTCGACAGGGCCAGACAACGCTTCGGCGCAGGCGTGCAGGAGTACCACAGCGGCGTATCCGATCGGGATCGCATCGCTTGCTGGCGAGCCTGTCTTGCCGCAGCCCAAGAGGAGCGGCCCCTGCTGGTGGTGGGCACCCGATCGGCCGTTTTCCTACCGCTCTCCCCCCTGGGGCTGATCGTTCTCGATGAGGAGCATGACTCCTCCTGGAAACAGGAGAGCCCCATGCCCTGCTACCACGCAAGGGATGTGGCGAGGCTTCGCTGCCGCCAGGAAGGGGCCACCCTCCTGCTGGGAAGCGCTACCCCCTCCTTGGAGAGCTGGTGGGAGGCCCGTCCAGTGGGAGGGAGGGCCCTATTGCTCACCCTTCCGGAGCGGATCGGAGCCAGGCCCATGCCAGAGGTGAATGTGGTGGACATGCGCCAGGAACTGGCTGAAGGACATCGCCGCTTGCTCAGTCGGCCCCTGCTGGATCGATTGGACGGCCTTCGCCAGCGGGGCGAACAGGCCGTCATCCTTGTGCCCAGGCGAGGCTATCGAAGTTTTCTCAGCTGTCGCAGCTGTGGCAGCGTGGTGCAGTGCCCCAACTGTGACGTGGCCCTCACGGTGCATCGCCGCAGCGATGGCATGGAATGGCTGCGCTGCCACTGGTGCGACCATCGCCAGGACATGGCCCAACGGTGTCCGAGCTGCGGGTCCAGCGCGTTCAAACCCTTCGGGGCGGGGACGCAGCGCGTGATGGAACAGCTCGCAGCCGAGTTGGAGGGACTCCGGGTGCTCCGTTTCGACGCGGACAGCACGCGGGGTCGCGATGGGCACCGACGGGTGCTTGAGGCCTTCGGGAATGGCCAGGCGGATGTGCTTGTGGGAACACAGATGCTTGCCAAAGGGATGGATCTGCCGAGTGTCACCCTGGCCGCCGTGCTTGCGGCCGACGGGCTTCTGCATCGGCCCGACCTGCGCTCGGCGGAACACTGCTTGCAACTGCTCTTTCAGCTGGCCGGCCGCGCCGGCCGCGGCGAACAACCCGGCGAACTGCTGGTGCAAACGTATTCACCAGACCATCCCGTGATCCGCCACCTTGTGGACGGTCGCTACGAGCAATTTCTGGTGGAGGAGGCCCAGCTGCGACAGAGCGGGGGGCTGGTGCCCTTCAGCCGCGCCTGCTTGCTCAGGCTCGCAGGTCCCTCCGCCGGCACGACCGCCACAGCCGCCACAGCCCTGGCGGAGCGGATCCGGCCCGAGGTGGAGGCCAAGCAGTGGGCCCTGATCGGGCCAGCCCCTGCGCCGGTGGCTCGGGTGGCCGGGCGCAGCCGCTGGCAGCTGTTGCTGCATGGTCCTGCAGCCTCGGCCTTGCCGCTGCCAACGGAGCAGGAGCTGCGCCAGGGACTTCACCGCACGGTTTCGTTGGCCATCGATCCCGATCCCCTCAACCTTTAAGCCCCCTCAAGCCGGCAACTCTGGCAGGCCCATCCCCAGGCGCACGCGCATCCGCTGGAGCTGCACCACCAACAGCAAACCGGCCGCGATCAGCAACCCTCCAACCCCAAGGGGACTCCAACGCCAGCATCGGATCTCCAGGGTGTTGATCTGGCCAAACTTCAGTGGCCAGATCAGGGCTTGGCCGCCTCCGACGGACCGGACCGGCAGGGGCAGGGCCCTGCGAATGGCCCGCTGGCTGAGGGGGTGGAGGCGAAGGTTCAAGGCAAGCCCGGGCGGCGAGGGCATGGTGCGGAGATCCACGCTGATCTGGAGGTGTTGCTGCACGCCGAGCAACCAATTTCTCTCCTGCCAATCCAACGCGGCCTCGGGCAGGGAGAGGCCCGCCAAAGCGGCAGCCTGAGCCATGGAAGCTTGGAGCGAAGGGCCGGCGTCGCGTGGTGTCAGCAGCGGACTCTCCAGAAGGGTTGTCGCACCCTCTTGCGTCGCCCGGTAGGGGGCCTCTCCAGCGGCGAGAGCCGCGGCCAGTCGAGACTGAAAGGGCAGCTGGGCGCCAGCGATCGGTTCCAGCCGATGCCGCACATGCATCCGGCCCGGCCCGTCCAAATCGATCTGGGTCTCCACCCTCAGGCATCCGGAGAGCAAAGCGCTCAGCAACCAAACCACCACCACCACCAACGTGAAGGCGACAAATCCCCTTGGACTCTGGGTCGGTCCGACGGGGGGATGGTCCGGGGGGGGAGCGGTCTTCGGCCGGAGTGGGGCTCGAGCGGGGCTCGCAACGCCCTCCAAGGGCTCTGCCTGATCGAGCCGCGGCAGGGTGAGCGACCAGTTTCGAGGACGCTTCAGGGCGGGCGCCTCCAACACTTGCAGCAGGTCGCGGGCCTGGGCACGCCGTTGCGGGTTGGCAGAGTTCAGCAGACTGCGGCAACAGCTCGCGGCCCGCTCGCTCTGGCCCTGCCCCATCAACGCTGTTGCCAGGAGCAGCCGCAGAGTGTCACCCCCCGGTTGCAAGGGGGTGTAAGTCTCACAGAGGGGCTCCAACAGGCGCACCGCCTGTCCGTAGTTGCCTCGCTCAATGGCCACCTTGGCCTCGGCCAAGCCAGTGGTGAGGGGATCCGAGTCCAAGCCCATGGCACGCTCAGGTCTGCAACCGCCGAGGACTCCCCACCACCATGGTGCCGATGCCCGCATTGGTGAACACTTCCAGCAACAGGGAATGGGGCACCCGCCCATCAACGATGTGGGCAGCGGCCACTCCTTGGGCGAGAGCGCGGATGCAACACTCCGTTTTGGGTGTCATGCCTCCCTGCACCACCCCTTCAGCGATCAGGGCGCGGGCCTCACTGAGGGTGATCTGCCGGAGGAGGCTGGCCGGATCCGTGCGATCCCGCAGGATGCCTGCGGTGTCGGTGAGCAAAATCAACTTCTCCGCCTGGAGGGCCGCTGCCAATTCCCCAGCCACGGTGTCGGCATTGATGTTGTGCATTTGGCCGGACTGATCCGGGGCGACGCTTGAGATCACCGGGATATACCCCGCCTCCAGGAGCGGGGTGAGCACCGCGGGATTGACCGAGGCCACCTCCCCCACCAGCCCATGGCTCTCCCCAAGGGGGCGGGCGGCCACCAGGGAGCCATCACAACCGCTCAAGCCAACCGCCCGACCGCCAACGCGGATCAAACCATTGACGATTTGCTTGTTGACGCGCCCCACCAACACCATTTCCACCACATCCATCGTGTCGGCATCGGTGACACGAAGGCCATCGCGAAACTGAGGCTCGATCTGCAGGCGCTTCAACCATTGGTTGATCTCCGGCCCGCCACCATGCACCACGATCGGCCGCACCCCCACGCAGGCCAGCAAGGCCAAATCGCGAAACACAGCCTCGCGCAAGCCCTCCTCCACCATGGCTGCGCCGCCATACTTCACCACCACCTGCCGGCCTGCGAAGCGCTGGATGTAAGGGAGGGCCTCACTCAGCACCGACACCCGGGAGGATTCCTCCGGGTGGATCAGGGGGTCAGTTGTCACGGGGTGGGAAGGGATGGAGAGGGATCGACGGGGGCCTCGCTGGGCACCGGCAGGGCGGGCTTCAGGGTGAGAGCAAGGCGGTCTTCGGCCAGTTGGGTGAGCTCAGCCTGCAAGCCAGGGCCAAAGAAACGCCCCAACCGCTCTTGGCAGCCCTGCCAGCGGGAAAAGGCCACACCGCCCATGGCAAAGGTGAGACACAGCCCATAGCCCTCCGGCAGAGCCAGCTCCTCCACAGAGACCAGGGTCGGCGGGTCCTGCTCATCCCACAGCTTCAAAGCCTCCAGCGAACTCTCAAGATGCACCTTTTGGCCATAGCGCCAACGATCGACATCGGCAAGGAGCTTGCGAAGTGGTTCGCTGGCGGGGGCAAGGCGCAACTCACGGAACTGGCCTGCTGGCGTGAGGCGGGCTGGGGGGGGGAGCTCCGATGATTTCAAAGCCAACCCCCCCAGAAGGATGGGGATGCCGTAGAAGATCGTGGGCAGACTCAAGTTGGGATTTTCGCTCACATAGGCCAGTGAGCCGATCACCGTGAGGGCCGCACCGGCGAGGGTGACGAGGGTGCCAGGAGAGCGGAGACTTTGCATCAGGCCATCTTCCTGCAGGAGAGGCCAGGATGGGGGAACCTTTCAACGCAGTTATGAGCCAACCGCCCTCTTCCCCCTCTGCCGGGCAAGCTTCCTCCGGGGGATCGGGCAGCGAGGAGCTGCAACAACTGTTGGAGAAACTGCAGGAGGATCGGCTCTGGCTGCTGCGCGAGCTGGACAGCGGACGCTGGCCGGAGTGGCGGCTCGATCTGGCGGCGCTGGAGCGCGAAATGGGACAGCTGCTCGATCAAGCCGCGGATCGGCTGAGTTAGTCGGGATGCGGCCCCAAGACTCAAAACGGGATCTCGTCCTCCCCATCACCCAAGTCATCGGGCACCAACGGAGAGGTGTTCCACACGGGCGCTGTGCGGTTGGGGGGTGCATCGGCCATGGGTTGGGGCTGGGCAGGTTTGGCAGCGCCCCTTCGCCCCGGCGCGCCGGCCACAGGAGTGGGCTGGGGAGCTGCCGCAGGCGAGGCCGCTGGAGCCGTTGCACCAATCGGGTGAAGGCGGGCCAGGGTGAGCTCCGCCCGTTTCTCCTTCACACCGTCTTGGCGCGTCACGGTGTTCATCCTCAGCCGACCCTCAAGCACCAGACGCTGACCCACCTGGACCCGGTTCTGCAGATCGCCCGCCAAGTTGCCCCATCCGACAACCTTGATCTGACCAGGAGGGTCTTCAGGTCTGAGCCCATCGAAGCGGGCCGTCATCTCCGCCACCGGCGTCTGGTTGTCCTGGGTGTAACGCACCTGGGGTGCTTCCAGCACCTCCACTTCGAGCAAACAGTGATTCACACCCTCTCCCGCTTTGAGCAGGCTCCATCCTGATGCACGCGCGCCCATCCCCCAGCGCAACCACCGCCCGGCCGCCATGCCAGAGAAGCTGAGGGAGGGGCGGCTTTGGTTGATTGCCGGCACTGGGGAGGGCCCTGAGCTGGCCAAGCACTTTCTCAGCCGTGGATGGCGCCTGCGGGTGAGCGTTGTGACCCCTTCTGCCTGCACGCCCTATGCCAGCCATCCCCGGCTGGAGCTGCTGGTGGGACCAATCGCTGGAGCCGAGGGCCTGCGGTTGGCCTTGCAGGAGGCGGAGCGGCAGGGGGATCGTTTTGATTGGGTGATTGACGCCAGCCATCCCTTTGCCTCCCAGATCAGCTCCGCGGCAGCTGAGGCCACCCAGAACCGGCCAGAGCGGCTGCTGAGACTGCAACGGCCCCCTTTGGCAGCCCCCCAAGCCATTCCGCTCCGCCAGATGGGCGAGCTGTCATCCCATCTGATCGGAGGCGAACGTCTCTTGCTGGCCATCGGCTCCCGGCATCTCAAAGAGGCTGCCCTTCACGGCGCAGGGGCTCTCCTGCACAGCCGGGTGCTTCCCCATCCCCAAGCGCTCCGTCAGGCCGTGCAGGCTGGACTCCCCCCGAACCGCATCGCCTGCCTCCGCCCCACTGCAGACGGAGCCGTGGAGAAGGCCCTCTGCCGTCACTGGCAGATTGACACGATCTTGTGCCGTCAATCTGGAGGGGTGAGCGAAGCCCTGTGGCTGCGCATTGCCTCCGAGCTGGATCTGCGGCTCCTGCTGTTGCAGCGGCCTGCCGAACCGGAAGGCACGAAGCAACTGCCCTTCGCAGAGCTGATAGAACACGTGGGCAACCCGGAGGAGGCGCGAGATGACGGCAACCGCGGCTGGAGCAAGCGAGGGATCGCTTGTTTTGGTGCTGACGACGGAAGCCAGCCTGGAGAAGGCGGAAAGCCTCGCTGAAGCCTTGCTGCAGAAGGGGCTCGTGGCCTGTGTGTCCCTGATGCCCGTCATCTCGCTTTACCGATGGCAGGGCCGTCTCACCCGCAGCGAGGAAGTGCAGCTGCTGCTCAAAACCCACCAGCCTGGCTTGGAGGCGCTCCATCAACAGGTGATGGCCCTGCACAGCTATGACACGCCGGAGTGGATCACCCTCCACGCCCAAAGCGAAGGACCCTACGGCCAATGGTGTGCCGAGCAGCTCTGGGGGACGGGTCTCAAAGATGGCGGGCCACCAAGTCGCTCAAGGAGCTCAGAGGGCGTGGACCCAGCTGGGTGACCACCTGGCCGGCACAGAGGGATCCGATGCGGCCACAGCGCTCGAGGCTCTCGCCCTGGGTGTATCCGTAGAGGAAGCCTGCGGCATAGAGATCCCCCGCTCCGGTGGTGTCCACCAAGGTGCCGAGATGGTAAGGAGCAATCGGCAGGCTCTGCTCTCCGTTCAACACCAGCGACCCTTCCGCGCTGCGCGTGAGGGCAGCCACCCGGCAGCGTCCCCGCACCTGCTCCACAGCCTCCTCAAAATGATTGGCCTTGTAGAGGGAGGTGATCTCCATCTCGTTGGCAAAGAGAATGTCCACATGGCCATCCACCAACTCCTGGAAGCTGTCGCGATGGCGATCCACGCAAAAGGCATCCGATAGGGAGAGAGCCACCTCACCGCCGCTCTCACGCATCACCTTGGCGGCCGCGATGAAGGCCTGCTTGGCCTCATCGCTATCCCAGAGATAACCCTCCAGGTAGAGCACCTTGGCCTGTCGAACCAGATCGAGATCGAGATCCTCTGGATGGAGATTCACCGAAGCGCCGAGGTAGGTGCACATCGTGCGTTGGGCGTCGGGGGTGACCAGGATCAAACAGCGGGCTGTGGAGGGGCCAGCGGTGGCGGCGGGCGTCTCGAAATGGGCGCCAACCGAACGAATGTCGTGGGCAAAAATGGCCCCGAGCTGATCGTCGCGCACCCTGCCGATGAAGCCCGCATGCCCCCCCAGCTGGGCCAGGCCCGCCAGGGTGTTGGCAGCAGAGCCCCCTGAGGTTTCCAAGCCAGGGCCGAGGCTGGCATAGAGCCTGTCAGCCTGGTGTTGATCCACCAGAGCCATTGTGCCCTTGGTGAGCCCGTGGTCCTCCAGGAACGCCTCATCCGTCTGAACCAGGACATCGACGATGGCGTTGCCGATGCCAACCACATCAAACGGCTTGGAGGTTGCGGAAGACATGGCAAAAAAATTCGGGGAACAGGGGAAGGCGAGCGGTGATCCTGATGTTCAGAGATGGAGGAGAGCTCGCTTCGGACCGTGGATCGGATCTTCCACCACGATGGTTTGGTCTCGCTGGGCTCCAAGGGAGACGATTGCGATCGGCACCTCCATCAGCTCAGCAAGGAAGCGCAAATAGGCCATGGCTGCCGCGGGCAGATCTTCAAGGCGCCGGCAGGCGGCGGTGGAGCATTGCCAGCCTGGCAGGGAGACATAGGTGGGGCGGCAACGGGCGAAATCTTCAGCGCTGCTGGGGAAATGTTCGATGCGCGCCCCATCCAGCTCATAGGCCACACACACCTGGATCTCATCCAGTTCGTCGAGCACATCCAGCTTGGTGATCGCCAGACAATCCAAACCGTTGACCTGAACGGCGTAACGGCCGATCACCCCATCGAACCAGCCACAGCGCCGCCGCCGCCCCGTTGTGGTGCCGAATTCATGGCCGCGGTCACAGAGATGGTCATTCAAGCTGCCTTCCAGCTCGGTCGGGAAGGGACCCTCCCCGACGCGCGTGGTGTAGGCCTTGGCGACGCCAATCACACGGTCGATCAAGGTGGGACCGACTCCCGCGCCAATGCAAGCCCCCCCCGAGACGGGATTGGAGGAGGTCACGTAGGGGTAGGTGCCGTGGTCCAGGTCGAGCAAGGTGCCCTGGGCTCCCTCGAACAAGATGTTTTTGCGCGCCCTTGCCGCCTCATGGATGACGCGGGTGCAATCCACCACGAAGGGGGCCAGCCGTTGGCCATAAGCGGCATATTCATCAATCACCGCTTCAGGATCGAGGGGATCCAGGCCGTAGACCCTTTGCATCAGATCATTTTTTTCGGCCAAGGGTCCCAACAGCCGGTCGCGCAAACGGTCCGCGTCCAGGAGGTCAATCACCCGGATCCCATTGCGTTCCGACTTATCGGCATAGGTGGGACCGATCCCTCGGCCCGTGGTGCCGATCCGCCGCTCGCCACGCCGCTGCTCCATCGCCTGATCCAGCAGGCGGTGGTAGGGCATGGTGACATGGGCCGTGGAGGCGAGCT
Source organism: Cyanobacteriota bacterium (assembly GCA_035284785.1). Lineage (GTDB taxonomy): Bacteria > Cyanobacteriota > Cyanobacteriia > PCC-6307 > Cyanobiaceae > Cyanobium. The sequence continues at coordinate 55,633 of JAYKHK010000028.1, read as the reverse complement.
TGAGGCCGGAGGGACTGATGCCACAGGCCATGAGCATGTCGAGTTCGCCGAGCATCACGCGGGGATCGACCACCGTTCCCGACCCGATCAGGCAGATGGTGTCGGGATAAAGGATGCCGGAGGGAATCAGGTGCAGCTTCAGCACCCGTTCATCCACCACGATGGTGTGGCCAGCGTTTACACCACCTTGATAGCGAACGACAACGTCGGCGGATCGGCTGAGCAGATCGGTGATTTTTCCCTTGCCCTCATCGCCCCACTGTGCACCGATTACGACAACGTTTGCCAAGGAGACCGCGGCCGTAAGCCGCTTTCGAGCACAAAGGAGGAGCTTCTCAGACCGAAGGTGATTTCGTCAAAAGCTTGGCTGCGAACTTCACAGGAAAGGGGCCTAGGCCCCTCTGCTTGCGTTTGTCGCGGCCTGCTGCAGCTCCTTTTGCACCCGGCTGCGCAGGGCATCCGGCAAGGGGCGGTTGGCATAGGTGGCGTAATGGCTCGCCAGTGAGTTGAGAGCCGTTTGCATTGTGGTGAAGGAGGAGAGGCCATTCACCGCGGCGCGCGGACGGTAGCGAGCCATGTAGTCGCTGATCAGAGCTCGGGCCTGGGTCACCGCGTCTGCCACCCCCGGGTCATCGGCGGGCAGTGCAATGGTGCTGAGCAGGGATTGCGTGACGGCCTGGGTGTCATCCACGTAGTTGCCACTCAACAACCCTCCACCGCTGCACGCGGAGAGGGCGAGGCAGCCGATCAGGGCAAGCGCCAGAACCGCCGGCCGCAGCCGGGGCAGCCACCCGAAAAGCACGTGACCTGCCTGGCGGGCAAAGCGCAGAAGGGGGCTCAGGACTGCAGCCATGGGGAGAGGGGCAACCACTCGATCCTACGGGGCTCCTCGGTGGCCAGCCCTAGCTCAGGCCCGCCCGCTCCACAACAACCCTCTCCTGGAGCCAGGCGGGCACGTTGGCGGCGGCCAACTCCACCGTCTCACCACCCCGTCGCACCACCACCTCCACCATTCCGCCAGCCGCCCCGCGACCGACGACCACACGGTAAGGAATGCCCAGAAGATCGGCATCTTTAAATTTCACGCCAGCCCGTTCTTGGCGGTCATCCAACAAGGTTTGCAAGCCGGATTGACAGAGATTGTCGTAGAGGGATTCAGCCACGGCCAGCTGGGTTTGGTCTTGCGTGTTGGCAATCACCACAAGCACTTCGAAGGGTGCAATCGAAACGGGCCAACAGATGCCCTGGCCATCGTGGAGTTGCTCCACCGCCGCCTGGGCGAGACGGGACACGCCGATGCCGTAGCAGCCCATCCACAGGGGTTCTTCCTCGCCTTTCTCGGTCGTGAAGGTGGCGGCAAGGGCCTGTGAATACTTGCGACCCAACTGAAAGATATGGCCCACCTCAATGCCGCGAGCGGCTTCCAATTGCTGGGAGGGATCATGCAGGCAGCGATCGCCGCTTTGGGCTTCCCGCAAATCGAGAGCCTCGGGCATCGCCTTGAGCTCAGCCCAAGTGGCACCCACCAGATGCACATCCTTTCGATTGGCACCACAGACGAAACAAGCCAGCTCCGTGGCCGTGGCATCGGCCAGGCGCAACAGCCGCGGGCTCCAGGTTTTGGCCCCTTGGAAGGCCGCCTCCTCCAGATGGGGGCCCAACGATCCAAACGGCAGGGGGGATAAGCCTTCGCTCGTCAGGTGGTCTGGTTCGATGGGAACGATCTGAAGCAGGGCGCCTTGACCAACAACCCGGGCTTGGAGAGCGTTGCTGAGCTTCACCAGATTCAATTGTTGATCGCCACGCAGGCTGATCAACACAGGCTGGGGGGGACCCTCCGCAAAGCGCGCCAGCATCAGGAGCACTTTCACAATCTGGGAGGGATGGAAGCCATTGGCGTCGCAAAGATCAGCAATGGTGGCCTGGGCGGGAGTGGACAGCTCTGAGCAGGGCTGGTCAGCCAGCGGCAGGGCTTCAGGTGGCAGGGAGACCGCCCGCTCCTGGTTGGCCGCGTAGCAGCCATCAGGGCTGGCCAGGATCAAATCCTCACCAGCCTCAGCCGTGACCATGAACTCCTGGCTGGCCGAACCGCCAATCGCGCCGCTGTCGGCCTCGACGGCGACCGTGCGCAACCCGCAACGCCGAAAGATCCTTCTGTAGGCCCTATCCATCTGGGCATAGGTCTGCCTGAGACACTCCTCATCGGCATGGAATGAATAGGCATCCTTCATGATGAATTCCCTGCCGCGCATCAAACCAAACCGGGGCCGGATCTCATCTCGAAATTTGCTCTGGATTTGATAAAGGCACACCGGTAGCTGGCGATAGGAACGCAACAAATCACCAGCCAGGGCCGTCACCACCTCCTCATGGGTCGGCCCCAACCCCAATTCTCGACCTTGACGATCGCGCAGGTGGAACATGATTCCCTCGCCTGCGGTGTAACCGGCCCAACGGCCACTGCGCTCCCAAAGCTCAGCGGGCTGAAGCTGGGGCAGCAGTGTTTCCAAGGATCCAATCGTGTCCATTTCCTCACGCACAATCGCCGAGATCTTCTGCAAAACACGCCACATCAGAGGCAAATACGCATAAATCCCAGCGGACACCCGCCGGATGAAGCCGGCCCTGAGCAGAAGCTTGTGGGAGACGATCTCGGCTTCCGCTGGCTCATCGCGCAGTGTCACCAGCAGCATGCGGGAGACGCGCATGGGAAGAAAAACGGGGATTGGAACCTATCACTGGCCGGCCCGGTGGGCGTCTGAGCGTGTGTCCAATCGTTTTGGCATCAGCGAAAACCTCTGCTACGGTCTCACCAAAATCGCAGTCCCAGTTAGGTCTCGCCTTATGTTTGCTCAACCCAGTCGGCCCACCACCGAAGCTGTTGGCCTTTCGGTCGAGCATTCAGGCGATGAGATTGTTTCCCTTTCGGCTTCCGGTGAGACCGACAGTACCGGCCAGTCACTTATCGGTATCGACGAGGTCCAAAAGGCTCTGAATCGCTCCAGAGCCTCCGTCTACCGCTACACGAACACCGATCCACGCAACATCAACCCCCCCTTCAACCCACGCAAGCTCAACCCTGAGTTCCGCAGCGACATCAAGCAGCCCTTGATGTTCCATGCCAACGAGGTGGCCCGCTTTGCTCGGGATGTCCTCCGGATCAAGGAGGTGACGGTTGAGGTGTTGAATGCACCCTCAACGGCCACTCAACAACTGCTTGGCTCGATCTTGAGCGAACTGATGGCCATTCGCGAGCGGCTCGACAACCTTGATGTGGCACCGGATGAGCTGCAGGCGCTGAGGGATCAAAACAATGCCAAACGGGTTGCTTAGCCCTTGCTGAATCTCGCAACTGCCTTAGGGCAACCGTTGCAAGAGGAACCCTTCATAGTCCAACGCTCGGAACACCGGAAGAGGGTCGCTGAATCCGGTTGCCTCCAATAACCCTGACAAGCGGGCCAGGCTGATGGGATGCACCTCACCCAAGGCCTCCAGTGGCGATTGCATGCCTTCAGTAAGGGAACTCCCCCCTTGGAAGGTGAGGCGCGCGGCAATCAGTTGCGCCTCGATACCGTTGCGCTCTGGCTGCATCTGATCGATCAGCACAACTTGAGCGCCAGCACGCAGGCTGCGGGAGAGGGACGAAAGAAATCGCAGTTTCTGGCCGTCGTCTGGAAGTCCCTGCAGGACCAAAACCGCCATCGCCCCATCAAAGGAAGGCTCAGGGGGAAGATCTTGCACCGTTCCCTCGATCCAGCAAATGGGTGGAGCTGAAGGAAGGGGGGCTGACAGCGACTCTGGATCCTGAGGCGGCAGCTGCAGTTTGTGTTGGGCGATGGCCAACATGGCCGCAGACGGATCCAATCCCGTTAGCGCCCAATCAGGCCGGAGCCTTCTGGCCTCAAGCAGCTCAGCCCCGGACCCACATCCCGCCACCAACACCGAGCTGCCATGCCGATGGGCCCGAGGCGACGCAGCCAGCAGAGAAACTGAGAGACGAGCCAGGCTGGTGTAACCAGGAATCAGACGTTCGACCAGCGTGTCGTATCCGGGACGGCTCATCAGTTCGGGATGGCCCGAGACATTTCGATCAGCCTAAGGGATGCGTAGAGGGGCTTCTGGTTGGTCTTCCCCCTCCGCTCTGGATGAATCGGGGCCCAAGGTGCCCTAAGTTGGGCGGCGCGTACCCCCCAGATTCATCGTGCCCACCATCCGTTTCGAACGTGAAGGCCAGCAGGTGGGGTGCATCGAAGGCGCCAACTTGCGCAAAGCCGCCCTGGATGCTGGCATCAACCCCTACACCGGACTGAACAACCTCAACAACTGCGGAGGGCTGGGTCAGTGCGGCACCTGCGTGATGGAAGTCCTCGAGGGTGCCCGAAACCTTTCCCCCCGCTCCGACGTGGAGGAGGTCTACCTGGCTGACCGTCCCGCCACCTATCGCCTCAGCTGCCGCACCACTGTCAACGGGGATGTCACCGTCCGCACCCGCCCCGAAGGCGGCGTTGGCCAAGGCTCGAACAGCCTGGTCGGTGCCCTGAAGTCCTTCATCAAGCGACGCTGATCCAGCTCGAGGCATCCCTGGGATGTCTTGCTGAGGGGGAGGTCTAACCTTCCCCTTGCGGGAGGGCCATCGCCGGAGGATCCCCGTCTCCTGGGGGTTCCTCCGCTTCCCGATTCATCAGCTGATCGAGCTCCTCAATCAGCCCTTGAATGCCTGTCCGGCTGATTTGACTGAGGTAGGTGCGTTTGATGCGTTCGAGGGCAGCACACACCAACTCCTGAGATCGTTCCAGGGCCGGCCCCTCCTCGAGAGCCAGGGCCAGTTCCTCCCAAAAACGGTCAATGAAATGTTGCATCAATCTCAGTTGCTCATCATCCCTTCGGCCGAGGCGTGATCCAGCACTTTTTGAGAGATCCAGAAGGCTCTCCACCACCCCCTGGGCCAGCTGTCTGCTGAATCCCTGCTCCACCTCAAGCAAGGGTTGCAATTGCCGCAGGGGAGCCGGCACCAGGGTGCGTTGCAAACTTTGTTGCATGGCATGGCCCAACACCCCCTGCAATTCAGGTGCCAGCCGCGGCGCCACCTGAACGAGCAAGAGTGGGCCCCAGAGCCGCACAAGCTCCACCACCTCTCTCTCTTCCTGACTCATCACCGTTTGATGGCTGCGCAGCGCCCGCAAACGCATGGGCCACCGTTTGGATCGCACCTGCTGCTGCACCCCATCAAGCACCTGTAGAGCGAGAACCTCGAAGAGTTCCAGCGCCAGGAGCGCCACCACTCCTCGGCTAATCACGGCCCGCAAAGGCTCAAGGTTGATCAGTCGCTCGCTGTGGAGGCGCTCCAACAGGGGGGCAAGCCGCAGCCAGCGCCAAAAAGGAAGCAACAGGGGCAGGTCAATCCAACGTCTGAGAAAGGCATCTCGCCAGCTCAGGCCAGGCAGCCTCTGACGCAACCGGACGGCCCGCAGCACGATATCCAGAAGAAAAACACTCTGGAACAGCAGCAGGTCGTAGCGCCAAAAATGATCTGTAGGGCGACCATTTTGACCGGTGGATCGCCAATAATTTCGCGCCATCAGAGGCAGCACCTGCCTCTGCCAAAACCTCCTCTCCTCAGTCCAGGGATGGGTGCGGAGCCACTCTGGGCTGAGCAACAAGCCCACAGCCTGTTTGGAGGAGTCGTCCACCTGCCCCTTGCCGGCGTGTCGCGTGGCTCTCTGGAGCAGAAGGATTTTGATCGTCTCCAAGGTGCCCGATCCGAGCGTGGCCCGAAAGGGATCCGTATCGATCATCGTCTGGCTCAGCTGCACCTGCCGCGTCAGGAGCTGCAGCTGTTGGGGGGACAACGCTGAACCAGCTTGATGGCCTTGCATCGCCGCGTCGAGCTTTTCAAATTGCAAGGCAAAGTTTTCGGTATCCCGATGGGGCTCGATGCCCTTGAGGCTGTCCATCCAAGGAGTGATGTTGGGCAGCAGCGGCACCGACACCCCCCAGGGGGCAGCGGGAAACGGGTGGAGGGTGCGCTGGAGCCAGAACGGCCGCAAGGGGACGTAGGTGAGATCCACGGCGACCAAGGCCAGGTTCAACACAGCCCAAAACGCAACGAAACGCTCCCAGCCCTTCCAGATCCTGGTTCTTGGCTGAGAAAGAGCCTCGTGCCAGCGGGGCCGTGCCATAGCTTCGCTCGCGGATGCGAGTCTAATCTGCCTCTTGTTTAGGGGCACCGCTGGCCCAAGCCAGGGACCAACCCCATCACGATGCGTAGCCAGTCATTTTGAGCAGCAAAAAACACGAGCAACCATCCCACCCTGCAAGCGCTGCTTCCGATCAAGGGGGACACCACAAAGCCGAACAGGAGCGGGAGGATCCTTGGGCCTTCTGGCGGAGCATCCTGCTGACCCTGGCGGTGGCCCTCGGGATCCGCCAGTTCCTCGTGGAAGCCCGCTACATCCCCTCCGGTTCCATGCTGCCGGGGCTGCAATTGCAAGACCGGCTGTTGGTGGAAAAGCTCTCCTATCGCAATCGTCCTCCCGAGCGGGGGGAAATCGTGGTCTTCCATGCCCCCCACCACTTTGATCGGGTGTTGTCTGCCCAGCACAGGCCTGGTCCCTTCGGCTGCGTTCTGGTGAATCTGCCCCTGCTCGGCCCCCTCCTGGGTCTGCAAGAGCCGGCCTGCGATGCCTACATCAAAAGGGTGATCGGCGTGCCAGGAGACAGGGTTGTTGTCAACCCCAAAGGACTGGTGAGCATCAACGGGCGACCCATTCCAGAGCCCTATGTGCGCAACACCTGCCCCGTGGATTCGAGGGGGATGGGACCCTGTCCCCCATTGGACGTTGTTGTACCCGCCGGGCATGTGTTGGTCCTTGGCGACAACCGCGGCAACAGTTGGGATGCGCGCTTCTGGCCTGGAGGCCCCTTGCTCCCGCAGAAAGAAATCATCGGCCGGGCCTTCTGGCGCTTTTTCCCCTTCAACACAGCGGGTTCGCTGCAAGGGGCCAGCTCTCCTGTGCCAGCAAGCCTGAAGCGATGACACGGCCCTGCAACCCACCTGCAGGAAAGGTGGGAAGGTTGGCCGCCAGCGACCCCCTCTCCTGCGCCGGTGATGGCCAGGGATGGCTCGGATTCCAAAGCACCCACCGCTGCGTGGGCGGCGCCAACCACTCCTCGGGCAGGTTCAAAAAGCGGCTTGGGCCCCAACACAAGGCCTGCCACAGCTCCTGGGCCGTCCAGCCCTGACGACCCACCAGCTCCTGCCAAAGCATCGAGAGGGCAATGCCATGCCCTGCAATGCCAGGCTTGCGCTGATCGAGCGGCAGCATCTGCTCCTCGCTGTCCAGGGGCTGATGGTGCACCGCCACGGCAGTGAGCACGCCTTGCCTGAGGGCCTCGATCAGGGCGCGGCGATCCTCTGGCCCGCCGAGGGAGGGCACCACCCGCCAACCCTCATCCGCGGGATGCAACATGCCGCTATCCACCACCAGATGCCACCAGCTGACGCTGGCCGCCGGGGGCGCAGGGTGGGCCTGCAGGAGAGCCAAGGCTTCTTTGCTGGAGAGATTCATCAGCCGCAGATTCACCTCCGGATGGGCCGCCTGCAAACTGAGAAGCGTTTGCAGGGGGAGGGTTTCACTGAGGGGTGGATCGGTGGGCCACCCCGCCCGCAAAGCCTCCACCCGTTCGCGAACAAACCCCTCTGGCGCCAGCGATGGATCCCGGGGAGCCAAGAGCACGGGAGAACGGCCCATCTCGCCTAAACGCAGTCCCCTCTCCAACAGGGCCAGAGGCGGCAGGCTGTCAGACCCGGCGATCCCTAAGGCGCCAGCCTCGATCTGTTCGGCATGAAGCGCCAAATCTTGATCCGCACCTCCTGCGCTGAAGCTTCCCCACAAAGCCAACCGCAGGGGCTCTTGCCAGGCCAACTGCAACAGCTCGGGCCGATCTCGCGATGGCCTGGCCCAAGGCAGCAGCGCAAGGGTTCCATAGCCTCCCATCGCTGCAGCACGCGAGAGACTCAGCAAGGTCTCGGAGCGTCCAAGCCATGGCTCTTCCAAGACGCTGTGGGGATCCACCAGCGGGGGTGCCAGCCACCAATGTTGGGCATCGATCTCCCGCACCCCATCTGTGGAGCTGGGAGAGGGGCCCCAGCCATCCCAGCCCCTGAGGTGACGACCCTCGAGCCACACATCCCGTTGGGATGGAGGCTGCCCTGGTCCCTCCAGCACATGGACCTGTCGCAGAAGCAGGGCAGTAGCCATCAGTGATTCAGCTCAGAGGGCACCCGCTGCGGTGCGATCAAGCAGGCCCCCAAGGTGGCCGGTGAGATTGAGACAACTCACCACGGCAGAGCCTGTGGGCCCATGGGGATAATCCACCACACTCACGCCACCATTGCCCTGTTTCACCATCCAGATATCGGCTGGAGTGAGGCCCAAGAGCGCACAAAGGATGGTTTTGTTCACCGCATCATGAGCCACCACCAGGGCGGTTTCCTCTGAGGACAAACCCCGCACGATGGTGTGCCATGTGGCCAGGGAACGGTCCCACACCTGTTGCAAGGATTCCCCCTCCGGCATGGTGACCGTGTGTGGTGCGCTTTTCCAGTTGGCCAAGAGCTCAGGCCATGCGGCGGCGATCTCCCCTTCCAGCTGACCCTCCCAGAGGCCATGGCCGATTTCCATCAGCCCGCTGGTGCTCGTGAGCGGAACACCGGGATGGGGCTCCAAAATCACTTCAGCGGTCTGGCGAGGGCGCGCCATCGTTGAGGTGTAAGCCCGTTGGATGGCCACCGAGGAGAGAAATTCGCGGGCTGCCCTGGCTTGGCTTTTCCCCTGGGCATTCAGAGGAATATCGATCTGGCCCTGAAAGCGTCCTTCCTTGTTCCAGTCCGTTTCTCCATGGCGCACGAGCAGAAGGCGAGGCCCTTTGGCTGTCGGCAGCCCCGGGCCCAGATGGGTGGAATTGTTGAGGGATTCCACCTGCACGGCGAGGGGATGACCTTGGTTTTGGCTCAAATTGAGCACCGAAACAGCGGCGTTATCCATGCGCAGCCTTCGGAAGTCCTTGGCCTCAAGACCCAGCAATTGCAACAGCACAGCACGAAGGATGGCGTTGTGGCCCACCACAAGCACGCTGCTGGTGGCGTCTGATGCCAGATCTGGGCTGTGTTGCGTGAGCAGGCGTTGCACAAATCGACCGGCCTGATCCATGAGCTCCACCAGCGGCCGGAAACGGCTGCCGTCGCGACGCACCAATTCCAGGCTCTCGGGAGCCATCTGCCAGATCCGCGCCTCCTCCGGATAGCGCTCTTTCACCTCCTGGCGACGCAGGCCAGTCCAAGGATCGAGATCCACTTCCCGCAGATCATCATCCAGCTGCACGGGGATCGTCTTGCCAGCTCCAGCCAAGAGGGCCGTGGCGGTGTCCCTCGCCCTGGTCAGGGGGGAGCTGTAAGCCGTGCCGAAGGGCACATCCTGGAGGGCCACACCTGTGAGATGGGCCTGCTTCAGTCCCTCCTCTGAGAGCGTGGAGAGATCATCTCTGCCTTGGATCCTGAGCTCCAGATTGAAGGTGCTCAAGCCATGACGCACGAGCACGAGACGAAGGGGCACGGCCGGGATCGCTCGGACGATCGCAACTGTATGGGACCAGAATCCCATCCATTCCCCCCACTGCAGCAAGACCTCGTGGCTGGTCAGGCCCCTTCCCCCTCCACCCTCGCCGAACAACCAGCCAAGGCCCCATCGCCATGGGAGGGAGCGAGAGGATGGAAGGGACTCCTGTCGGTGCTCGCCCTGATGTTGAGTGCACTGATCTGGATCGGCGGACTCAGCGAGAGCCTCTCGCGGCCCTCCGTCGTCAATGCGCTGGACATCCGGCAAATGGAACTCGCCGTTCTCGCTGCGGAGGCCCTGCCCTCTCCCTTGCGACCGCTCCTGGTGGGGAACGACCCACGAGGCACGCTGATCGAAGCGCTCACGAAGCTCAGCAAGGATCCAGCCTCTCCTCCCCCCGCCGCCCAGCGCCTGGAATTGGTCCTGCTCCAGCGCAGCAAGGGCGAGCAGGCGAAAAACCCACAGGCTCCGGCTTTTGCTGAGCTCACGCCCCAAGTGGACGCCCCACGCCGTCCGCTCCTGAAGGCGCTGGAGCGTCCAGCCAAACTCACGCCGCAGGAGCAAGAGGCCCTGCTCGCCCCCTGGGGAGAGAGGAGTCTGGTGGCTCAACTGGGCTGCGAGCAGCTCGGCGGCCCCAGCAATGCCTGCCCGGCGAGCCGTCTGGCGCCATGGCTGTTGTTGCGCCTCCTCACGCTCACACTCTTTCCTGCTCTGCTGATGATGGCCGGCATGGTCCTTTTGGTGCGCCGGATTTGGCTCCTGCAACGCGGGCTCCTGCCGTCCCCTCCACCCTTGGTGGGCCCTCCACTCTCGGTGGTGGATGCCACCCTGCTGATCGCAGGCGGTTTTGTGTTGCTGGGCGAAGTGTTCTTGCCCGCCCTCACCCAAGCTCCTCTCCAGCGATTGCTCTCAGGGGCGGGGTTTCCCGCAACCACTCGGCAAGGGGTGGAGGTGTTGGGCTCGTATCTCACCCTGATGCTCGCCCCCCTGGCGATCCTCGCTCTCATGTTGCGAGGCAAGACCGCTGCTCCCAGAGGTGGGTGGCTGCAATGGGGCTGGAAGCCCCTGAAGGCCGTCACCCTCCCGGCCTTCAAGGTGTTCCTGATGATGCTCCCGCTTGTGGCGCTGGTCAGTTGGTTGCTGCAATTGGTCTGGGCGGATCCCGGGGGAAGCAATCCCCTCTTGGAGATGGTGCTCAACAGTTCCGATGGCGTCGCCCTGCTCGCCTTTGCGCTCACCGCCGTGGTGCTGGCTCCTGTGTTCGAAGAAACACTGTTTCGCGGAGTGTTGCTGCCGGTGTTGGGTCGCCATCTCGGCCCCGTCGTGGCAGTGCTGATGAGTGCCCTGATCTTTGCAACAGCTCATCTCAGCTTGGGAGAGCTGGTCCCCCTCACTGTGCTGGGAATTGGTTTGGGGGTGTTGCGCTGGCAAAGCGGACGACTGAGCACCTCGGTCTGTCTGCATGCGCTCTGGAACAGCCTCACCTTCCTCAATTTGGTGTTGCTCGCCAGATGAGCGGCGGTCCTTGCTGAGGGGCCCGCGGGGTGGTTCACTTGCACAGCTTCGAGCACCGTTCCTTGGTTGCCACGCCTTCCGCTTCCCCGTTCCCCTCTCCCCTGCCCGCGCGTCCAGCGCGCACGCCAGGGAAGCGACCTCGGCGGGGGCGTTCGCAAGCCGCCCCGCTGGGAGAAGGCTCCCTTCAACTGATTCAAGGCTCCTTGAGCGGCCGAAGGGTGGAGCGGCAGGCTCCTTTGCTGGCCAGCCTCCACAAAGTCTCCACAGGGGTACTGGTTGGGTTGGGCTTTTCCTTGGTGGGACTAAGTGCACTCACGCTGCACTGGCAGAATCAGTGGGCGAAAAACTACGCACAGCTGGAGGCGGCCAAGGTGCTTGAGCACCGTCTGCATGAATCTGCTGCCGTCCTGGAACAACACCACATTCGAGCCATGCGCCGTCCGGGCCAGTTGCTGCCAACCAGCAGTGAAAACCTCATCCACCTGCCTGAGCCCAAGGAGACTGGCTCCCTGAAACCATCCCTCCCTCTCCTGGCCGGTCTGGCGATCGGTCGTTCCCCCTCAGGGCAGGCCCTGCCACCCCTTCCTGCTGGTTATTGATGGCGCCTCGAACCACCCGCCGCCATCCCCCTGGACGACCAGGGAGTTCTGATCTGCGGGTGGCAGGGGGAGGCGGGCAGCCACGCCAACACGTTCGCCGTGTTGTGCCCCTGGAGCCCTTCCCCTCGAAGCGCCTCTTTTGGGTGTACGGGCTGCTTTGCCTTGCTTTGGGTGGGTTAACGGCCCGTCTGGTGTGGCTTCAAGTGATCCAAGGGCCACAGCTGCAAAGCAAAGCCAGGGCGATACAAACGCAGTCGATCAAACCCCTCGGCACCCGCCGCACGATCGTGGATCGGGCGGGCCAGATGGTGGCGCTGGATGAAGAGAGGTTCACCCTTTGGGCGCACCCTCGCTACTTCAGCTATCTCGGTGATGCCTCCAACATCCGCCGCAGCCCTGAGGAAGTGAGCGCGAAGCTGGCCGATGTGCTCGCTCGACCGCAATCCGAGCTGCTCCAAACCATCGGCAAGCGAAGCAGCGGCGTGAAACTCGCCACAAACTTGGATCCCGAAACGGCCGCCAAGGTGAAACGCCTGCAAATCAGTGGGCTGGATTTAGAGGCCTATCCCCAACGGATCTACCCCCAGGGATCCCTCTTCTCCAATGTGGTGGGCTTCCTGAATTTGGATCGGATTCCTCAAGCCGGCCTGGAACAGAGCCGAGATCAGGATCTGAAACGGCAGGAAACCACGTTTCACATGCGTCTTGGAGGCGATGGAACCCCCCTCCCCGATGGCATCCAAGCCGGCTCCCTATACGGCGACGACCTGCGGCTCCAACTGACGCTGGATGCCCGCCTGCAACAGGTGGCCCAGCAGGCCGTTGGCAAACAAATGAAGCAGTGGAATGCCAAGCGCGGGGTCGCCTTGGTGATGGATGCCAAAACAGGAGAATTGCTTGCCCTGGCCTCCACCCCCACCTATGACCCCAATCGCTATTGGGACTTCAATCCTGGCTCATTCAGAGAATGGTCGGTGCAGGATCTTTATGAACCAGGCTCCACCTTCAAGCCGATCAACTTGGCCATTGCACTGCAAGAAAAGGCGATCGATCCCAATGGCACCGTGAATGACACGGGCCAACTCACGATCGGCGGCTGGCCGATCTTCAATGCGGATCGCCGAGCCAATGGGGTGATCGATTTCCCCACCGTGCTTCAGGTCTCGAGCAACGTGGGCATGGTGGATGCAATGCGACACCTCAAGCGTGAAACATTTTGGCGTTGGCTGAACACCATCGGCATCAATGATGTTCCCGATACCGATTTACCTGGAGCCGTGGCTGGCCAATTGAAATCCAAGCAGGAGTTCACTGCTGGTGCCATTGAACCAGCCACCGCAGCCTTCGGGCAGGGGTTCTCACTCACTCCGCTCAAGTTGGTGCAGTTGCACGCGATGCTCGCCAACGGCGGGCGCCTGGTCAGTCCCCACATCACCCGTGGCCTGCGCTCGGGAGATGGCTTGGCTGCCCCACCAGCCCTGAGCGGTGTTCAATTGTTGGATGCCAAGGTCACCCGTCAGGTGGTGAATTGGATGGAGACGGTGGTGGAGAAAGGCACAGGCAAGGGCATCAAAATTCCTGGGTACCGAATTGCAGGCAAAACCGGCACCGCACAGAAAGCCCATAACGGCGTTTACATCCCGGGGGCCAGGATCACGAGCTTTGTCGCCATTCTTCCGGTGGAAAGCCCCCGTTATGTGGTGCTCGTTGTCATGGATGAACCGCAAGGGGGCAATGCCTATGGATCAACGGTCGCCCTACCCGTGGCCCGGCAGATTGTGGAAGCTCTTCTCGTGCTCGAGAAAATTCCTCCTTCCAGGCCGGAGCGTCTCACTCCCAAGCCGCAGCTGGCCCGTCCCCAAACTTGATGCCCGGATTGCTCGGGCGTGTATGGATTTCCACAAGCCAACCCATCGCCACTGGCTTCCTGTTGTGCCATGGTTAGCGTGAAGAGGGTTTTGTAAGGGCCGGAGTCACGCCATGAGCAATCTGCTGGATCAGCTGGCAACCATGACGGTCGTGGTGGCCGACACCGGAGACATCGAAGCCATCCGCCAATTCACGCCAAGGGATGCCACCACCAATCCATCCCTCATTCTGGCCGCCGCCCAAATCCCCACCTACCAAAACCTGATCGATCGCTCTCTCAGCGAATCGAGAACGGTGATGGGTGAGAGTGCCCCTGTCGAAGATGTCGTTGCGGAAGCGCTGGATGAGATCAGCGTCACCTTTGGCAAGGAAATCCTCCGCATCGTGCCTGGCCGGGTCTCGACGGAGGTAGACGCCCGCCTCAGTTACGACACGGAAGCCACCATCGAAAAAGCGCGCAAACTCATCGGTCTCTATGAGCAAGCGGGCGTGAGTCGCCAGCGCGTGCTGATCAAAATTGCTTCCACCTGGGAGGGGATTCGTGCAGCTGAAAGGCTTGAGCAAGAGGGCATACACTGCAACCTCACCCTGCTGTTTGGCTTTGCTCAGGCGGTGGCCTGCGCCGAAGCTGGGGTGACGCTGATTTCACCTTTTGTCGGGCGCATCCTGGATTGGTATAAGGCCTCCACGGGTCGTGAAAGCTTCCCTGGCCCTGAAGATCCTGGTGTGATCTCGGTCACCAAAATTTTCAACTACTACAAAACTTACGGCTACCGCACAGAAGTGATGGGAGCGAGTTTCCGCAATGTAGATGAAATTATTGAGCTGGCTGGCTGTGATCTCCTCACCATTTCGCCTGCCCTGATGGAGCAGTTGCGGAACATGGAGGGCGTCCTGATCCGCAAACTCAACTCTGAGTCACCTGGCGAAACCCAAGAAAAAATCCATCTCGAACGAGACTTGTTCGACAACATGATGGCCGCTGATCAAATGGCTAGTGAAAAATTGGATGAGGGAATTCGAGGTTTTTCCAAAGCCATTGAAACGCTTGAGGTGCAGCTGGCCCATCGCTTGGCTTACATCGAGGGCAAGGCGGCCTTCACCCACGCCGTTCACGAAATTTTCCTGCTCAATGACCTGGATGGGGATGGCTGCATCACTCGCGAAGAGTGGCTGGGAAGCGATGCCGTCTTTGACGCTCTCGATACTGACAAGGATGGACGCCTTGCTCCAGATGATGTGCGTGGTGGCCTCGGTGCTGCCCTCTCGGTGCGACGCTGATTCGGCGTCGATCGGCGAAGCATCACCCCCTTGACCCACTGTTGTTGACGGCTGTATGCATCGGCCGCCTTAAATTGGTATGAGCTGGTTGAAAACCGTGAACGCACTGGATACCATGCGGGCTTTGGCCACCTCTGGCGAGGTGATTCACGTTCCTGCCGGGAGCATGGTGTTCAAATCAGGTGAGCCTGGCGACTGCATGTTCGGCTTGCTCGAGGGGACGGTCGAACTCACTTGGAATGGGGAGGTCGGCCATGAACGAATCGAAGCCGGTGACGTGTTTGGAGCTGGTGCGCTCGTCACCCCAGAGCATCGGCGCTTCGGCAATGCTGTCGCACTCACAGATTGTGAGCTTCTTGTCATGAACAAGGAAAAGTTTCTCTTTGCTGTGCAGGAATCACCCATGTTCGCCATCGAACTGCTTGGCTCCATCGATCAACGCCTGCGCGATCTCAAAGGCTGTGATCGGATTTATCCCCGTTGAAAGAGCAGACGCCGGATCACCCGTTGAGCAATGTCGCCGTAGCCCATCTCACCGGAGAGGATTTGAGCGATGCGCTGAGGAGCTGTGGGGCGTTTCACGCCCAACTGATAGCCGACGCGCGGTAATCGATAGAACACTTGCGCAATTCGTTTGCCCCAGGCCATGGACTCCCCCCAATCTCTGCGCATGGTGGCCGTATAACCCTTCAGAGCCTGGGGATCACCGCCTAGCCAGGCATCGAGGGCAATCGCAGCCTGAGAACCGCTCATCAGGGCCGGTCGCAAGCCTTCGGCCAAAAAGGGATCGCAGAGGGAGGCGGCATCGCCAGCCACCACCACGCCGGGACCATCCAGGGGATGGTGGCCATCCCAAACGCGAAGGCGTGCAGGTTGGCGCAAGCCAGCGTCCAAAGGCAGGCCTAAGGCTGGCAGGAGACGGTGAAGCACCGCCTCACCATTCAATTCCTCCTGTCCGATGAACGTGCCAACCCCGATGCTGTAGCCCTGATGACGGGGAAAAACCCAACAAAATCCCTGCGGCACCAGGCCAAAGTCAAAGAAAGCCACCCCAGGCTCCTGAACTGGACACTCCACCTCCACCGAAAGGGTGGAAGCAAAGCGGGGTCTGGGCGGACCAAGGCCGAGCTGGCTGGCCAGGGGTGAAGAGGAACCATCCGCAATGAGAAGGCTGCGTGCCTGCCAAAGCTCACCCCGCTGGTCGCTCACCAGCCATCGATCCCCTTGCCGCTGCACGGCTGCCACCGCGCTGTTGAAGTGAAAGGTTGCTCCTGCCTGGGCTGCCTGCTCGGCGAGGAAGGAATCCAGCACAGAGCGCCGCACAATCCAGAAGGGAGCCTCTCCTGGCAGCGTTGCCCTGACAGGATCATCCAGGGTCCAAGTGAAGCGCACTTCCCTGATGACCTGCTCGACGACAGGTGTGAGATCAAAGGGAAACCAACGCTGGACGGATGCAGCCATCCCCCCGCCACAGGGCTTGCTCCGGCCGGGCTGATCTCGCTCAAAGACCACAACCTTTCTGCCGAGCCGCGCCAGGTGGAAGGCGGCGGCGGAACCCGCAGAACCTCCCCCAACAACGATTGCATCGACAGGGAAGGCCTGAGAATCGCCCATGGCTAAACCTTGAGGATTTCGGCTTCTTTTTCGGAGAGGTGCTTCTCCAACTGCACGATAAAACGATCGGTCACCTTCTGAACTTTGTCCTGTTCGTCACGGGATTGATCTTCAGAAAGTTCGCCATCTTTCTCTTGCTTTTTGATTCGATCAATGGCATCTCGCCGCAGATTCCGCAGCGAAACTTTTCCTTCTTCAGCATATTTTGCGGCCAACTTACACAAATCCTTGCGACGATCTTCAGTGAGGGGAGGGATGTTGATGCGAATAATTCTGCCATCGTTATTCGTTGTCAAACCCAGATCACTCATGGAGATAGCTCTTTCAATTGCGGCGAGGGAGGACGCATCAAATGGCTGAATCTGGATGGTTTGGGCGTCAGGCGTTGAGAGCGTCGCCAAGGATTTCAGAGGGGTTTCAGCTCCGTAATATTCGACGACGATTTTATCGAGCAAGGAAGGATTGGCGCGTCCCGTTCGGATGGTATTGAAATAGCGCTGGGTGGCTTCCAGCGATTTGAGCATGCTGGCTTCGAGTTCCATGGAAAATCAGAGAAAAAACCGTTGATTCAGCTAAAAACAGGCGTTCAGTGTGAAGACATGATGCGAGTTCCGATAGGTTCTCCCCCAACGGCAAGGCTGATGTTGCCGCGGCCAAAGAGATCAAACACAACAATTGGAATGGAGTTCTCCTTGCAGAGGGAAATTGCAGTGGCATCCATCACCTGCAGCTCACCGCTGAGCACGTCCATAAATGTAAGCGTTTCGTAACGTATGGCATCAGAATGAAGGGCGGGATCCTTGTTATACACACCATCCACCTTGGTCGCTTTGAACACCACATCGGCATTGATTTCTGCTGCCCGCAGCGCGGCAGTGGTGTCGGTGGTGAAGAAAGGGTTACCGCAGCCTGCGGCAAAAATCACCACCCTTCCTTTCTCAAGATGACGAATGGCCCGCCGCCGAATGTAGGGCTCAGCCACTTCCTGCATGGAGATGGCACTTTGCACACGGGTGGGGACGCCAGCTCTTTCGAGGCCATCCTGCAAGGTGATCGCATTCATCACCGTGGCCAACATCCCCACATAGTCTGCAGTGGCTCGATCCATGCCTGCGGCAGAGCCCTTCAGCCCACGAAAGATATTGCCTCCTCCCACCACGATCGCCAATTGCGTGCCAGCGGCCACCACCTCGGCCACATCGGAAGCGATCGACTGGACGATGGCGGGATCAATGCCGTAACCCTGATTACCCATCAGCGCCTCGCCACTGAGCTTAAGCAACACACGCCGATAGGGTGCCATTCCAGTGAGTCGCCCGATTGCAATCCGGCCGAACAGTAGCAAGTCCCGCGCAGCCCACCCACCGCTGGGTGAATCTGACCCAGCCCAACAAGCGCTAGTACTCGATCCCAGCCTGGGCCCGCACACCCTGCTCCCGGAAGGGGTGGCGCACCAACCGCATCTCGGTCACCAAATCTGCAGAGGCGATCAGGGCCTCCGGCGCACCCCGACCCGTGAGGGCGACGTGGGTGAGGGGCGGACGCGTGCGCAGACCTGCCATCAGCTCTTCCAGGGGGAGGTAGCCAAGCTTCAAGGCCACGTTCACCTCATCAAGCACCACAAGCTTCCTTGCCGGATCCTGCAGCTGGCAGAGGGCCTGTTCCCAGGCCAACGACACTGCCCGGCGATCACGCTCCCTGTCCTGGGTTTCCCAAGTGAAGCCCTCCCCGAGAGCCTGAAAGTGCAGATCCTCGCCAAACCGTTGCAGTGCGGCCACCTCACCCGGCTGCCACCCCCCCTTGATGAACTGGATCACAGCCACCTTTTCCCCATGGCCAAGCATGCGCAACACCAAGCCCAATGCTGCGGTGGTCTTCCCCTTGCCTTCGCCTGTGAAGACGAGCACGAGGCCTTTCTCCAGTCGACGGGCATCAAGTCGCTGCTGCTGCACCTGCCGCCGGCGCTCCATCCGCCGCTGGTAGGCCTCCCCGTCGCTCTCTGGCGCACCCATCCCGCCTTGGCCCAATGCGGCGGCAGCCTCATCGAGCTCACCTGCTCCAGCCTGGCCACGAACCACATCCATGAGGCTTCCTTGAGTGGCTTCTCACTCTGCCTGCGCCCTCAGCTGGCCTGGCGCCGAGCCAGAGCCGCATCCACAGCTTGCTGCTGATCCCGGCGGGTGATCCAGTGGTGGTATGTGCGGGTGTGGATCGCCACCGAGTGGCCCATCATGCGGGCCGCCACCGTGTCCGGCAGGCCGATGTGGATGGTGCGCACAGCCCAAGCGTGGCGAAGGTCGTAGGGGGTGAGGGGCAAGGCATAGCGGCGGAATTGCTCGGAGACCCGCTGCCCTACACGCTGAAGTGTGGTTCGGCGCAGGTCGGTTGTGAGGGAGGGCAGGGACTGGGGATCGAGACCCAGCTGTTCCAAGGCGAAGTGATCCACCCACTCCGGCTGAAAGGGCCACACCTGATGTTCGCCCGTCTTGCTGGTGGGCAACACCCTCAGCACCCTGTCGCCGCCGGGGGCCAGGGCGGAGAAATCGCAGAAAAACACCTCATGATTTCGCAACCCATAGGTGGCCATCAGGCCATACACAAGCCGCCAACGCGGATTGGGAATCTTCCTCACCACCTGCAGGATTTGTCCATCGCTCGGCAAAGGCCGAAAACGAGCTGTATGGAGGCCATATCCCCTGCCCAGCTCCTGCCAATCCTCCGGAAGCGGCACCGCATGGTGCCGTGCCAGAGCACCAAGCACGAGGGCGCACTGCTGGCGGCTGCGGCTGGCCACCGGGTAGCTCTCCAGAACAGCCACCAACAAATCGGCATCGATCCCTGGGGAATCCTTGGACCCAATCGCCAAAAGCCGTCGCAGATAGGGTTGATAGGCCGCCCTCCAGGTGCTGCGCGCTCCTGCAGGGGATCGCCGGCGACGGGGATCCTTCTGGAAGGCCAGCTGGAAGGAAGCCAGCGCCTCTTCCAACGGCGAAGAGCAGGCGGCGGATCCATCCTCATGGGAGGGGCCAGCAGAGGTTTCCGGAGGGAGGGAGCCAGATGGCGCCGAGTGGCGTTGCCATTCACTCCAGTGGAAGGTGCCAAGGCGCAACTGCTCTCGCACCGTTTGCAAGCGAGCCAGGGCCTCAGGCAGAGCAGCTTCAGTGGCCTGCAGCCCCAAACTCAATCGTTGAAAGGATCTTCTCCCCTGGGCCTCACCACAACGAGGCGGCAGGGGGCCGCGCAAGCCCAGACGCTGCCCCCTCAGCTCGATCCGCCAGGAGGTTCCCGAGTTGGCCAACTCTTGATTGGCCAGCTTCACGGCGGCCTGCAAGCTGGATGGGGCCACGGGATCGGGTGCGGCCATGGCACCGTGCAAGGGGAACGAGCGAACCCAGCCGGAGGGTCCAGGGGCGGAACGTACCTGCAACCACACGGAATGGCCAGGGGTGAACGCCACAGGCCGGCAGGCTGGCGTTACGCTCGCCCTGCAGTATCGAAGGGCAGGGCATGGCAAAGGTCGGCGTGTTGCTGCTGAACCTTGGGGGTCCGGAACGGATCCAGGATGTCGCCCCCTTCCTTTACAACCTGTTTTCAGATCCGGAAATCATCCGGCTGCCCATCCCTGCCCTCCAGCGTCCCCTGGCCTGGCTGGTGAGCACCCTGCGCAGCAGCAAATCTCAAGATGCCTACCGCTCCATCGGTGGAGGATCCCCCCTGAGGCGCATCACCGAGCACCAAGCCCGTGAGCTTCAGAGCCTGCTGCGGCAGCAGAACATCGATGCCACCACCTATGTCGCGATGCGCTACTGGCATCCGTTCACGGAGTCGGCCGTGGCGGATATCAAGGCCGATGCCATTGATGAGGTGGTGGTGCTGCCTCTCTACCCGCAGTTTTCAATCAGCACCAGTGGCTCCAGCTTCCGCGAGTTGCAACGGCTCCGTCAGGCGGATCCCCAATTCAGCCAGCTGCCCATCCGCTGCATCCGCAGCTGGTATGACCATCCTGGCTACATCCGCGCGATGGTTGGGTTGATTGCCCAGAGCGTTCGCGAAGCGGATGATCCCAGCAAGGCCCATGTCTTTTTCAGTGCCCACGGGGTGCCGAAGAGCTATGTCGAGGAAGCTGGGGATCCCTACCAACGGGAAATCGAGGCTTGCACCCAGTTGATCATGGCAGAGCTGCAAAAGGAGCTTGGCCATGCCAATCCCTACACCCTGGCCTACCAAAGTCGCGTCGGCCCGGTGGAATGGCTAAAGCCTTATACAGATGAAGCCCTTAGAGAGCTTGGCAAGAATGGCGTCAACGATCTTGTGGTGGTGCCGATCAGTTTTGTGAGTGAGCACATCGAAACCCTTGAGGAAATCGATCTGGAGTATGCCGAAATTGCGCACGAAGCAGGCATTGCCAACTTCCTGCGAGTGCCCGCTCTCAATACGGATTCCACCTTCATTCACGGCCTGGCTGATCTGGTCACCCAGGCCCTCGATGGTCCTGAGGTGAATCTGGATCAGGCGGCCCAACTCCCCAAAAAAGTGAAGCTCTATCCCCAAGACAAGTGGGCCTGGGGATGGAATAACAGCTCCGAGGTGTGGAATGGTCGACTGGCCATGCTGGGATTTTCTGCTTTTCTAGTCGAATTGCTCAGCGGCAAAGGTCCGCTCCATGCGATTGGCCTGCTCTGAGTCCCCCGAACGAACCTCGAATTGGCGGCCTGCCAAGGGCCGTTCGTTGGCTGGTGTTGTCGCAATGGTGGTCGGCCTTAGTTGCGCCCCAGGCCCCTCCCAGGCGAATCTCCCCACCACCTGGGGCCGAGGCAGCTTTCCTGTGGCCAGTTTCGCGGGCTACAGCAGTCCCTTCGGCTTGAGGGTCCATCCCGTGCACGGAGGGCTGCGGCCCCATGAGGGGCTCGACATCGCAGCACCACTCGGATCAGAGGTGCGCAACTGGTGGAGCGGCACCCTGGTGGACATCTTCCAGGATTCCGGTTGCGGCAACGGGCTGGTCATCCGCTCCGGGCGCTATGAACACCTCTATTGCCACCTGGCCGGCCGGGTGGAAGGCAACAGCTACCGGAGCGGCTCCGTCTGGCTGCGGCGTGGTCAGCGCTTGCGAACGGGGCAGACCATCGGCCACATCGGCCTCAGCGGCAACACCACAGGCCCTCACCTGCACTGGGGGCTTCGCTACGGAGACCGGTGGCTCGATCCAGCTGCTGTCCTACGGGCGATGGCCGCCGATCGTCGCCCGCAGCAGCCAATTTGGCGCAGGGCTTTTAATGTTGGAAAGTCCTCGTGACATCGCTCAAGGCAAGAGCCGTTCCCTATTCACCCTGCCTGCCCGCTGTGACCCTCACTCCCACCCCATCCAACGAAGCAGCAGCCCGTTCCGCCATTGCTTCCGTTGCGTCCATCGACAGCAAAACAGCTGGGGAGGGGGGGCCAAAGCGCGTCAGCGGGGGATATGCCTTGATGGACGCCCTGCACCGTCACGGGGTGAAGCACATCTTCGGGTACCCGGGTGGAGCCATCCTGCCGATCTACGACGAACTGAACCAGGCAGAAGACAGGGGTTGGCTGAGTCACATTCTTGTGAGGCATGAGCAGGGCGGAGCCCACGCCGCCGATGCCTATGCCCGAGCAACGGGCCAGGTGGGGGTGTGCTTTGGAACCTCCGGCCCTGGAGCCACCAACCTGGTGACTGGCATCGCCACCGCCTACATGGATTCCGTTCCGATGGTGGTGGTGACCGGCCAGGTGCCCCGTGCTGCGATCGGCACCGATGCCTTCCAGGAAATCGATATTTTTGGCATCACCTTGCCCATCGTGAAGCACTCGTGGGTGGTGCGCGATCCGGCTCAAATTGGTCGCATCGTGGCAGAAGCTTTTCTCATCGCCTCCTCGGGTCGCCCAGGCCCGGTTTTGATCGACGTGCCCAAAGACGTGGGGGCAGAAGAGTTTGATTACCTGCCGGTCCCGCCTGGATCGGCCATCCCTGCAGGCTTCCAAGCCACCCCCCAGCCGGAGCGGGACAACCTTCTGCAGGCGCTTGAGTTGATTCGCCAATCTCACCGTCCCCTTCTTTACGTTGGCGGTGGGGCCGTGAGCAGCGGCGCCCATCAAGAGATTCAACGATTAGCGGAACGCTTCCAGATTCCCGTCACCACAACCTTGATGGGCAAGGGTGCCTTTGATGAGCGCGATTCCCTTTCGGTGGGCATGCTCGGGATGCACGGCACGGCCTACGCCAATTTTGCCGTGACCGAGTGTGACTTGTTGATTGCTGCCGGAGCAAGATTTGACGATCGCGTCACCGGACGTCTCGACAGTTTTGCCACTCGAGCTCAGGTGATTCACATCGATATTGATGCGGCAGAGGTGGGGAAAAATCGCGTTCCTGAGGTGCCGATCATTGCTGATGTGAAAACAGCCCTCACAGCCCTGCTCAGTCTCTGTGAGGGTGAGGAGAGCAAGGGCCGCACGGACGCCTGGCTCTCTCGCATCGCACTCTGGAAGCATCAGTATCCACTGGTTGTGCCAACACCAGAAGGTGAAATTGCCCCCCAAGAAGTGATGATGGCCCTGCGGGAACTGGCTCCTGATGCTTACATCACCACGGATGTTGGCCAGCACCAGATGTGGGCAGCCCAATTCCTCCCCACCGCCCCGCGCCATTGGATCAGCAGCGCGGGTCTCGGCACGATGGGATTTGGCATGCCCGCGGCCATGGGCGTTCAGGTGGCCCAAGCGGATGCTCAAGTGGTGTGCGTGGCAGGAGATGCCAGCATCCTGATGAACATCCAGGAGCTGGGCACCCTCAGCCACTACGGGTTGCCCGTCAAGGTCGTGGTCATCAACAACGGCTGGCAGGGCATGGTGCGGCAATGGCAAGAGAGCTTCTACAGCGAGCGCTATTCGGCTTCCGAGATGACCAAAGGCATGCCGGATTTCGCAGCGCTAGCCGAATCCTTCGGCGTCCGCGGTATCCAAATCAGGGAGCGGGCCGACTTGCTTCCGCAATTAGCTGAGGCCCTTGCCCATCCAGGCCCCGTGTTCATTGATGTGCAAGTGCGCCGAAACGAAAACTGCTACCCCATGGTTCCCCCCGGCGCCAGCAATGCCCAGATGGTGGGCCTGCCATCCCATCCAGAACTCGCCATCGATACGGTGCGCCAATGCGCCGCCTGTGGAGCAACCACCGCCAGTGCCCATCACTACTGCCCGAGCTGTGGCGCCAAACTCTGATCGCAAACCCTGAAGTCAAGCTGTTGATCCTCCCTTCTCTGCCCTGGCGTTTCTGGAGGCTTGTGTGGCACACCCTGCTGAGCCTGATCGTTGTGGCTGGTGGGTGGTGCTTGGCTGCGCCTCCAGCGATGGCAGCTGAAATCTTGAGTATTCGCAGCCCGACATTGCTGCAGGTGGGTGATCAAAATCGCAGCTATGGGGTGCAATTGGCCTGCATCTCTGTGAGTGAGGCCAATAGCCAAGCCGCATTGGCTTGGTTGCAACGGAATGGCAGCCGTGGCAGCAAAATCAACTTCCGGCCCATGGGGGTTGAAAATGGCCAAATGGTGGCCCAGGTGAGTCTGCTCAAAAATGGGCTAGACCTTGGTGACGCGCTGGTGGCCGAAGGATTGGCCTCTCCACTCCCCTGTCTGAATGCAGAACGGGCGACTTAACCAATGAACTTGAATCGCACCGCCAAAGGGATCGTTCTCGTGCCAAGCCTGCTCTTGGGAGGCGCCTTTCTCAGTGCCGCAGCCTGGATGGATGGACCCGCAGCCCAAAACAAGGGTTTGGCCCTGGGCCTGGGCATTCTCTTGCTCGGAGCCGGTGGCCTCGCCCAGCTCTTGCCCTCAGGAACTCCTTCTCGCCAAAATGATGGGCAGAAGGCTTCGGATCCACCATCTTGAGCCCATCCTCTCTTGGTTATCCCCCACCAGGGAGCGGAGGCGGTGGAGGTGGAGCAAGGGCGCGACTCGGCCTGTCGCTGCCCCCAGATTGATGAGCACGAAAGACAAACAGATCCTGGGGGGTTTGCATCAACCGATGCAGCACCGCTGTGATGTCCGCGACCTCCACCCGGCGTGAGGGACTGCCGGATTGCTTGGAGAGAGCCTGCTGCAAATCGGCGTAGCTCAAAAACAACAAACCTCGCTCCCCTTCAGCCGTTGGGGCCGTAAGAAATGGCCGGGTGAAAAAGATGGGCACGGTGAGCCCTTGGCGGATTTGCGCGGCAGTGAGGCCCTTTTGTTGCAGCAAGGTGGTGGCTTTCTCCAAATCCTGGCGGCGTGGTAGCACAGGAGCCAAGAGTCGATAACCAGGTTTGAGGTCTTTGGTCAAGCTTGCAACCAAGGCGTTGGCTTCACTCAACGGCAGGGTCGCGAGGGCGACGTTCTGGCCAGGCTGACGGGAGCGGATCTGCTGAAGCTCGGATTGGGCCCGCTGCCGATCCAAATAAAGGGGTAAGACAAGGGTTTTGTCCTTTGGAATCGGCAGGGGAACTCCCTTGCCATCCACCAACAGGTGCACCGGGATCACCCGAAGCTTGGCCATTGCCTGGGCTTCAGGGATGGCCCGAGCGGCAGGGCCCGCAGCCAACATCATCGCCACCAGGGTGAGAACCCGTAAAAACACTCTCCTCATGAGCGGAACCTAAGCGATGGATCTCAGCCGATTCCTCTCTATGCAGGACGGTGAAGGGGATGGCCGGAAAAGGTGGCTTCCGAGCAGAGTTGTGGCAATGGCAACAGGGGATAGATGGCGGGCCACTCTCCCAACGAGCGACTTGTGGTGCCCTTTGATCAAGTGGGGCTGAGCGCGATTCCAGAAGTGGGAGGGAAAAACGCTTCTCTTGGCGAGATGATCCGCTCCCTCAAACCCCAAGGGGTGCAGGTGCCTGATGGGTTTGCCACCACAGCTGCGGCCTATCGGCTGTTCTTGGCCGCCAATGCATTAGGCCCTGCCCTGGATCGTGAGCTCGCCGGGCTCGATGTCTCCGATCTGGGCGCGTTGCAGGCGGCCGGCCGCGCATGCCGAGAGCAGGTGCTCAGCGCCACGCTGCCAGGCGTCTTGGTCGAGCAGATCCTTGGGGCGTATGGATCCATGGCCGCCAAGCGGGGGAGCACGCCCGCTGTGGCCGTGCGATCCAGCGCCACGGCGGAGGACTTGCCGGAAGCCAGCTTTGCCGGACAACAGGAAACGTTTTTGCATGTCGTGGGCGAAGCCGCCCTGCTCAAGGCCACGCAACGCTGTTACGCCTCCCTGTTCACCGATCGTGCCATTTCCTATCGCCAGCATCACGGCTTTCGTCATGAGGAAGTCGCGCTTTCTGTTGGCGTGCAAGAGATGGTGCGCTCCGATCTAGCCGCCGCTGGGGTGATGTTCACCCTGGACACGGAAACGGGCTTCAGGGATGTGGTGTTGCTCACCGCTGCCTACGGCCTGGGGGAAAACGTGGTGCAAGGTGCGGTCAACCCCGATGAGTGGCTGATTCACAAACCCACCCTGGCGCAAGGGTTTGCCCCGATCATCAGTCGACGCTTGGGCAGCAAGGCCCTGCGCATGGTCTACGGCGAAGACCAGCCAGGGGATGGACAGGCCGTGAGCAATCAGCCCGTTCCCGAAGCGGAGCGGCAGCGATATGCCCTCACCGATGCGGAAGCCCTCACCCTGGCCCGATGGGCTTGCGTGATCGAAAGCCACTACAGCGCGCAACGGGGCACCCCGACGCCAATGGATCTGGAGTGGGCCAAAGATGGCCTCAGCGGTGAGCTGTTCATCCTTCAGGCCCGCCCAGAAACCGTGGAATCCCGGCGAGGCGGAGCCGTGTTGCGCAGTTGGCACCTGTTGGCGAAGGGGGTGGAGCCGATCGTCACGGGGAGAGCCATCGGGGCCTCCATCAGCAGCGGATCGGCACGCGTGATCCAGGACCCCTCAGAAATCGACTGTTTTCAGCCGGGCGAGCTGCTGATCACCCGCCGCACCGACCCGGACTGGGAACCGATTTTGAAAAAGGCCAAGGGCGTGGTGACCGACCAGGGCGGACGCACCTGCCATGCGGCGATCATTGCTCGGGAAATGGGCATCACCGCCATCGTCGGCACCGGTGAGGCCACCCAGCGCATCCAGGACGGGCAGCTGATCACCGTGAGTTGTTGTGAAGGCGATGTAGGCCAAGTGTATCCAGGCCTGCTGGATTTTGAGGTGCAGGAGCAAACTCTGGCCAATCTGCCCGCCACTCGCACGCAGGTGTTGATGAATGTGGGTAATCCGGAGGAGGCCTTTCAATTGGCCGCGATCCCCTGCGATGGCGTGGGTCTGGCACGGCTGGAATTCATCATCGCCAATCAGATCAAGGTTCACCCGCTGGCCCTGTTGGCCCCCGAAAAGATCGCCAGCCCGCAAGAACGGGACCAGATCGCCCAACTCACCAGCGGCTACGCCACGCCAGGGGAGTACTACGTGGATCTGCTCAGCCAAGGCATGGCGCGGATCGCGGCCGCTTTTTATCCCAAGCCGGTGATTCTGCGTTTTTCCGACTTCAAGAGCAATGAATACGCACGCCTGCTGGGGGGGGCGGCCTTCGAGCCGAAGGAAGAGAATCCGATGATCGGCTGGCGGGGGGCCTCCCGCTATGCCTCAGCGGCTTTCCGCGAGGCGTTCGCGTTGGAATGCCAGGCCCTGCGGCGGGTGCGGGAGGGGATGGGGCTGATGAACGTGATTCCGATGATTCCCTTCTGCCGCACGCCCGAGGAAGCCGATCGCGTGTTGGCGGAGATGGCCGGCCAGGGCTTGGTGCGCGGGGAGAAGGGGTTGCAGGTGTATGTGATGTGCGAGCTGCCGAGCAATGTGGTGGCGGCCGAAGCCTTTGCCGAGCGGTTTGATGGCTTTTCGATCGGCTCCAACGACCTCACCCAGCTCACCCTGGGACTGGATCGGGATTCGGCCCTCATCGCCGATTTGTTTGATGAACGCCACCCAGCTGTGAAAACGATGATTCGCCTGGCAATTGAAACCGCCCACCGCTGTGGCCGCAAAATTGGCATCTGCGGCCAGGCCCCAAGCGACTACCCCGAATTCGCCCGCTTCCTGGTGGAACTGGGCATTGATTCGATCAGCCTCAACCCGGATGCCGTATTGGCCACGCGGCTGCGGATAGCGGAGATGGAGGGGGAGCTGCAGGGGGCTGGGGGGTGATGGTTGATCAACGCAGGTCGTCAGGCCATCTGCGGGACAAGATCGATGGGGAGAGAAAAGCACCGTTCTTCCCGCAAACCAGGAGAGGCATGGAGCCCCTTGCCAAGCGTTGAGATGAATTGATTCACAAAATGCGATCCAGCCCCTTCTAAAGAGAGGTGTTGCCAATTTATTTAGAAAAGCCATCCCTATCGGGAGGGTCCATCGCCATAAAAACAGCTGAGACAGCGTCGTTGCCACAACGAACCTTAAGGAGATCCTGCCAAAGGACCCAAGGATGGTGGAAGCCCCTAGGCTGAAAATGCTGTTGTTCCATTACCGGATTCGATCCATGCCTTCCGGACTCCGGGTGACACGGATTGACAGAGCTCCGGCGGGCGGCGTGTTGGAACTCTGCGTGAATGGCAAGCCAATCGGAGGCCTCACCAATCGCACCATGGTGGAACTCACCGTGGGGCCTGGTGAAGTGCTGCTTGAGGTCATGGGACTGCGCGGCAACCCGTTGGTTCAGGTGTTGCACGTGGCACCGGGTTGCACGGCCCGGGCTCAAATCGGCCGGCGTTGCAGCCTTGGGATCGTGGAGGCCAGCCATTACCTGCAGGTGGAACCCACCGCTTGGGGGTTGCCGGATCGCACCCTCTATCCGCTCAATCTTTCCGCCCACACCGCCCTGGAGTGGCTCCAGCAGAAGCGAACCCTGGGGGAAGCACTCAGCGACGCCCAGATGACCTTCCTGCGCAGCCATTGGCGCCAGCCGCAGCCAACCCAGCTTCAGCCCAATCCGTCTGTCCCTTCTCTTGCAGAGCTTGGAGCCTTCGCCGCCCTCGGACTGGACAGCGATGCGGACGAAGCTGATGTGCGGGAGGCCTTTCGTCTATTGATCAGCATCCATACCCCGGAAAACGGCCAGTCCAACGAAGTCATCCTCCGCCTTGAGGAGGCCTACAGGATCGCGATGGATGTGCTGGCCAAGCGGGTGATCCCTGGAGTCTCCGAAGTTGGCCGATAGGCTTCCTCAGAGCAAGCCCGCTGTTGAGGATGTTGCCGCTACAGCGAGGCAGCATTGGCGGCTCTTTGCCCTGAAAATGCCGCTGGATCATTCCCAGGCAGATCTGGCACAGGCCATCTGCAGGCGGCTGAAGATTCCAAACGCGGCGTTGATCAGCCACCGGATTGTCAAACAGAGCATCGATGCCCGGCGGCGTACGGACATTGCCCTGGTTTATGCCCTGGATCTGGAGCTGCAGCTCCATGGCCCCCTGCAGGCCCAATTCCAGCGCCGCTTCAAGAGCGATCAGCAGCTGCGGCCCAGGCCCGATGACACCTACCGTTTCAAGGTTGGCCCAGCCCAAAATGGCCGCTCGCCAGAGTCTGGGGAGCGCCCCTTGGTGGTCGGAGCCGGACCCTGCGGCTATTTTGCGGCGCTTTTGCTCGCCCAGATGGGATTGCGCCCCATCCTGCTGGAGCGCGGTCAACCCGTGAAGCAGCGAACCGCAGACACCTTTGGATTTTGGCGGGGGGAGCGACTGTTTGACCCGGAATCCAACGCCCAATTTGGCGAAGGGGGGGCGGGGACCTTCTCCGATGGCAAGTTGTACAGCCAAATCAGTGAGCCGCCTGCCTATGTGCGCAAAGTGTTGGAGGAACTGGTGGCGGCTGGTGCCAATCCAGACATCCTCACGTTGCACCATCCCCACATCGGCACCTTCCGGCTGGCGACCGTGGTGCGCGGGCTGCGATCGACGATCGAAGCACTCGGGGGCGAGGTGCGCTTTGGCGCCAGAGTGGATGGGTTGATCCTTGCTCCTGATGGCAGCCGCCAACTGCAAGGGGTGCGACTGGCCGGCGGTGAATGCCTCGCCGCCTCTCACGCGGTGCTCGCGGTGGGTCACAGCGCTCGCGACGCCTTCACCTGGTTGGAGCAAGAGGGGGTGGCGATGCAGCGCAAACCCTTCGCCGTTGGCCTAAGAATCGAACATCCCCAGGCGTTGATCGATCAAGCCCGCTGGGGGGCGCGAGCCGGTCACCCGCGGCTAGGGCCCGCGGAATACAAGCTGGTGCACCATTGCAGCTCTGGACGTGATGTCTACAGCTTTTGCATGTGCCCAGGAGGATGGGTGGTGGCGGCCACATCCGAGCCAGGGAGTGTGGTGACCAATGGCATGAGCCAACATTCGCGGCGCGAACGCAATGCCAACAGCGCTCTGGTGGTGAACATCACCAATGACGATGTGGAAGCCTGGGGCCGATGGCCAGGCGATCCTCTGGCAGGGATGGCCTTTCAGCGCCACTGGGAGCGGCAAGCCTTCATCGCTGGAGGAAAAACCTATCGAGCACCGGCTCAACGATTGGGCGATTTTTTACACGGACAGACGGGCTCTCTTGGAAACGGCACGCCTGCGGGCCCAACTGACACTCCAGATGGACAAAGCACGGAGAACAAGGTGGCTGTGACTGGCTCCTATTTGCCAGGACTACAGATGGGGAGCCTGCAATCGTGCCTGCCAGACTATGTGCTAACGGCTATTCGGGAGGCTCTACCCGTATTCGCCCGATCCCTGCCAGGCTTTCTGCTGGAAGGAGCCATCTTGACCGGAGTGGAAACTCGCACATCGTCGCCTCTGCGACTTCCGCGAAGCAAAGAAACCCTCCAAAGCCTGAATACACCAGG
This sequence comes from Cyanobacteriota bacterium, assembly GCA_035284785.1. GTDB lineage: Bacteria > Cyanobacteriota > Cyanobacteriia > PCC-6307 > Cyanobiaceae > Cyanobium. Next base: position 25,271 of record JAYKHK010000028.1, on the reverse strand, counting down.
CCTTTACCCAGCAGGGGAAGGGGCCGGATACGCAGGAGGGATCCTTTCGGCAGCCATTGATGGCATCAAGGTGGCAGAGGCGATTGCCATCGCCATCAAGACTCCTCTTCCTCGCTCCCGAGAGGGACAAGGCGGATCTGCTTGCGACCAAGCTTGATCTCAAACTCATCGCCAGGCTTCAAATCCAACAGAGCGGTGTAGGCCTTGCCCACCATAAGGTTGCCGTTGAACTGCACCTTGGTATTGAAGCTCAGTTTCCGGCCAGCCTTGCCCCCTTTCGAGGAGGAACCGATGTCCATGCCCTTGGCATTGAGGAGGGCTTCGTAGAACGCGGTGAAATTCAGCCGCTCGGAGCCATCCTTCTTGGTAGAGACATAGCCACAGGCCCGCACAAGATCCGATTTGTTGATGTCACCTAACTCCTTGACTTTGGCAAGGAGGTCAGCCCCTGTGAGCATGTTGGAAAAAATGCGACATTTGCATTATCACAACAGAACGGGGCACAACGCAAGTCCCCAAAATGCTCCTCCGCCTGAAAAAGCCGCCAGGTTGCTTTGCACGGATCCATGAAGTTTTGGGAAACCCTCAACTCTTCCACCGACATGACTCGCCAGGTTGAATCTGGCCGAAACGGCAGATTGTGCGTCTTGAGGACTAGCGCGGCCGCCAGGGCAGCCCCTGGCGTGAGCATCAGCCCTGAGCGACAATGCCGCTCCACTGGACCGCCTTCACCTGATCGCGGCGCCAGGAGTGGAAGAGCAATGGCTGGCTGACCGTGCAAAGCGGGCAGAGACGGATGTGATCGGGCGGAATCCCCTCTCTTTCCAGCTGACGTTGGCTGGCAGCGCGGATATCCAAGCGATCACGCCCCTGGATCGGATCGGCCGCCAGGGCACCGCAGGCGATCAGCTCGTCCAGGGCGCCAGCCCCACCAGGATGGTTCTCTGACGGCGGGAAAAGCGCTTCTGCCACCTGCTGGCTCACATCCCTCTCAACCTGATAAGCCGCTCCACTCACGGCTGGGCCGAGGGCCACCAAGAGATCGGAACGGTCGCAACCGGCCTCTTCCAGCAGGGTGAGAGCTCGGGGCAGGATCCGGCCTGCAACGCCCCGCCAGCCGGCGTGGCAGGCCGCAACCCTTCCGCTGCGAGGATCGGCAACCAACACGGGAGTGCAATCTGCACCGCAAACCCAGAGACTCTGCCCTCCGTCCGTGCTGACGAGGCCATCGGCTTCCGGCCATGGCGGCGACGTCGCCTGATCGGCCTGGAGCACCCGGGCACTGTGAATCTGACGCGGTCGATGCACACTGATTCCTGCACTCAGATAACCGGCCAATTCATCGGGCTCCCGGCCCTGCCACTGACGTGTGAAGAAGCCGTGCTCAAACTCCCCGAGAAGGTCGCACTGCAAAAACCAACCCCCATAGGTGCCAACCCAGGTCCAACCTGGAAGGGAGTTGAAGGTGGCGTCTGGACCGTCAAAGGGCGGTGGGGACTGCTCAGCCATCCGGAAGATCTCTGAGGATCCAGAATCCCTCAAAGTGGGCATCGTCCTCCCCATTCTGAACCGCGAGGAATTGCAAGCCACCCGCCTCCTGACGGGCCCTGGCGAAGGCTTCGCCGCTTGCCAGGGCCTCGCGTTCGGGAAGGTTGGCCAGACGCCAACGATCCTCCAGTCCAGCTTCCAAAACCAATTGTCCCTGGTCGACTTCAAGCCGCACAGGTTCAAGACCAGCCAACCAGCCCGCCACGGCAAGGGCCCTTTGGCGGCTGAACAGCCGGATGCCTGGCACACCGGCCTGGGGCGGCAGCTCCTCGGGAATGGGCAGCAGCGCCCCGAAGCCAATGCTCCAATCCGAGGCCTCCTGAAGGGAGCGCACCGGAATCATGGCCCAGCTCCATCGATCGCCCCTGGCCACCTCGGGCCAAGGCAAGGGAACGGGGCGTTGAGGCTGGGGTGGGGGGGCCAAGGGACCAGCCATGTAGCCCTCTTGGGCGGGGTAGAGATCGCGCTCCCGCTCCGCCAGCCAATCGATCAAGGCGAAGCAGCGCCGGCTGGGGAGCACCTCCAGTCCAAGGGGCTCGGCAGCCCTCTGCACCATGGCCCGCATCGAACCCCTCCAGCAGCGCAGGCGCCGGGGAGGAATGTGGCCTTCCTGTCGGGCCAGCTCGAGCGCTTCTGCCAAGGCCTCCCGCAACCACTGCGAGTTGACGGTGTCGGCCGAGCAGCGCTTTTCGAAGCGAAAGGGGGTTGGGCCTTCGACACCTGGGCGCAACCCCACCCCGGGCGTATCGCAAACCAGCAACTCCCAGCGCTTGCGACCATCGGCCTCGAGAACCGGCCTGGAGTAGTAATCCACCTCCCAGTCTGCTCCACTGATCGCAGCGGAGGCGGGGGATCCAACCGTCATGATGGGCTCATCGGCGCCTGGGCTGGCGCTGATTCGGTGGCGGTCTCCGGCTCGGCCGGTGCCGAGGAGATGGGCTCTTGTTGCTTTTGCTGCTCCCTTTGTTGCAGCAGGGAACGGGCGCGCACGGCGCGCTCGGGAGCCTCTTGCATCAGCTGTTCCTTGGCAATCAGCAACTCACCGGGTTGATTTTCGAGCAGTGCCGTGTTGAGGGCGATGCGACCGCGCTGGCCATCCACCTCCGTGATCAGGGCTTTGAGTCGATCTCCAGGCTGGAAGGCTTCGCTGAGATCCCGCAGGACGGCCCCCGTGATGGAGGAGTGGTGCAACAAACCGCTGACGCCGCCCAGATCGACGAAGAAGCCATAGGGCTTGAGGGCACTCACCTGCCCTTCCACCAACTGACCGACTTCAAGTTCGCGGAAACGAGAGAGGGTGCTGGCTTTTTTCTCAGAAAGCACCAATTTGCGGGTTTCAGGATTCACCTCCAGGAACGCCACCGCAAGGGTTTTACCCATCAGCGCTTCGTGTTGTTCCCCCTCGTTGAGCTGGGAGCGCGGAATGAAGCCACGCAATCCCTCCAGATCACAGGTGACCCCGCCGCGGTTGAAGCCATTCACTTTCACTTGCACAACAGTGGCTTCCTTGGCGAGCTGGAGCACCTTGTCCCAGCTTTTGCGCAGCTCCAGCGCCCGCACGCTCACGGTCACCATGCCTTCGGAATTTTGCTCGCGGGTGACCAACACCTCCACCGCCAACCCCTTGGGGAAGCGTTCTTTGAGGTTGGTGATCACACCAAGACCACACTCCCGCTTGGGCATGAAGCCGGGGGCTTTGCCGCCAATATCCACATACACACCATCACTCTCCACGCCGATCACCTGGCCAGGCACCACATCTCCGGTGGTGCCAACCGGTTCGTTGTCATCCAGGGCAGCCAGAAAGGCCTCTTCGTCAAAGTCGAAGTCATCGACGGTGCGCCCTGGGGAGCGTTCCGCCCTCGCCGCACTGGGCTGGGATGGGGAGCCTGCACGGCCCCCCTTGGGGGAAGGGCCCAGCAGGTCGGCCATGGTCATCCCCTCCAGCTCCGCCAGGGAAAACCGCTCCTCTTCGCTGGGAAGGGCAGCGGGGCTCACAACCGCAGGAGCACCCGCCACGGTGGGCGAGGGGGCGGCTTTCAACTCCGTTGGCTCTCCAGTGGCTGGAGCGGCAGGAGTCGGGGGAATGGCTTTTGGGTCGTCCTTTTTCAGCATCACCACCTGGGGTGGGCGCCGGGGCGAAGCGGGTCCGCCCGCGGAACTGCGGGGATCGGGCCGCCGGGGCTGCAGCGGAGCGGGCTTGCCGGGTCCGGCCATCACCAGGGGGTCGACAGGATCCCACACTCTACGAAGTCCCCCCAGCCTCAAGGGTTGCCATCCGTGTCCTCTGCCTCCCTGTCTCCGTCATGCCGGCTGGAGAAGCGTCTGGAATGCCTTCCCTGGCCTGAGGTTCAGCTTGCGGCCCGCCAGCCAGGCAGCACGGTGATCTGGCCCATGGGTTCGCTGGAGCAGCATGGCCCCCATCTGCCATTGGGCACCGATGCCCTCTTCGCCGATCGGCTGGTGGAAGCGGTGATTGAGGCCCTGCCAACAGAGCTGCCGATTTGGCGACTTCCCGTGCAACAGATCGGCTTTGCCCCCGAACATCAGGGGTTTGCCGGCACCTTCAGCCTGCGGGCGGAGCAGCTGATCCACTTGGTGGAGGCCGTGGGATCCGAGCTGGCACGGTGTGGCTTCCAGCGATTGGTCTTGCTGAATGGCCACGGAGGGCAGATTGGGCTTCTGGAAGTGGCTGCTCGCCAGCTTCGGGTCGGCCATCCCTCCCTGGCCGTGCTCCCCTGTTTTCTATGGCGTGGTCTGGCAGATCCGGCTTCCCTGATTGCCGAACCGGAGCGAAGTCAGGGCTTGCACGCCGGCCTGGCGGAAACCAGCTTGATGCTTCATCTCGCCCCGCAACTGGTGGGCCCGGATCGGCAGCCCGATGGTCTCCATCCCCCCAGCACCCCTCCGGAGGGATGGAGTTGGGAAGGGCAGGCGCCCTCAGCCTGGCTCATCAACGATCTGAGCCGTAGCGGGGTGGTGGGGGATCCCTCAGCCGCCACAGCAGAATTGGGCCAAGCCCTCTTCAGCAAGCTGGTGGAGGGCTGGCAAGACAGGCTCACCGCCCTGCTCAACAGCGATTGGCCCCTGCCGCCAACGGGCGGTTGATTACGATCAGGAACCCCTACCTGGATCCTTGCCTACAACCCGCTGGAGTGTGTCGCCCAGGCGGGTCAGTCGTGGTTGCCCATGCCTGTGCGTTGAAGGGGTGAAGAGCCTCCACTCACCTCTTCAGGCCAAGCGATGGGATCGCCGCTGCTGTTCGATGATGGCCAGTCGATGATGGCCATCGGAGGTACCGCTTCGGGGGCTTCTTCCTCTTCCATGCCCGATCGTTCCCGTCAGTCCCCCCACACCAGCTTTGTCGAGCTTCTGCAGGAGAGGGCGGGAAGCCATCCTGAGCGCTTGCTCTTTTCGTTTCTTCAAGACGGCGAAACCGAATCGGCTCGGCTCAACTACGGGGAGCTCGACAAGCGCGCCCGAGCGATCGCCGCCCATCTGCAACAGCGCGGCCATCAAGGGGGGCGGGCCCTTCTGCTCTACAACCCGGGCCTGGAGTTTGTGGCCGGGTTCTTCGGATGTCTCTACGCCAACGTCACCGCCGTTCCTGCCTATCCGCCACGGTCCAACCAACTGCTCAGTCGGCTTGCCGCGATTGTTCAAGACGCCGAGACCGAGATCGCCCTCACCTCCGACGCCTTGCTGGAGAGCATCGCCGAGCGTTTGAACGATCTCGGCGGGGCCGCGCCGCGCGAGCTGATCGCCACCGACACCCTGGGCGATGAAGGGGCCAACGCTTGGCAAGCCGAGCCGATTGACCCGGAGGGCCTCGCCTTTCTCCAATACACCTCAGGCTCCACCGGCCATCCCAAGGGCGTGATGGTGAGCCACGCCAATCTCCTGCACAATTCCCATCTGATCAATCTTTGCTTCGAGGATTCACCTGGCTCCTTGGGAGCCTGCTGGCTGCCCCCGTATCACGACATGGGGTTGGTGGGCGGGGTGCTGCAACCCATCTACGTGGGGGCCTCGATGATCTTGATGCCACCGGTTTCTTTTCTGCAGCGCCCCTTCCGCTGGCTCGAAGTGATTTCCCGGCACGGGGTCACCACCAGCGGTGGTCCCAACTTTGCCTATGAATACTGCGCGAAGCAGATTCGCCCCGAGCAACTGACAACCCTTGATCTGAGCCGCTGGAGCCTGGCCTTCACCGGTGCGGAACCCGTGCGAGCGGAAACCATCGATCAGTTCTGCGCCACTTTTGGCCCCTGCGGCTTCCGTCGGGAAGCCTTTTTTCCCTGCTATGGACTAGCCGAAAACACGCTGATCGTGACGGGAGGCCAGAAGAGTCAGCCCCCCCTGATTCGGCAGTTTGCCGCCAGTTCCCTCAGCGATCACCGGGTGGAGGCCCTGCAGGGTGCTGGGCCGGGGTCGCTGGCCGACATCAGGTCCCTGGTGTCCAGCGGCCCGGTGGTGGGCGATCAACGCCTCGTCGTGGTGGATCCGGAGCGGGAGCAGCTCCTCGAACCGGGCCAGATCGGGGAGATCTGGGTGAGCGGACCGAGCGTGGCGATGGGGTATCGCAACCAGGACGACCTCTCCACAGCAACCTTCAGGGCCCGCCTGCCAGACGATCCCCACCCCTATCTGCGCACGGGGGACTTGGGCTTTCTTCAAGACGGCGAACTGTTCGTGACTGGTCGCCGCAAAGATCTCATCATCATCCGCGGGCGCAACCACTATCCCCAAGACATTGAGGCCACGGTGGCCAGCTCCGACAAGGCCCTGCGCACGGGCTTCGGGGGGGCGTTCTCCGTTGAGGAGGGCGGAGAGGAGCGGCTCGTGGTGGTGCAGGAGGTGGAGCGATCTGCCCTGCGTCGGCTGAACGCGGAAGCCATCACCGAGGCGATTCGAGCAGCGGTGGTCGAAGCCCATCAGCTCGTGCCCGAGGCCATTCTGCTGCTGAAAACGGGGACCATCCCGAAGACCTCCAGCGGCAAAATCCAACGCTTTGCCTGCCGCAAGGGCTATCTCGAAGCCAGCCTGGACGTCGTCGGCGAATGGCGAAACCCATCCAGCGCGCCGATCCCAAGCCCCCCAACGGCTGACGAAGACAACACAGCCCCCCCCAACCCGAAGACCAGCCCCCTGACGCCCGCCGCCACCTCCTCTCAGGAAAGGCAGGTGCATGGCTGGTTCACCCGCTACCTCGGCGAAAAGATGGGGCTTCGGGCAGAGGACATCGACGTGCACCGCCCCCTCTCCCACTACGGTCTCGATTCGATGGCCGCGGTGCGGCTGACGGCCGATCTGGAGGACTGGCTAGCCGCAACCTTCCCGGATCAGGCCCGGCCGTCCCTCTCTCCCACCCTCGCCTACGACTACCCCACCATTGCCCTGATCGCCGCGGCCCTTTTCCAGGCCGACACAGGCGGCTCCAACGATTCCCTCGCAGCAACCAGCTCCAGCGCCAAAGGCCAGCGAGAGCTTGGCGATGACGATATTGCCGTGGTGGGCATGGGCTGCCGCCTGCCCGGGGCGACCAGCCCCGAAGCCCTCTGGGAGCTGCTGCGGGAAGGCGGCAGCGGCGTGCGCAGCGCCCAAGCGGCCGCCATCGCCGACCGTGGTTTTGGCAGGCCCCCTGCCGCCTGGGCGGGCTACCTCGAGAACATCGATGGATTCGATGCGGCGTTCTTTGGGATTTCCCCCCGCGAAGCCGAGCAGATGGATCCCCAACAACGACTGTTGTTGGAATCCACCTGGGAAGCCTTCGAGCACGCAGGCATCCCTCCGGATCGCTGGGCTGGCAGCTCCGCCGGGGTGTTTGTGGGCATCAGCAGCAACGACTATGGCCAGCTCAAAGGGGCAGCCAGCGTCTACTGGGGCACTGGCAACGCCCACAGCATCGCGGCCAATCGCTTGTCTTATCAGCTCGATCTGCGCGGGCCCTCCCTGGCGGTCGATACGGCTTGTTCCTCCTCCTTGGTGGCCGTGCATCAAGCCATGTGCAGCCTTCAGCGAGGGGAATGCAGCCAGGCGATCGCCGCGGGGGTCAACCTGTTGCTGGCCCCGGCCCTCACCGACACCTTCCAACAGGCCGGGATGCTCGCGGCCGACGGCCGTTGCAAAACCTTTGATGCCGATGCAGATGGCTACGTCCGCGCCGAAGGCTGCGGCGTGGTGCTGTTGAAGCGACTCGCCGATGCCCGCCGCGACGGGGACAAGGTGTGGGGGGTGATTTGTGGATCTGCTCTCAACCAAGATGGGCGCAGCAATGGCCTCACCGCCCCGAGCGGCCTGGCCCAGCAGAGCGTGGTGCGGGAGGCCCTGGAGCGTTCGGGGGTTGCCGCGGCCGACGTGAGTTATGTGGAGGCCCATGGCACCGGCACCTCGCTGGGCGATCCGATCGAAGTGAATGCCCTCTGCCGGGTGCTCGGCCAGGGCCGTCAGGCGGATCAGACCTGCTGGGTGGGTTCCCTCAAGGCCAATCTTGGCCATCTCGAAGCGGCGGCAGGCATCGCCGGATTGATCAAGGTGTTGCTGTGCATGGAGCATGGCGCCCTGCCGCCCCATCCCCATCTCCGCACCCTGAATCCGTTGATGGACCTGGAGGGCAAACCCTTCGCCATCAACACCGCCCTGCAGGTTTGGCAGGGGACGCACCGCTTTGCAGGCGTGAGCTCCTTTGGCTTTGGCGGAACCAACGCCCACCTCATCGTGGCAGCGCCCCCTCCCAGCAAGCCGCCTGAGGCCCCGGCCAGCCAGGACAGGCCCGAGCATCTGCTGACCCTTTCAGCCCAGAGCCCGGCAGCCCTGAAGGAGCTGCAGGTGCGATACGCAGCCCTTGTCTCCTCCAGAACTCCGCCACTGGATTTGGCCGATCTCTGCTACAGCGCCAACCTGGGCCGCAGCCACCTGCCCCACCGAGCCACCTGGGTGGGCAGCGACGCCTCGGACCTGGAAGACGCCCTGGGCAGCCATCGGCTCCCCACCGGACAGGTGACCGCGACGCCCAGCCTGGCGTTTTTGTTCACCGGCCAGGGATCGCAATATCCGGGCATGGGCGGCGAACTCTTGGCAACCCAGCCCGTGTTCCGGGAGGTGATCAACGACTGTGATCAGCTCCTCAGGAGCCGCCAGGTGTTGCCGGAGGGCTGGACGCTGCGGCGGATCTTGGACCATCGCCCCGAATCCCATCCGACGGAACCGGCGCTGAGCGCCATGCTCGAGCAAACCGGCATCACCCAACCGCTGCTCTTTGCCCTGGAGGTCGCACTGGCGAGGCTCTGGATGAGTTGGGGCGTTCGGCCCGACTGGCTGTTGGGCCACAGCGTGGGGGAGGTGGCTGCAGCCTGCATCGCTGGGGTGTTCGATCTCGAGGATGGATTGCGGTTGATCGCCGACCGCAGTCGGCTGATGGAAGCCCTCCCCGCAGGAGGCGGCATGCTCGCCCTGTTCACGGATGCAGCCACCGTGGAGGCCCTGCTGGCTGAACAATCCTCCCCTTTGGTCATCGCAGCGGATAACGGCCCGGGCAACGTGGTGATCGCAGGGTCGCTCGAGGCCATCGCCGCCCTGGAGCCAACCCTCTCCGCCCGTGGCATCGGGGCAAAGCGGCTGCGGGTCTCCCACGCCTTCCACTCTCCCTTGATGGAACCGATGCTGGCTGACTTCCGGAAGCTGGCCGCCGCGATTCGCTACAGAGAGCCCCAGATCCCGATCGTTTCCAACATCACCCATGCGCCGATTGGCGCTGCCATGGCCGACCCGGAGTACTGGTGTCGTCACATCTGCGCGCCAGTGCTCTACGGCCGCGGCCTGCAAGCCCTGCGCTCGCAGGGTGTGCAGGGCTACCTGGAAATCGGCCCGAAGCCCACCCTGATCGAGATGGCCCGCAGCGGCGGGGTGGATCCGCAAGCCAGCTGGCTGCCCAGCCTGCGGCCAGGCCGCTCCGACACCCACCAAATGTTGGAGAGCCTGGCCGCTCTTCACCGACTCGGGACCCCGATCGACTGGGCTGGTTTTGATGGGCCCTTCCAGCGACGCCGCCTTCCCCTGCCCACCACCCCCTGGCAGCACAGGCGCTACTGGTTGCCCGCTGCACCCACCGAGCCGAAGGCTGCCGAGCTGAGCGCCGCACCCCGCATCACCAGCGGCCCTGCCCTGCCGGAGTTGTTCCACAGCGATTGGAGGCCCCTGCCACTTCCGGCCTCCCTGCCCAGCGTGGACACGCTCGAAGGCCAATGGCTGTTCATCGGCCCGAGGCCGATCTACGAGCGTTTCCTGCAGACCCTGCCCGCAGGCCAAATCTGTTGCTGGATTGAGGAGCACAGCCACTTTCAGGAGGTGCACCCCCGCCACTGGCAACTCGATCCCTGCAAGCCAGAGCACTGGCCGCAACTCTTCGATGCCCTGGCTGACGCGCCGCCGCTGCTGGGGATCCTCCAGGTGGTGGCTCAGGCAGGCAACAACGAGAGTCCGTTGTCGCTGCATCGATCCCTGCGCCAACCCCTGCTGGCCCAAGCCCTTCTCAAGAGGGACTGGCACCCCCATCCCCCCCCGCGTCTCTGGTGGCTGAGCACCCCCGCCGCGGGGGAGGGCTCCGATCTCACCACCCGGATGGAAGAGGGGCAGATCCAGGGCTTTGCCCGCTGCCTGGCGCTGGAACATCCCGAGCTTTGGGGCGGCTGGCTGGAGTTCCCCAACCTCGACTCTGCAGCCACCATGGCGCAACTGCTGGCGGAGCTCGCTGAAGCCTGGCGCAATCCCGCCGCTGCACGGCCCATGGAGATGCAAGTGCGCTTCCAGTCGGGTCAACGACAGGTGTGCCGCCTGGAGCGACTCCAGCCGAAGGACGGCTTGACCGCCTCCCCTTGTCGTCTGGACGGGCACGTGCTGATTTCGGGGGGGCTGGGCGCCCTCGGCCTGGAAACAGCGGGCTGGCTCCTGGCGCAGGGGGTGCCATCCCTGATCCTTGTTGGCCGTCAGCCCCCCTCTGCCCAGGCGGAGGCCCAACTCCTCGCTTGGAGGCAACAGGGTGCCCGGATCCTGGTGGTCCAGGCAGACATCGCAGAGTCCGCAGCCGTGGCTCAGCTGTCTGAGGCCATCACATCCTCTGGCCTGCCACTGCGGGGCATCGTCCATGCCGCCGGGGTATTGGAGGATGCAGCCCTCATCGGGGTGGAGGCCAGCGCCTGGGAGCGGGTGCAGCGGCCCAAGGTGTGGGGGGCCTGGCATCTCCATCGCCTGAGCCAGGTCCACCCAGTGGATGTCTTCCTCCTCTATTCCTCCCTCGCCGCCCTGCTGGGTTCACCTGGCCAAAGCGCCTACGGGGCAGCCAACGCAGCCCTGGATGCCCTGGCCCGTCAGCGCAGGGCGCTGGGCCTTCCAGCGATCAGTTTGAACTGGGGGCCCTGGAGCGGAGGCGGGATGGCAGAGCGTGCGCTGATGCGTTCGGGCCGCTCCCTGCAGGCCTTCGGCATCGAACCGCTGCCAGCCTCGGCCTATCTGGAGGTGCTTGCACCCCTTTTCCGCGCCGAACCCGCGCCAGCCGGAGGCCAGCTTGCGCCCCCGCCCGCGGTGGTTGGGGTGGCTTGCCTCCAGCTGGACACCCTGCAAAGGGCGATGGCCGGCCGGCCCCAGGAGGCGTTCCTCGCCCTTCTTCCAGGGGCGAGCGTTGGCTCCTCCGATGAACAGCACGGCTCAGCGCTGCAGACCCAGCTGCGCGCCACCGCCCCCGGGGCCCGAGCGGCGCGCCTGCTGCTCTATTTGCAATCCACCCTGGCCGGGCTGCTCGGGCTCAAGGCGGAGCAGATCGGCCCCGATCTCCACCTGCTCGAGACCGGGGCCGATTCCTTGATGGTGATGGATGCGCTCACGCAGATTCAAAAGGATCTGGGCTTGATGATCTATCCAAGGGAGCTCTACGCCCATCCCCGCATCGGCTCCCTGGCCACCTATTTGGCGGAGGTGTTCACAGCCAGGGATGGCGGCGTGATGCCCTCCCCCAGCAAAACCACCACGCTGGAGTTGCCCCCTGCCCTGCGCTTCCGCTCATCCACCAGCCGAAAGCGATCCAGCCCTGGTGCCCCGAAACTGCCCCCCGCGCTGTTTGTCCTCTCCTCCCCCCGGGCTGGATCCACGTTGCTGCGCGTGATGTTGGCGGGCCATCCCCAGCTGTTTTCCCCTCCGGAACTGCACCTGCTTCCCTTCGCCTCGATGGCCGAGCGCAAGCAGGCTCTGGCCGACTCCCACCTGGGTGAAGGATTGGAGCGGGCGCTGATGGAGCTGGGGGGGCTCGACGCCACTCAAAGCAAGGCCCTTCTGCAGAGCTGGGAGGGGGAGGACCTCCCCATCGCCAGGGTGTACGCCGAGCTTCAGTCCCTGGCGGGAGAGCGGATGCTGGTGGATAAATCTCCGACCTACGCCCTCGACCTGGCGACGTTGCGCGAAGCGGAGGAGCTCTTCGACCAAGCGAAGTTCATTCACTTGGTCCGCCACCCCCATGCCGTGATTCGTTCCTTTGTGGATCTGCGCATGGAGCAGCTCTTTGGCGTGGCAGAGGGGGATCCCTATCAACTGGCCGAAGTGGTTTGGCGAGACTCCAACCGCAACGTGTTGGCACTGGCAGAGGAGATCGGTCCGGAGCGGGTGCACAGGATCGCCTATGAAGATCTGGTGAGCCAACCAGAGGCGATCCTCCACAACCTCTGCGCCTTTCTCGGCCTTCCCTTCCATCCAGCCCTGTTGGCTCCTTATGAGGGCAAGCGGCTCACCGACGGGCTCCATCGCCAGTCGCTGTCGGTGGGGGATCCCAACTTCAACAAGCATCAAGCGATCGATGCCTCCCTGGCCGCTTCTTGGCAAACCGCCAACCTGCCGCGGCCTCTCGAAGCGGAAACCGTGCGCTTGGCCGAATCATTGGGATACAGCTTGCCGGCTCCAACGACAAGCCCCAGCCCTGTCCAGCCCGCCCACAGCGGCTGGCGAGATGCCCAGCGGCGTGAAGAGGTGCTCGATCTTCAAGGTCTGCGACTCAGCCGCTGCGAGTGGGGCCCCAGCGACGGTCCAGCGGTGCTCTGTTGGCACGGGGTGCTCGACCAGGGGCTGATCTGGGAGCCGGTGGCGGTGCCGCTGGCGGAGGCAGGCTTCCGGGTGATCGCCCCCGATCTTCGGGGCCATGGCCGCTCCGACCATGTGGGTGCGGGGGGCGCTTACCAGATCCTTGATTTCATCACCGACGCCGTGGGCTTGACGGATCAGCTCACCGATAGGCCGCTGCTGTTGATCGGCCACTCGCTTGGCACCATCGTGGCGAGCGGCCTGGCCAGCCTCCGGCCTGCGCTGGTGAAGCGGCTCATCTTGATCGAACCGATCCTCCCCGCCCCATCCAGCCAAACCAACCTGCGGGAAGCGATCCACACCATGGTCGACTACGCCCTGGCTCCCCCTCGACACACACCGATGCCCACGCTGGGGGCAGCGAGCGAGCGTCTGCGCCGCGCCGTGCCAGCCCTCTCAGCCGGGTTTGCCGATCGTCTCGCCGAGCGGGCCACCAAACCCGAGGGCGATGGCCTGATCTGGCGGTGGGATCCGATGTTGCAAACCCGCATGAGCTTGACCATGCAAGGCGGCCCCCTCAACCGTGAGGCCTACCTTCAGCTGCTCAGTGAACTGAGCTGCCCGATCACGTTGATTCAAGGAGACGCCAGCGGCTTCAACCGTCCGGAGGATCTGGAGGCCCTTCAAGCTGCCCTGCCAAGGGCCCACAAACGCCTGCTGGCAGGGGGGCACAACCTGTTGGTGGAGGTGCCTGGGGAGCTCAGCGCTGCCGTGCTCGAAGCTGTGAATTGCGCGCCAAGGCTGTGAGCACAAGCCAGCTAGAACCCAAGGATCTCAGCCTTGATCTTCTCTGGGACGTCCCCCTGGCGGTGCTGTCTTGGGGGTTTTTCCACCTCAACAAGGCCCTGATCTCCCGGCTCTACCAGCGGTATCTGGATCGCCAGGCCGATCGCTCGCAAGCATGGCGGCTCCTCTCTGAGGAGACCTTGAGCTTGCCGGTGAGTTTGCCCGTGCTGCTCACCAAAGGCCCCCGCTGGAACACCCACGCCTCGATCGGAACCCTCGGGCCGTTGAGCGTGGATCACCAGCTCGCCGTGGCGACCGGTCAGGCCAACACCAGTGCGGGGGCATGGTCGATCGTGATTTATCGCTATCCCGATTTTCAAACCTGGCAAGAGATTGGATCCCTCGAGCCCACCCCTGCGCAAGGTTGGACGGTTCTCTCACTACCGAAGGGTCGTTATTGCCTGGGCGTGCGCTACTACGACCTTCAAGACCAGGCGGTCATGCCGGCGGTGCGCCTGGATGATGCCACGACGGACAGTGTGGTTGCCGCGGCAGTGCCCGAGGGGCTGAATGCGGTGTATGGCTCACTGGCGAGTCGCACCAACCTTTATTTTCGCGCCCTCCACCATTACGTGTACCCCATGCTTCGGCTGCGCCGCTGGCTGCCGCAAGCATGGGTGCGCAGGGAATATCTGCCCGTGGGGGATCCCTTCACCACGTTTCGCTACGACTGGTTTCCTGCGGGCAGAGCCCTGAAGATCGAAGTGGCTGCCAGGCTCCACGACGACTTTCGCCTGTTCCTGAGCGTTTACAACCGAGCCAGCCTGCCTGTGCACTCCTGTGTGTTGGGCGCTGGGGAGACCCTCACCCCAGTCTTCCCCCATGCCGGGTTCTACCTGATTCGCCTGCGCCCCCGTCGGCTGAATGTGCTTCCCTGCGGGGATGGGGAGCTGCGCGTGCTGCGCTGCCAGCCCTGAGGCGCTGCGAATCGCTGGCCTAACCTGGCGCACCGCCCCCATGGAGGCTCAGGCCTCCGAAAGGCTTTCCGCCCCGCTTGCTGCCCATGGCCCGCCGAGCCCTTCTCGACTTCGAAAAACCTTTGATCGAACTCGAGGAACAAATCGAGCAGATCCGCCAGCTGGCCCGCGATTCGGAGGTGGATGTGAGCCAACAGCTGCTGCAGCTGGAGACGCTGGCCAGCCGTCGAAGGGAAGAGATCTTTCGCTCACTGTCCCCCGCTCAAAAGATCCAGGTCGCCCGCCATCCCCAACGGCCCAGCACTCTGGACTACATCCAGTTGATCACCGATGCCTGGTATGAGCTGCACGGTGATCGGCGCGGCAGCGATGATCGAGCCCTGGTGGGGGGCGTTGGCCAGATCGGCGACCAAGCGGTGGTGTTGTTGGGGCACCAGAAAGGCAGAGACACCAAGGAAAATGTGGCTCGCAACTTCGGCATGGCCTCTCCAGGGGGCTATCGCAAGGCCATGCGCCTGATGGAGCACGCCGACCGCTTCAACCTGCCCATCCTCAGTTTCATCGACACGCCAGGGGCCTACGCGGGTGTGCTTGCTGAAGAGCAGGGACAAGGGGAGGCGATCGCCTTCAATCTGCGCGAGATGTTTGGGCTGGGGGTGCCGATCCTGGCCACGGTGATCGGCGAGGGCGGTTCCGGAGGGGCGTTAGGGATTGGCGTCGCCGATCGGCTCTTGATGTTTGAGCACAGCGTGTACACGGTGGCCAGCCCTGAGGCCTGCGCCTCGATTCTGTGGAGAGATGCCGCCAAGGCTCCAGAAGCGGCCGAGGCTCTGCGCATCACCGCCAGTGATCTCCAACGGCTGGAGGTGGTGGACATGGTGTTGCCAGAGCCCTCTGGCGGCAACCACTGGGCTCCGCTGGAGGCGGCAG
This sequence comes from Cyanobacteriota bacterium, assembly GCA_035284785.1. Classification (GTDB taxonomy): domain Bacteria; phylum Cyanobacteriota; class Cyanobacteriia; order PCC-6307; family Cyanobiaceae; genus Cyanobium. The sequence continues at coordinate 9,969 of JAYKHK010000028.1, read as the reverse complement.
AGACACTCAAGGCTGCTCTATTGGCCCAACTCAACGAGCTCCTCGGCCTGAGCGTCGACGAGCTGCGCGAGCAGCGTTACGCGAAGTACCGCAAGATCGGCCGGTTTCTGGAGAATTCCACCCCAGAAGCGCTGCAGGCCCTTTAAGCTTCGTAAGCATTTTTTAACGTTTTTGAGCACCGTTCTCATTACGGGTGCATCCCGAGGCATCGGGGCCGCCGCCGCCCAGGCCTTTGCTTCGGCGGGGTACGACCTCTTGCTGGTCGCTCGACCTTCGGCAGAGTTCGAATCCCTTGCCGATCGCCTCCGCTCCACTACCTCTCGCGTGGAGACGGCGAGCCTGGATCTGGCCGATCCCGAGGCCATCGCTCCTGGCTTGGAGGAGCTCTGCTCCAGGGGCCTGGAGCCTTCGGTGGTGGTCAACAACGCTGGAGCCGCCTGGACGGGCTCCCTGTCTGCCATGCCCTTGGAGCGATGGCAGTGGTTGTTGCAGCTGAACCTCACCAGCGTCTTCCAGATCTGCCAGGCTTTGCTGCCTCTGTTGCGCAAGGCAGGGGGGGGGTTGATCGTGAACGTGAGCAGCCACGCCGCACGCCATGCGTTCCCCGACTGGGGTGCGTATTGCGTCAGCAAAGCAGCCCTGGCCAGCTTCAGTCGCTGTTTAGCCGAAGAGGAGCGCAGCCATGGCATCCGGGTGAGCACCCTCACTCTGGGTTCGGTGAATACACCCCTTTGGGATAGTGAAACCGTTCAAAGCTCCTTCGATCGCCGTGCGATGCTTTCAGCCGATCAGGTGGCCCGAACCCTGCTTTTTCTCGCCGAACAGCCCCATCACCAGGTGGTGGAGGATCTCACTCTCATGCCAGCTGCCGGTGCTTTCTGACTCCCTCCTATGACCTCCACTCTCCCACCCCGTTACAGCTCCAGGCCTCTCTCATCGGGAGAAGCTCCAGCGCTTCCGGTGAGTGAGCGCATCCGCCAGCGCCTTCTCAATGCGAAGGCTCCCTATTTCGCCAATGACAACATTGCTCCTTTTCTCCATGAGGGAGACCTCGAGGAGCTGGAGAGCGAGGTGAGCGGCAAGGTGCGCGAGCTTTTGCGCAGCCTTGTGATCGACATTGACAATGATCACAACACCGAGGAAACAGCCGAGCGCGTGGCTCGCATGTACATCCAAGAAGTGTTCAAGGGTCGCTATAACGAGCAACCCAAAATCGCAAGTTTTCCGAACGTCAAAAACCTCGACGAAATTTATACCGTTGGGCCGATTACCGTGCGATCAGCTTGTTCGCACCATCTCGTGCCCATTCTCGGCAATTGCTGGATTGGCATCAAGCCGGGCGAGCGCGTCATCGGGCTCTCCAAGTTTTCCAGAGTGGCTGATTGGGTCTTCTCCAGACCCCATATTCAAGAGGAGGCCGTGATCATTCTTGCCGATGAAATCGAGCGTCTGTGCCAACCCAAAGGCCTGGCAATTCTTGTGAAGGCTCAGCACTACTGCATGAAATGGCGTGGTGTTAAGGAGTTGCAAACCAGCATGATGAACTCTGTCGTTCGTGGGGATTTCCGTGTGGATCCCAGCCTCAAACAGGAGTTTTTTGAACTGGTGAAACAGCAGGAATCCCTGCTTTCCTAGAGCGAGCCTGTGGAAGCCACTTGCTGAACGGCCCCCATCCGTTCCAGCAAGTTCCGCACGCGCTGCAGATCTTTGCAACCTGGCTGACGTTCCACACCGCTGGAGGCATCCAAACCGTGGGGATGCACCCTCTGGAGCACTCCCGCCACCGTTTCGGGGCTGATCCCTCCGGCCAGCCACCAGGGGAGATTGGGGGCAAACCCCTCCAACCAGTCCAAAGGGATGGGGCAACCGGTGCCGCCCAATTGGCCGGGCACCCAGGCATCCAAGAGCAAGGCATCCACCGCTTCGCCATAGGCCCCACAGCGATGGAGATCCTCCGGCGATCTGATGCGCAGCGCTTTCCACAGCGCCACCTCCCCACCAAGGGCCCGGCGCAATTGATCGCATCGCTCCACGGTCTCGCCGCCATGGAGCTGAACCACTTGATGGCCATGACCTGCCGCAAGTGCGGGCAGATCAGCGTCGGCAGGATCGGCCACCACCAACACCCCGAAACAGCCGGCATGGCTGGTTCGGGCCGCCGCAAAGAGCGGCGAACGCTGCTCCTCTGGCAGGAAGCGGGGAGATCCCTGCACGGCCACCACGCCAATGGCATCCACCCCCATCGCGGCAATGGCCGCCGCCTGGTCTGGCTCTCGCAAGCCACAGATCTTGAGCCGGATGCGCTCTGCAGCTGCGGGCTGTGGAGAAAAGGAGGATTCGGGCACGGCCGAACATCTGCTGTCTGGGTCCTTTCTAAGATTGGCTCAATGCTTTTTTTGCGGATCAGGCTGTGGGTGAAGGCTGGGAGCTCATGAGGATTCGTGGCATTTCCCTGCGCCTTCATCCCACCTGGTTTGTGGTGTTGGGTCTGCTCACCTTCATTTTCGCGAGGGGCTACCAAACGTCGTTGGGCCCAGCCGTCCAGGGGGGAGTGCTCTTGGCGATTTCGCTGACCTCAGCCCTGCTCCTCTTTGTGTCAGTTGTGCTGCACGAGCTCGGTCATTCCTTCGTGGCGATGCACCAGGGAGTGAAGGTGCGCAGCATCACGCTGTTTTTCCTGGGCGGCGTCGCCCAAACCGAATCGGAATGCCGCACAGCGCGGGGGGAATTTTTGATGGCAGCCGCTGGACCAGCGGTGAGCCTGTTGATCGGGGTGGGTCTCCTGAGCAGCCAACACCAAGCGGCGCACCTGCTCCCAGCCTTTGGAGCCATGGTGGAAATGCTGGGGGGACTCAATCTGATGCTCGCCCTGTTCAACCTTCTGCCAGGCCTTCCCCTGGATGGGGGGCGCATTTTGAAGGCACTGGTTTGGCAGGTCACCGGCAGCCAGCGGCGAGGCATCGAGGTGGCCAATGGGATGGGCCGCTTTCTCTCCCTGTTGGCCCTGGGATTGGGAGTGACGCTGATCCTCCAGCGCAATGGTTTTGGGCTTTGGCTGTTCCTGTTTGGCTGGCTCGGCCTGGGCGCTTCACGCACTGAACAACAGCGCATGATCCTGCAACGTCTGCTCGGGGAGATGAAGGTTCAAGAGGTGGCCAAACGCCGTTTTCGGGTGCTCGAAGCCAGCGACAGCCTCCGCAGGGTGAGCCAGATTCGTTTGAATCCACCCTCCAGCTCCTCCTCCCTCGCCAGTGCAAAGGCCGAGGGGGCTGGGCCTCCGGATTGGTTGTTGGTGTGTGATCAAGGGCGCTGGCGCGGGGTGATTGATGAGACACCCCTCCATGAGTTGCCGATCCAACGCTGGGATAGCGACAAGGTGGCGGATCACATGCAACCCCTGAGCAGCCTGCCTTCGATCCGGGAGGATGCTCCCCTCTGGCAAGCGGTGCTTGGCCTCAACGAGGCGCCCAGGCTCCTGGTGTTGGGAGCGGCGGGTTTGCCCAACGGCACGATCGAGCGCCCAGATTTAGGAGAGGCCGTGTTGGCCAGGCTGGGGGTAAGGATTCCCGAACCCCTCTTGACCCGGGCGCGACAGCAAAACGCCTACCCCCTGGGGCTGGCTCTCGAACCGCTGGCGCGAGCCATGGCCGACAGTTCCGAACTCTCTGCTTCCAAATCTCCCAACGCATGACGGGCGAGGCTGGCAGCGATCTCTGCCCACTCCCAACCCTGGAGGCCCTCACTCCGCACAGCGGCGAGACCCGCAGCCTCGTTGCCAGTGCCGTAGGGAAAGCAGCGCTGGGCAAAAGCCAGGAGATGGGCCTCCAATGACGCCCCCGAGAGCGGCAGGGCGGGGAGGCATGGGGCTGGTTCTGCGAACACGGCTTCCCAGAGGCCCGCATCGGGGGCAAGGGCCACACTGCCGTGTTGCAACAGGGAGCGCCCTCGCCACAACTGCGCGCTGCCAATGCGTTTTTGGCCGCTGGCGTGCACCAGATCGGCGGCTGTGCTGCTGGCGAAGCAGTGGGCCTGATCCGAGCGACAGGGCGTCTCGCCAAACTGCAGGGGTAGATCCATGGCCGCGAAAGCCTCCTGCAGCCAGCGGCAACTCAGGCGGTACGCCTCGCGACGCTGGCGGGGGGGATCGGGCCAGATCAGAGCGTAGGTGAGATCACCGCCGTGCAGAACAGCGGATCCGCCACTGGGACGGCGCACCATCTCCAGCCTGCCAGCCGCCACAAGATCCAGCCAACGGGGATCGACGACGCGCTGATGTTTTCCCAAAGAGAGCGTTGGCCTGCTCCAGCGATAAAAGCGAAGCAGGGGGCCCTCACGCCTGCCCGCCACAACCTGATCCAAAAGCCAGGCATCCATGGCCATTTGCCATGTGCCTGGAAGGGTGCAGGAGGGGAGGCACCGCAAGCAGGTGGGCAGCATCGCTCAGGCCCGGGGCGCAAAGGCCCAGAAGCTGGGATCGAGCTCGTAGCCGAGCACCGCCGCCATCTGCCCCAGTCCCTGGCGGCAGTCGAGCCCCGCCGCTCGCGAGAGCGCATCCAGCTGGAACAAGCGATGGCTGATCCAGAGTTCCAGGCTGTCGGGGGCAAACTGGAGACCCTCGTTGCGGCTAAAACGGTGGGGGAGCAACAGGGCCACATGGCGCACCAGGGTGCCATTTGCCCGCTCGAGCAGCAGAGGCAGCCAAGGCATCTCCGCGTCAGCCCGGAGGGCCCAAAGCCGAACCTCCGCAATCTCGGAGAGTTCCCGTGGATCTTCAGGCGCGCTCGACCATCGGAGCTGAAGCTCCACCTGCCCGGAGAGGGGAAGCAACCGCTCCAACGGCATGGCGGAAAGGGCTGCCAAGGGGGAGAGGTCGAGCCCCTGGATCTGCTCGGCGCTCACGGTGACGACAGCTGCGGGGTGGGCCATCAAGAGCTGTGACAGGGCCTGCGTTAGAGCTGGACCGTAGCGGGCTGACGGCGAAGAATGGGTCGGTTCTCCTCTCGCTCATCATGCTGACCCAGACGGAAATCCTGATCGCTCTGGTGGTGGCCGCCCACGCGGGTGTGCTGGCCGTGCGTTTGAGTTTCAGCCTCTTCAAAGCTTGAGGCTCCGGGCCTTGGCAAAGGCCGGTTCGGACGCTAAAAGCAGGGCCTATTGATCGTTGCAACGGTGCCCTCCTCCCCACCCCGTAGCGCCAACCCCAACTCCCGCTCCAACCCTCGCTCCAACGCCCCTCGCAATCCGCCTGGCCGGCGTTCCAACAGCCGCTCAGCTGGTGGAGCCAAACGTTCTGGAGGGGTGTTGGCGGCGGTTTCCGGGGTCATCGGCGGGGAGCAACAGGTCAAACCCCTTTCTGATGCGCCCTCCCGGCCTGTTCAGATGGTGATCTCCTCAGGAGCGGAGGCCCTCTCCCTCAACGAGGAGAAGCGCGAGCTGGTGTGCAGCCTGATCGGCCTAACCGTGAAGTTAGGGCTGGTGGTGATGGCCGGAGTGAGCCTCTGCCGCCTTGCCGGGGCCTATCAAGAGCGGATGGATCGGCAGGGGGAGCTGGCTGCCGTTCTCGAAATCGAGAAGGCCCAACTGGCCAAAGCTCGCGATCGCTTTGATCAACTGTTCATGGTGGCCGGGGAGCAAAAGCTCATCCGCGAGCAGAGCCAGTGGATCGCTCCGAACCGGCTGCGAGTGGTCTGGCAATCGTCAGACCCCCTTCAAGATCGGCCCGCCCTCGCCATGCAACGCCCAGACTCGCCAGCGAAGCGTCCTTAGGTGAGGCGGTTGAGGGGGTCTGGCCCGTAAGTTGGGCTCCGAAATCTCCCGCTTTGCTTTGTCCATGAGCAGCCCCCAAGGCGTCGGCAGCGTTCCTGAGCCTGTGCCTGGCACTGTTCTGATTACGGGAGCCTCATCGGGTGTGGGCCTTTTTGCCAGCAAAGCCTTGGCAGATCGAGGCTGGCATGTGGTGATGGCCTGCCGCGACCCGCTCAAGGCTCGGCGGGCCCAAGCAGCCCTGGCCATCCCGGATAGCTCCATCACCCACCTGCAGGTCGACCTGGGCGATTTGCAGAGCGTGCGCCAATTGGTGGCTGATTTTCATGCCACAGGTCTGCCCCTCGATGCACTCGTGATCAATGCCGCGGTGTACATGCCACGGCTCAAGCAGCCGATGCGGTCGCCGCAAGGTTACGAGCTCTCCATGGCCACCAACCATCTCGGCCACTTCTTGCTGATCCAACTGTTGCTGCCGGATCTGGAGCGCTCAAGCCATCCATCTCGCCGGCTCGTGGTGCTCGGAACGGTGACGGCCAACTCCAAAGAGCTGGGGGGAAAGATTCCGATCCCCGCCCCAGCCGATCTGGGGGATTTGGCGGGATTCGCGGCTGGATTCAAGGCGCCAATCAGCATGGCCGACGGCCAAGCCTTCAAACCTGGCAAGGCCTACAAGGACAGCAAGCTCTGCAACATGATCACAACCCAGGAGCTGCATCGCCGGCTCCATCAGCGCACGGGCATCATTTTCACCTCGCTCTATCCCGGCTGTGTGGCCGATACGCCGCTGTTTCGCAACACGCCCAAAGCGTTCCAAACGATCTTCCCCTGGTTTCAAAAAACGATCACCGGGGGCTACGTCAGCCAGGCCCTGGCAGGGCAGCGGGTGGCCGATGTGGTGACAGATCCCGCCTTTGCCATGTCCGGGGTGCACTGGAGTTGGGGAAACCGGCAGCGTAAGGATGGGCAACAATTTCGTCAGGAGCTCTCAGACAAGGCCAGCAACCCAGTCACCGCAGAGCGCCTGTGGGATCTGTCGCTGAAACTGGTGCAGCTTTGAACATCCTCAAATTGGGGGAATCTCCGGGCAAAGCGGCGCAGCCTTGCTAACACACATACAGCTGCACGCTCCCCTCCATGTCCCGCACCCTGCGCTGGGTGCTCGGTCTGCTGCTTGTCGCTGGCCTGCTCATCGGCGCGTTCCTCTATCTGCCCTTCCGCTCCTGGTTGCCCGGGGGCACGGTGGGCGACATCTCCACCCGTTTGGTGGTGAATGGCCCTGCCTTCAACCCCCTCTTCCCCAAACCGCACCCCGGGGAGCAGCTGATCTTCACCCAAGAGAAACGTGGGTTTAGCCAGGCTCGGCTGAAGGAGGGCGAAACAACGAAGGCGCTGCTCTCGATCTCCGACGTGCTCACCTCCCCCACCTCCCGAGCCAAATTCAGCGACGCCAAGCTCGAATTGCAAAGCTGGCCCCTTGTCGACCAGGGAAGCCAGTCCAGTGCCCTGCTGGTCGCCGATCGCTTCCAGGTGAAGGTGATCGGCCAAGGCGCCGGTCTCACCCCGGACGATCGCCACGATCTGCTCAATGCCTTTGATCTGAAGGGCCTCGCCGCCCTCAAACCGGAAGCCGCGCGCGAACCCCGCGCGCTCCCCGCCGGCAAGGGAGCACCCCTCAAACTGCCGCTTCCTCAGCGGCAAAAACAGGCGGCTCAAACCGCCCCTGCCGCCAAGTCCGCCGTCCTGGAGCCTGCCGCATGAGCGCCACCGTTCTTGAGCGCCTTGAGCGCCTGCCTCGTCGCAATCTCACCGTTCTCTCCTTGCGGGGAATCAGCACCCTGGTGCCCGGAGGGTGGCGCAACGTCACCAGCGCCGAGGAGCTGATCAGCGACGTGCTTGGAAGCAGCGATCCGGAATTGATTCGAGAGGTGCGTGGACGGGCAGATCAGCTGAGCCGTGCCCGCCATGAGGGATACAACCGGGCGATGAGCCTCTATGACGCGGTGAACCGCTCGCAAAAAGCCGCTGGTGGGCTGCGGGTGCTTGCCAACGTCACCGGCGGGCTGCCCCTGGTGAAGCGCCTGGCCAATCTCACCCCACCCAGCGACACCCTGCAGGCGGCGGATCTCAGCCTGAAGGTGGCCTCGGAGATGTTGGCCTTCACCCAGGTGAATGGGCTGCCCGGCAACAGCTTCTCCGATTTCCGCGCCTCCCTCAATGAATATGCGGGCGAAGCCAAGGTGCGCATGGCCGCGCTGGTGTGCTTTGACGCCTTGCTCCCCTTGGGCGATCAGGCCCTGGAGCGCATGGACGGTCTACTGGGCCGGGTGGGCAGCCATGAGCTGCGCCAGTTGCCGGCCTACACCGGCATGGCGGCGATGATTCCCGGCCGGGGGGATGAAGCCCATCTCAACTTCCTGCGGCGCGGAGTGGACACGTGGTTGGACTGGGCCGGAGGGTTTGTGGGCCAACTCGGCCTGACGAGCCAGCGGGCCGTTCGGGCCCTGGAAACCACCTTGGGCCCTTGGCAGGGTGGCTTCCAACAACTGGCCATCTTCCTCGATGCCTTCACCGACACCTATCAACACACCGGGGTGCAGGCGGTGGCAAGGAGGTTGGTGGAACGCGCCGCCGCTGAAATCTGAGCCGGATCAAAACGATGCGCTGGAGTGACGGTCGCCGCAGCGACAACGTAGAAGACCGCCGGGGCCGGCCAGGGCCGGTGGTCGCGGCAGGAGGCATCGGCTTGGGTGGCCTCCTGCTGGCGGTGGTGGTGGGCCTGTTGGGAGGGGATCCGATGGTGGTGCTCCAGCAGATGAGCAGTGGGGGCGGGCCAATTGGCGGAACAACAGCCAGCCGGCCCCGGCCCCCCACAGCGGCGGAGAACCAACTGGCGGATTTCGTTTCAGTGGTGCTTGCCGACACGGAAGACACCTGGGAGAAGGAATTTCGCCAGGTCGGCCGAAACTACCGGCCTCCCACCCTGGTCATCTTTGACGGGGTGGTGGCCTCCGCCTGCGGTCAAGCCTCAGGCGCGATGGGGCCCTTCTATTGCCCGCGGGATCAGAAGGTGTACATCGATCTCAACTTCTACCGGCAACTGAGGCAACAACTGGGGGCTCCTGGAGATTTTGCCCAGGCCTATGTGATCGCCCATGAAGTTGGCCACCACGTGCAACAGCAGCTCGGCATCGAGCAAAAGGTGACGCAAATGAAACAGCGCTTGCCGGAGGCACAGGCCAACCAACTCTCGGTGCGATTGGAGCTGCAAGCCGACTGCTTGGCGGGGGTTTGGGCCCACAACACCGCCAAACAACGCCGCACCTTGGAGGAGGGCGACATCGAGGAGGCGATGAACGCTGCTGCACGCATCGGAGACGACACCCTGCAGCGACAAAGCACCGGCAGGGTGAGGCCAGATTCGTTCACCCATGGCAGCGCCGCCCAGCGGCAACGCTGGTTTGCCACAGGCCTGCGCTCAGGCGATATCAACAGCTGCGACACGTTCAGCCGCAGGGATGTTTGATCAAAGGAGGCTCAGAGCTGCAGAGCAGCTGCAGAGCCTCCGATCGAAGAACAAGCTAGAACCTGCCTGAACAGGCGCTCGGGTTAGTCAAAGCCAAGCAGGTCAAAAATTTCTCTGTCTTTCAGTGATTCCGCCTCCAGGGGCTGAACATCTTCCAGCATGGTGCGGGCGAGGTTGAGATATTCCTGTTGCACAGCCTCCACTTCCGGAGTGTTCTCCATTTCAAAGACGGTGCACTTTTTCAGACGGGAACGACGGATGGCATCCACATCGCGGAAGTGAGCCATGGTTTTCATCCCGACCCGCTGGTTGAATTTATCGATTTGATCTGTATCCTTGCTGCGGTTGGCCACGACGCCACCGAGACGGACTTTGTAGTTTTTGGCTTTGGCTTGAATGGCTGCAATGATGCGATTCATCGCGAAGATGGAATCAAAATCATTGGCCGTCACAATCAGGCAGTAATGGGCATGTTGCAGGGGCGCCGCAAAGCCACCGCAAACCACATCACCGAGCACATCGAAGATCACCACGTCGGTGTCTTCCAGCAAGTGGTGCTCCTTAAGTAGCTTCACCGTCTGGCCGGTGACATAGCCACCACAGCCTGTTCCTGCTGGGGGTCCACCCGCTTCGATGCATTGCACCCCATTGAAGCCCTCAAACATGAAGTCTTCCGGGCG
>JAYKHK010000027.1:0-3547 GCA_035284785.1 Cyanobacteriota bacterium | reverse complement strand
TTGGCCCATGGGGGCGGCGGCACCCTGATGGCGGAGCTGATCGATCGGGAGTTCCGCCGGCTGTATAGCGATCCAGCCCTGCTGCTGCACGATGCGGCCACCCTGGAGCGGCCCGCCGGAGCGCTGGCCTTCACCACCGACAGCTACGTGGTGCACCCGCTGGAGTTTCCCGGGGGCGATATTGGCCAGCTGGCCATCACCGGCACAGCCAACGACCTGGCGATGGCCGGGGCCCGCCCCCAGCAGATCAGCGTGGCCTGGATCCTGGAGGAGGGGCTGGAGCTGGCCTGCCTGCGGCGGATCGTGGCCTCCATGGCCCATGCAGCCCGCGCTTGCGGGGTGGCGATCGTGACGGGCGACACCAAGGTGGTGGAGCGGGGCAAGGCGGATCGGTTGTTCCTCACCACCAGCGGCATCGGTGTGATCGCAAGCCCCAGGCCGATCGGGCCCGGGGCGATTCAGGTGGGCGACCAGCTGCTGGTGAGCGGCGATCTGGGCCGCCACGGCCTGGCGATCCTGGCGGCCCGCCATGGTCTGGCCCTCGACCCCCCGATCACAACCGATTGCAGGCCCCTCTGGCCCCTGGTGGAGGCGGGCCTGGTGGCAGGCGTGCGGTTTCACTGCCTGCGGGACCTCACCCGGGGCGGGCTGGCCAGCGCCCTGCAGGAACTGGCGGTGGCAGCCGGCGCCGAATTCCGTCTGGAGGAGGAGCGACTGCCCGTGGCACCCGCGGTGGCCACGGCCTGCGAGATCCTGGGGTTTGAGCCCCTGCACCTGGCCAATGAGGGGCGCTTTCTGGCGGTAGTGCCCAGGGAGGATCGGGCGCTGGCAGAGGAGCTGTTGGAACGGGAAGGGGGCCGGTGGATCGGAGAGGTGCGCGAAGGGGCGCCACGGGTGGTGTTGCGCACCCGCTATGGCAGCGAGCGGTTGCTGCTGCCGCCTAGCGGGGAGCTGCTGCCGCGGATTTGTTGAGGTCGGCGCCTGCAAAGGCATCCACCTCCTTGAGGAAGCCAATCAACCCCTGGAAGTAAACCTGGGAATCATCGAATTGGCAGAGGTGGCTGCCATTGGGGCAATGGTGGTAGCGCCCCTGTTGCACCTGGGTGGCCATCCACGCCATGTGCTGGGGATCCATCGTGTCGTGGGTGGCGCCGATCGTGAGGGTGGGCACGCGGATCTGGCCCAGATCGGGGGAGCGGTCCCAGGTTTTGAGCTTGCCACTGGCCCCCAGTTCGCTGGGGCCCTGCATGGGGATGTACACGTCCGTGTTCAGGTGCGCAAAGCCGAGCTGCACCGCATCCGGCCATTCCGCAGGTGGCAGGCGCAGCACATGGTGCCGGTAGTGGTGTTCAAAGAGAAGCTCCGTGTAGCGCGGGTTGGCGAAATCTTCCGCCGCCTCAAAGGCCCTGAGCTCCGCAAGCACGGCCGGATCCATCTGCGACGCAAACACCTGCGTGGCGTAGGCGTTGTACGCCGGCACACTCGCCATCATGTTGGAGATCACCAGACCCTTCAGATGATGCTGGTGGGCAAGGGCGTACTCCATGGCCAGGATCCCGCCCCACGACTGGCCCCAGAGGTAGAAGTTGCTGGAGTCCAGGCCAAGGGCCACGCGCACCTGCTCCACCTCATCGACAAAGCGCGGCAGCTCCCACAACTCGGGCTCGGAGGGCTTGTCGCTCAGGAACGAGCCGAGCTGGTCGTAGTGGTAAAACTCGATGCCTGCGGCAGGGAAGAAGCTGTCGAACACCGACTGGAAATCGCTGCTGGCGCCCGGCCCGCCGTGCAGCAGGAGCACCTTGATCGTGGGGTTGTTGCCCACGCGTCGGGTCCACACCTTGAACGTGCCCTTCGGCGTGTCGATGGGGATCAGCCGCACCCCACCACTCAGGTGGTCGATGCGGCCGGAGGACTCGAAGTAGCTGGCGGGAACGGGTTCAGGCGCGAGGCTCATGGCGTGATTCACCGGGGGATCAGCGGCAGGGGGGCCACTTGATGACGTGGGATGCCCTAATCAAACACGTGTCCGTGGGCATAGCGTTCCTGATGACCCGCCGCCTCAGTGAGGGCGGACACATTGTCTCGGGTGAAAAAGCCGTCGTAGCCCAGGCAGCGTTGCAAGGACATCCACCCCCTGCCGTTGGTGTCGGCGTTCTTGATTGATCTGTTGAACGCGGTGATGATTCCCTTCGTCCTGCACCGTGTGTGAGGGGTGGGTTACGGATGCAGGGAGTCCAGGAAGGCCACCAGGTCGGTGAACCGGGGCCGGCTCGCCGCTGGCGCCATGCACCCATGTTGGAGTGCTCGCAACGTTGGGATGGGCCCATCCCCTCCGGATTCACAGCGCTCCAGCAATTCGCCAAGCAAACAGCCGAAGGCGCGCACCTCCAGCGCCTCGAACGGATTGGCGTCTGCACGGGCCTGGGGCGGGTAGAAGGAGGCGGCTCCGAAGTCTCCCAACAAACAGCCGCCCTCGGGGCGATAGAGGATGTTGTGTGCATAGAAATCCCCGTGCAAAATCCCACGGTCGTGCAGGTGCGCGCCAACGCGGGCCAAGCCCTTGGCCAGGTCCAGCAGCAGGGGCAGGGAGAACCGTTGGTCGTCCCCGTACACGTCCCGCGTACACGAGGCCAGGCTGGGCGGGCCGGCCAGATTGCGAAACTCGGGGTCGACCCACGGCATCACCAAGCCGCTGGTGCCCTCAGGATGGCCGGTGAGGACACCAAGGACGCCGATCAGGTGAGGGTGATTCCCCGCCGCCAGACAGGCCGCCAGTTCATCTGCAGGGAACCCATCACTGGTGACCGCCCCCTTGAACAGTTTCACCGCCACGGGTTGGCCGGCAGGCTGCAGCGGGTTCCGCCAGTGGGCTTTGTGGATCACTCCTGAGGCGCCTTCTCCGATTTGTTCAGCCAACACCAGATCCTCCCAGTGCAGGTGGGGCACGGCTGAACTCAGATCGCGCGGCATGGCTGAACATGGATTGCCGCCAAAGGCCAACCAGGTCAATCGGGGGAGGTGCAGCACCCACTCCGGCAAGGTCTGGAAGCGGTTGGCCGAAAGGCGCAGCAGCTCCAGCCCAACGCAGCCGCGCATCGCCTCTGGCAAATCGGCCAGTTGATTGCCGGCCAACATCAGTTTTTGCAGGCGCGTGCAGGTGCCGATCGACTCGGGAAGGGCTGAAACCTGATTGTCTGTGAGGATCAACCAACGCAAGCGGGGGGAGATGGCGGCAGCCGACACCTCACGAATGCTGTTTGATTTGAAGCCGATCATCTCAAGGTGAGCGCAGGAGGAGAGCACCTCGGGCAGCCGCGTGAAGCGATTTCCGGAGCAAAACAACACCCGCAACTTGCTCAGGCGTGACAAGTCGTCCGGGAGTGCGTCTAACGCGTTGCCGGAGAGATTCAGAATCTCCAGCGTGTCGGCCAGGTCGAAGACTTCCCGCGGAAAGTCGTGCAGATCGCAGGCCAGATCCAACCGCTTGATCCCCTTCAGGTCACCGGAGCGCAACGCAGCAAGGGTGGTGGTGGGTGGGGTCATGGCG
>JAYKHK010000026.1:0-4030 GCA_035284785.1 Cyanobacteriota bacterium | reverse complement strand
ACGTAGTAGCTGTTGCTGTCGCCACCGTGATAGATCTTGCCCTCAAGGCCATGGATCGCCAGGTTCATGCGGCACAGACGCCCCGTTTCGTCGGTCTTCTCCACACCGCAGATCGCCAGGTCGCCTGCCGGGTTGCCGCGGTGCGCCTTCACGAAGCGGGCGCTCTGCACGTACATGCCACCTGAACCGCTGGCCGGATCCAGCAGCCGCCCGGCGAAGGGCTCCACGATCTCGGTGATCAGCACCACCAGCGAGGTGGGGGTGAAGTACTCGCCGCCCTTCTGCCCTTCCGTGCGGGCGAACTCACGCAGGAAGTATTCGTAGATCCGCCCGAAGGCATCGAACTCCAGATCGGTGGGGATCTCGGAGATGCGCTTGAGCAGCTCCTTGAGCAACTGCGGCGTGAACAGGTTGTAGTCGCGCGGCAGCACCCCGGCGAGCTTGCTGTTGTGCTGCTCGATCAGGCCCATGGCCTCAGTCAGCCGGGCACCGACATCCGCCCCCTCGGGCAGCTCCAGCAGTTCCTGGTAACGGGAACCGGGCGGCAGATAGAGCAGCCCCTCGCTCTGGTAGGCGTTGGGGTCGTCCTCGCGGCTGCCGCGCCGTTCACTGCCGCCGGCGGCCTTGAGCGCCTGCCAGCGCGGCATGAAGCGCGCATCAGCGAAGCGCAGGAAGATCAGGCCGAGGATCGGGCCGGAATACTCCTGGGCCTTGAGGCCGGAGTTGGCGCGGAACTGATCGGCTGCCTCCCACAGGCTCTTCTCCATGGCGGCCTTGCCCAGGTCGCGCTCGGGTGGCGCCACCCAGCCATGGAAACCGCGGCTGGGATCACCGGGTTCCGGTGGGGGGCTGGCGGGAGGTGGCGATTCGTTTGAGCCACGCGCCTGGGAGCCGTTGCTGCTGCGTGCCCTGCGGCCTGCGGCGGCGCGTGGTGGCGGCTCTACACCGGCAGCTTTTAGGCCACCGCCAGGCCCGCGGGCTTTTTCCGCCGCACCCATCGCGACCACGAGGGTCTTGGCCTCCTCCAGCTCCTGAGCGTCGATGGACTGCCCCAGCCGCTTCTCCAGCTCAGCCCTGATCTCACCATTGCTGATCCGACTGCCATCTTCAGGGATCAGCGCGATCAGGGTGTCGGTGAGGTCGTCGCGGACGGGCATCGGGGCGGGATGGGCTCAGGTTCTGGCTGGGCAGGAGGGTCGCTGGTGACTTGGCGCCACCCTGAAGTCAGGCACGCGTTGCCTCCGGTGAGGGCGATCCGCCCCAGCCTGGGTCGTTCTACAGCCGCAGCTGCTCCAGGTCGGCGGCTGCGGGGCCGACACCGTGCGCGGATGGCACCAGGAGGATGGGATGGGCTGAGCAGCTGCGCCCACGCGCTGGAGAGGCGGAGCTTCGGTGGCACCGAGGGCTGGGCTGGCGAACGACACCGCTGTTCAGCCCAGGCGCCACCAGCTCTGCGCCTTGGCGGGAATGCCGCAGGCCGTCAGAGCAGCTCCTCCACGAGGGCGATCGTGTGCCTGGAGGCCGGCCAGAATCAGAGCGTTGCGCGAAAGCCTCGGGCCGCACATCTTTCATCCAGATGAGATCGATGCCTTCAAGCGAGAAGGCCGGCCTTGATCGTCGTTGACACCAATGTCCTCGCTGATCTGAGGAAAGGCTCAGCCAGGTCACCCGGGCCTCGGCCTCGGGTTCATTCCTGCGAGCCCACCCGCTGCTGGCCATGGGCTTCCGTCTCCGCCGCTCCGCCCAACTGGGCCCGCTGAGGTTCAACGTCTCCAGCGAGGACTGAGCTCGATCTCCGTCGGTGGCTGCGGGGCCTCGTTCACCATCCCGGTGAATCGCAGCGGTGGGCCCCGCATCACTGCGGGGTTGCCGGGCACCAGCCTGAGGATGTTCCGCCATCACCGCCAAACACTGTTGGCTGATCCACGCCAGCCTCACCAACCGGAGCCGAGGTTTTCGGCGGCCAGACGCTCAGCTCCAGCGGCTTCTCCATCGTGTAAAGCTTGCCGTCCTCACTGATCGAGAGTGTGCCGGGCGGCAGGCCCTGATCCAGGCGCAGGCACTTCTTGAGCACCTCATCCCCCAGCAGGATCGGCAGGGCTGGATCGCGGTAATACTCATTGCGCAGATCCCGCGTGCTCATCACCCCGATGCGCTTCAGGGGTGTTTTGTCTGCCATGTAGTTTGGGGCCGGCGGCGCATCTTCCGCCAACTCCAGCCCCCCTTGCTTCTGCCCCACCTGCGGCTCACTACTGGCGCTGGTGACGGGGATGGCGGCTCGGGTGAGGGACACCTCGAGTCACTGGCCCCGCTCGGGATAAAACACATGCCGGTAGCACTCCTGCACCGCCAGGGCAAAGCTCTGCGGCATCTGCTGCAGCGCATCGGCGCAGACGAACACGAGGTTGTTGCGGTTCAGGCGCACGTTGGTGTTGGCACCCTTCTCCTTGAACAGCCGCAACACCAACTCCAGCAGGTGGATCTTCGTCAGCTCCACCGTCTGGCCCTTCCCAGTGGATCACCGCCAGATAGGGGCCATCCGTGTCGTCGGGGATGACCGCAGGGCTGGACGGGAACAGCACAGGCTCGAAATGCTGCTTGGCGAAGATCGTCAAGCTCAAGCAGGGCCTGCGGGCCTGGCTCGAAACCGTGCCCTGCGTGGAGCGGGTGAGCGTCGCCGAGCAGGGTGATGGAGGTCCTGGCTTCAGCGTGGTGTGGGTGAAGCGAGGCTGGCTGGTGTTGCGGTGCAGGAAGCCCCCGATGCTCAGAGGGTGGCCGCTTTGCAACGCCTCCTCAACCTTCTGCTGTAAGCCCAAGCACTGGCCGCACCGAGCACGGGCAGCGGGCCGGGAACGGGGGTATACGTGATGGTGACATCCAGAGGTTTGCCAATAGAGTCGGTCTCAAAAACACTATTGCCTACGAAGCGAATAGCTGCGCTGGATGGCACTGTAATGGAGTATAAACTGGGTCCAGAAGCGCCAGCATCGCCAAGATAACCAGTCGATAGAGAAGATGGATTGAATGCTACACTACCATCGTACAAAGCACTGAAAGAATCCAATGAATTGCCAGAATTCTGAACTACAGAAACAACACTTCCAGGCAAAGCCGAAAATACAGTCTCATAGAAGTAAGTAGGGTTGTTTGCAGAAACCCCTGGGAAAGGCTTGGAAACCCCGGCCACAGATGGACTATCATCCCTAGTAAGGCGCCTCACGCCTTGCACAGACTCAGTCCCAGTCCACGTATAATTGATGTTAATGAGATTTGCCTGGACAGGCTGAGCAACCAGAGAAAAAGCGGAAATCGCGACGAAACTAAAAACAGCTTTCTTTGCAGCCAGAGATGAATTCATCGGGAAAGAAAAAACCCGGGCCAAAACACACGGCCACCAAAAAAAGGGGGGAGCGACGGTGCCACTTCGGAGACTGTTTTTCTAGTTGTTGGCCTGTCCGGGGCATTCCACTGTCCTCAACCAGGCCCCAAATTGCAGGGATTGTTCACCACGGGCGTGTCAAACCGGGCCCCTGAGTCGATCAGCAGGTTGCCCAGGATCTCGCCCCCCCTTCAATCCGGTGCGTTGGTTCCCTGTCGGCCTGGGCAAGGGCATGGTTCAGGCTGGGCCGACGCCCCCAGAGCCAGCGGCAATCGCGCTGCAGCGCCTGCGCCATGGCCGAGCCCCCAGCCAGCAGATCGGCGTGTTCCGCAGGGGTGAGCATCTCGGCGTTGCAGCTCAGGGGCCGCTGGCCCAGCTGTCGAGCGGCCCTGGCCCGGCCCCGGCCGTGGTGGAAGACTCAGCCCAACCGCGGCAATTGCGGCTCCCGCCGCGCTGGCCCGTCCTCCCGCCCCCGCGGCCCTTGAGCCTCCAACGCTTCACCGGCCCCGTCAAAGAGCCGCCAGCCCGCCGCCTCCAGTTGCACCTCCTGATCGGGGCCGAGCCGCACGTTCACCAGTTGGCTCCCCTCCAGGAGCCATGTGGTGAGCATCTGCTCATTGCCCTGGGCTTCCAGATGGCTCACCTCGGCGG
>JAYKHK010000025.1:0-21744 GCA_035284785.1 Cyanobacteriota bacterium | reverse complement strand
GATTGTCCGCCCGGAATTGAATCAATAATTCATACAAATCACTCTCTTCGTCCCCATCCTCCAGCTCATCCTCCAGCTCCTCGTCGAGCTCATCTGGATCCGGTTCTTCCAGTTCACCGCTCACGGTGAGGGTCACGGCGGAGCGCACCAAGGTGAGGTCGTGTTCCTGCAAGACCACATCCGCCACAGAAAGAATCGGTTCGGCCCCCTCCAAGCTCTCGATCACCTCATCCTTCTCCCCATCCCCCTGGGCGATCCGCACCAGGCAGACCGGGGTATCCACAGGCGTCAGCAGGGCGTACTCCTTGCCATCCAAAGGGATCAGATGCTCGAGAAAACAAAGGATCTCCCGACCGGCGTGATCCTTTACCAAAACGGTGGGCACATCTCCTGAACCGGTCAGGTCAGGGGGTTCAGGGGTCATGAGGTGTCAGAGCGGGGGAAATGGGGAAACAGGGTTGGGTTCGTTCAGGGAACCCTCCCGCAACCATTGTTCCAGGAGCAGAGCAGCTGCAGCGCTATCCAGTCTCCCGCTTCGATCCTTTCGCAAACCAAAGCGGTCTGCCGCCGCCCAGCTGGTGGCGTGCTCATTGACCCAAACCACAGGCAACACCAGCCCTTGTGCCGCAATGAGCCTCTCCAGCAGGCGCCCGTAGCGAAGGCTATGGCGGGCTTGAGCCGTGAGCTGCTGGGCGGCATCGAGTGGCAACCCGACCACAAGCAGCTTGGCCTGACGTTGCAGGGCGAGGGCTGCCAGGCTTTGGGCATCCAGCTCGGTGCTCCGCCTATGCAGTGCCGGGAGCGGAGTGACCGTGACCCCCAAGGGATCACAGCCGGCCAATCCAATCCTCTTGCGGCCCACATCGAGAGCCAGGGCAGAACAGGGAGGGCAGGGGTGCACTCAGCGCTGACCAGCTGGGGTGGGCAAGGAGCCAGGAGAAGGTTTCCACTGCTCAAGCATGGCTTCCAACCGCAGGGCTGCCTGACGTGCGGGCTGGGCTTCTTGGCGCCTCCAGACGGTGCGAGCCATCAAAATCTGTTCCCCTAGCAGGCTGGCTCCAAGGCTTTCGAGCCAGGCGTGACGCGCTTCATCGTCACGATCGGCACGCAATACAAGGGGAGTACCGGGCTTGGCCAAGCGATGCAGCAACCATTCGCAGGCTGGCCCGTAAAGATCGTCGCGACCGGGCTGAAGGCTCAGCTCAGCCACAACGCCAACCTCAGGATGATGAATCTGGTGGCGGATGGCTGCAACCGCTTCATTGCGGCTGCCATCCACCAACATCCAGCCGCAGCCGCCGGATTGGTCCAGCAGATCTTCGATGCGGCGGTCGAAAACATGGCGCAGATGGGCAGGACAGCAAGACTGCTCCAGATGCCAAAGCAGGGCTGCGGTCTGGCGAGTCAAGGGCTGCTCCTTGAGGCCAGATGGCAGCGATGGTGAGGGAGCCTGCGACTGCCATTGCCAGAGCTGGTCGGAGCGCACTTGTTGAAAACCCTGAGCCCGCAAAAAGGCCAGCCGGGGCCCATCCAGCACAGAGGAGGTGGCAATCCAACTGGCCACCCCTTTTGTGGTCTGGATCGCCTCTCGCACCAGCGCCTCCACCACCTCCGATTCGGGAGGAGAAAAGCCGCCACGACGTTGGGCCAAAGCCAGGTGGTCAACCTCCCAACAGGTGCCGCGTCGGTTCAAACGCCGGGTCACGATCAATCCGAGGGGCTGGGGTGGCTGGGAGGGTGGGCGACTCATCGCAACGTGAACCACCGGGCCATGGGGGAGAGAGGGCACCACGGCGCTGAAGAGCCTCTCGGGCAATGCAAGAAGCAAGGCGCGCTGAAGCAGGGGCAAGAGGGGAAGAAAGGCCGGATCCTGAAGCAGGGGCAGGTGCCAGCCCTGAAGACGTTCCACCCCCCACCCCTGGGGCAGAGAGCCCCGAAGTCGATCCATGCCGAGTCGAATCCGCTCAACGTGTTGCAAACCTAACGACATGGCCAGGGAGGGGGGCCGCACAGAAACTTGAGGAGTCAACAAAAATCCACGCTGATTTTAGGCAGCAAACCGCTCAGGCCAAGCGAGCCAACCAGCAAGCTGGGCGACCTCCGACCGGACTCCTCGCGAGGAATGGCTCACGTGGGACGGATGAGCACCAACGGGGTGCGTTCATTGGCATTGCCGGCAGGGTTGGGGCGCAGGGCTCTCTCGATCAGCTGAAGGTCGCTTCCGCGGCTGGCTGCCAACACCTTCACCCGACCCAAATCATTCACATCCACCACTGCCACAGCAACCCCCAAGGCCGCTGCCATCTCTTGACAAAAGATCTCTGGATGGTGCGGCCCCAAGACGAGCGTCTGGTCGTAGGGAGGGGTGGTGCCGGTGACATCATCGATCAATCGGGCTTGCTCACCCGCGAGGCGATAGAAGCCTCCCTTGCTCCCGAGCAGCTTGAGCACGAGGCCGCCGATCCAGGCGCAAAGCACCCTGGCTGGCCCCACGATGTCGATCAAGGTCTGTAAACCGCAGGCGGTGGCGAGGCTGCTGGTGGGGTGGAACACCCGGCAGAGCAGACGGGCCAACATGGAGGGTTCCACGGTGGAGGGGTGGTGGTAGCGGCCCTGCATCACCGCTAGCGGGGTCTCGCCAATGGTGAGCACATCATTGGGCTGGATCAGGGCCCCGCAATAGCGCTCCAAAACCTCCGTTGGGTCATCCAACACCCCGAGCAGATGGGTTTTCACAGGCAGCACCCGGCAACCCTCGCCCTGCCGCCAGGAGGCGGAAGCAGGCTGCAGGGGCACGGGCTTTTGCAAAGGAACAAGCAGACCGCTGCGGCGGGTTAGACGCCCGAAGGGTCCGTAATTGATCCAAACAATGTCCAGCCAGAGGGTGTCCAGGATGGACGCTGCGTCCACCCCCGCAGGGGGTTCAAGGCTGATGGACAAGCGAGCCCCCGTGGTTTTGAGGCCTTTGACGATGTAGGCGGCCCAATAGCCATCAGCCCGTGCCGGTTCATCCGGATGCAACGACGTGATTTGAACCCGCCGGCGCACTCCTGAGAGATCCGTGCGCCCAAGCAACACAGGATTCACCTGGATCTCGGGGACAAAGACCTCCATGCGCGGATGGGGGTTGCGAATCCGGATCTCCCCTTCCGCTTCAAGGGCATCGCCCTGCCGGCGAACCTGAAACGGCCCAGCTTCCAACAGCAGAGGTGAAGCTGGTCTGAGACGGTGGCGCAGCTCAAGCCAACCAAGGGCCAGGCCGAAAAGCAGCAGGCCGATCAACACCGTGGACAACAGAAGGGACAAACCCGAACACCTGCAGGAATCTGGTGCAGGAGCGTAGGGGCAGCAGCGGCCCTAGGTTCGTTTGGATGGCACCGGCCCGGCCACTGGCATGCGCAAAACCTTTGTTCTGGACACCAACGTGCTTCTGCACGACCCGATGGCCCTGACAAGCTTTCAGGACAACGCCGTGGTGGTCCCCATTGAGGTGGTGGAAGAGATCGACCGCTTCAAGCGGGATCCTTCCGAGAAGGGACGCAACGCCAGGCAGGTGTCGCGGCTGCTCGATCAATTTCGGGAAAAGGGCAACTTGGCCGACGGCGTGATCATCAACGAAGCCAGCGGCGGAAGCCTGAAAGTGGTGTTTTGCAGAAGTGAAACTCTGCAGCAGTTGCCCCCCGAATTGAAGGGCGGCAACGGCGACAACAACATCCTCGCCGTGGCCCTGGAGCAACGGCTTCAGGAGGTGATGGGGAGCCATCTGCCGGTGGTGCTGGTCACCAAAGACACCAACCTCCGCATCAAGGCCGATGCGGTGGGTCTGATTGCCCAGGACTACACCACCGACAAGGTGGACATCGCTGATCTTTATCCGGGGTTCTGCGAAGTGTGGGCCAGCGCCGAGCAGATGGACCAGGTCAAGAAACAGGGTGGATTGGCGGTGGCCAACCTGCCTGCGGTCCATCCCGACCTGGTGGCCAACGAGGGCGTGACCCTTGTGGATCAGGCCCAACCCAACCACACTCTGCTGGCCCGCTTCCATCAAGAGAGCGGGGCACTTCAACCGTTGCAACGGGCTCCCAAGGTGCGCATGGGTGCCATCCAGGCCCGCAACCGGGAGCAGACGTTTGCCCTGGATCTGCTGTTGGATCCTGAGATCCAGCTGGTGACCCTGATCGGCAAAGCCGGCACGGGGAAAACGTTGTTGGCCCTCGCCGCAGGCCTGCACATGGTGGCTGATGAACGGGCTTATGACAGGCTTCTCGTCACCCGACCTGTCATTCCCTTGGGGAAAGACATTGGCTTCTTACCTGGCGACATTGAAGAGAAAATGGGACCTTGGATGCAACCAATTATTGACAATTTAGACTACCTATTAGGCGCCAGCGAAAGCCAGGGCAGCAGTCGGGCAGGTCAACGAGCACCGCGTAACAGTTGGACCGACCTAAAGGGCATGGGACTGCTGGAAGTGGAAGCCATAAGCTACATCCGTGGTCGCTCAATTCCACGCCAATACATGGTGGTTGATGAAGCCCAAAACCTGACACCCCATGAAGTAAAAACCATCGTCACTCGGGTTGGGGAAGGCACAAAAATTGTGCTCACTGGCGACCCCTATCAAATCGACAATCCCTATGTCGATGCTGAAAGCAATGGCCTGACCTGGCTGGTGGAGCGTTTCAAAGGCCAAAGCCTTGCAGGGCATGTCACCCTCATGCGTGGGGAACGTTCCCCCCTGGCAGAGCTGGCCGCGAATCTGCTTTGAAACGTGCCCCATGAGCTGCTACTACCCCCTGCTTGGGCTCCCCCACGGATTGGATGCCAGCCTGAGCTATTCCAGCCACACCCTCAATCAACGCGCAGGCCAGCAGCCCCCCTTTCCCCAGCAACACCTTCTCGAGCTTGCCCTTTATGGGATCGAAGCTGGAGCCTGGAAGCTGCGCGACACCCTCACAGTTCCGAGGCATGGGGATCGGGTGGTCTTGGCCTCCAGCTACGGTTTGGCCCCTGGCGAGTTGCTGGTGGCGGTGCCCGTGAAGCAAGGCACACCCCTGGACACCCACACCTCTCTTCTGCCGGAGCCGTGCAGCAAACGGGTGGATCGCTCCCCGGTTGCCGAGCGATGCCATCTGGCGTTCCATTGGCGCGGAATCAGCAGCTCTTATCAGGGGGAATACCCCCTCCGCATGGCGGAACTCGCAGCAGGAAGTTTCCTGAGCTTTGACCCTTTGCTGAAACCCGATCCGGCGGTGGGTCGTTCGCTTGTGGTGCTGATGAGCATCAGCCGCCGGCCTGACCCGGCAGCTCTGACCTTGGAGCTTTTTGATGGATGCAGCCGGAGGTTGCTGGGCTGCTTGAGCCACCGCCGAAACAGCTGCACTGTGGTGGAAGTACCCGAGGGTGGGTGGAGTGCTGGTCCACTGGTGATGCGCGGTAGCGGCTGGGTGGGCATTCCGATCGTGCTGAGGCTGTCTCGATCTGAGCTGCCCGCCTCCATGAGCGTCGAGCACACCCACCCGCCAACCGAACTCTTCTGGGAGCAGGATCGGTTGCCTGGAAGTGGACAGGTGAAACGCACCTGGCTCAGCCTGCCGCTCAGCTCCACCTCTTCATGAAGCCCCCCTCCCTCGCGCAAACCCTGCGACGCTCCGCAGGCCGACTACGCCATCGCTGGAGTCTTCCCTACGCCACCTTCGCCGGTCCGCCCGCCGGGGGATCGGTATCCGACCTGTTTCTTTGGCGGCAGGAGGGGGGAGGCACACGATTTGTCGCGGAAAACACCCTGGCTCTCCTGACGGGAGATCCCATCAACGTGAAGCACCGACTGACCTTTTTTGATGCAGATGGCACCCTCTTCCAAGAAATGGACTGGCTCAGTTCTGAGATTTACACGACCATCGAGCCAGGAGACCTGGGATTGCCCTTGGGCACGTTCATCCATGCCACCTTTTATGAACGGTCCAGCTTGCCTCCCCAGACAAAGGCTCTGCTGGGCCTCCAGCGCGCCCACCGTGGATACTGCGCCTATCGTCGCCAACCAACCTCCGTATGGAGCAGCGTGCACGGCAATGTCGGCGGAATCACCAATGGAGCGACAGACGCCGATCATCACCATGAGCTGCTGGCCCGCCGCCGCCGCAAATTTCTCTACACACCGCAAGTGCATCTGCACAACAGTCAAACCGTAAGGTTGTTTTTCCTCAATCCCTGTCGCCAAGCAGAATCCATATCCATCTTCCTCAACAGCGTCGATGCCACCAGCCCCAGTGCGGAGCCTCTGCACACTCTCTTGGTGCCTTCTCTCGGCGTGCGAAGCTGCATCTTGCAAGGGAAGGATGGATATTTGACCTGCCTTTCCCGCTTACCCATGTGTCGACCACTGGTGTTTGTAGAAGAGGCTGGAACGAGCGATCACTTTGATGTTTTCCACACTTGATTGGGCCCGATGATGCAGGCGAAACAACGAGTTTGGCTTGCAGCAGCGCTCTTTGCGGCCATCGGTTTATTGGTGCAAATCTGGCGCGTGCACTCCCTCACAGCCTCCTACGACCAGGGCATCTTCACCCAAGTGCTCTGGAACGGCCTGCACGGCCATCCCTTTGAGAGCACCCTCTCGTCCCAACTCTCCACCAATGTGATTCATGGGGGGGAACCGCCTTCGCTTGGCTACCGACGCTTGGGCCAGCACTTCACGCCTCTGCTGGCGCTCTGGATTCCCTTTGTGGGGATCGGAGGCGCCAGCGTCCTCGGCGTGATCCAGGTGCTATTGATCACTGCTGCCGGCCTGGTGCTCCACCGGCTGGCCGGCCTCTGGCTCGCGGAGAATCTCGCAGCCATGGTGAGCCTCAGTTTCTTTGGCGCCAACGCGGTGCTCGGCCCCACCTGGGGAAATTTCACCGATCTTTGCCAGCTGCCCCTGCTGGTGTTTCTACTGTTGCTGGCTCTGGAAACAGAGGCATGGGGGCTGGGAGCTCTGGCCACGTTGCTCATCCCCTTGGTCAGGGAAGACACAGGCGTCGTGCTGGTGGGCATTGGCCTATGGCTGCTGATCCGCCGGCGGCAACGCTGGCCCCTCGCCCTCAGCTTGATGCTCTGGGGAGGGATCTGGGTGGTGCTGGTCACCAACGTGCTGATGCCGCTCTTCAGTGAAGACAGCTCCCGCCGCTTCATGTTGGAAAATTTCGGCCAATACCTCGGCAGCCAGGAGAAGGCCTCCAGCCTGGATGTTCTTCGCGCCAGCCTGAGCCAGCCCCTTTTGTTGCTGCGGGAGCTGGTCAGCCCTCCTGACCAAACCCTCCGGTACCTTCTGGGTCAGGGCCTGCCCCTGATGTTTGTGCCACTTGTCTCGATCGATAGCTGGCTGCTTGTCGGGCTTCCCCTGCTGGGCCTGTTGCTGGCACAAGGCAGCAACAACCCCCTCTCGATCAACATCCGCTACACGTTTTTGATCGTGCCAGGCCTGTTTGCGGGCGCGGCGCTCTGGTGGCGCAGCCACGCCCATCTGTTCGCCCAACGACGCTTGCGAGCAGTCTGGGCAGGCTGCCTGGTTCTCTCTCTTCTCTTCACACTCACCAGCAACCCCAACCGCTCACTGTCCTGGCTGATCCCCGACAGCGTGTCCCCTTGGGTGCATGAGCCTCTGCCCGTTCGGTTGAAGCATGCCGCGCAAGCCCGCCAGGCTCTCAGAACCATCCCGAGCCGGGCAACCGTGGCCGCCACCACCCATTTGGTGCCCAGCCTGGCTCAGCGTGAAGTTTTGGTGCGCTTTCCCAACGCCATCACTTACCGGGATCGAGAGGGGCAGACCCAGCCCGTGGAATGGGTGGCAGCTGATCTGGGCCGGCTCCAGCGCTACGCACCGGCCTTTGGGGAGGACAGGGACGTCCTAGAGCAGGCCATCGATCGCCTCAAGTCCATGGGCACCAGCTATGGCATCCGGGAGGTTCGCGATGGGGTGGTGATCCTGCAGCGAGGGGCTAACGATCAACCGGGCAGCAGGGAAAAGCTGGAGGGATGGCTCAGATCATTTGCTGAGGATTCACACAGCGATCAAACTCCTCTGCACTGATCGATCCCAGGAGCAGCGCACTCTCTCTCAAGCTCAAGCGGTGCTCATGGGCATGGCGGGCGATGGCACAGGCATGGTCGTAGCCCAGCACGGGTGTGAGAGCCGTGACCAGCATCAGGCTCTGCTCCAAGTGGCTGGCAATGCGGGCCTCATCGGCCCTGAGATCCTTGACGCAGTGCTGCCGCAGCCCCGTACAGGCTCCGCTCAACAGCTCGATGCTGCTGAGGCAATTCAGAGCGATCAGAGGTTTGAAAACATTCAGTTCAAAATTGCCCTGGCTCGCGGCCATCTGCACCGCGGTGTTGTGCCCCAACACCTGCACCGCCACCATGGTGACCATCTCGCACTGGGTGGGATTCACCTTGCCCGGCATGATGCTCGAGCCCGGCTCGTTTTCAGGAAGAATCAGCTCACCTAGCCCGCAACGAGGGCCGCTGGCCAGCCATCGGATGTCATTGGCAATCTTCATCAGGCTGCCGGCCAACACGGCCAAAGCCCCATGCATCGCCGCCAGAGCCTCCTGGCCAGCCAGGGCCTGAAACTTATTGGCAGCTGCCACAAAGGGAAGCCCAACCCTCTCGGAGAGCCGGGCTGCCACAGCCTCGCCAAACCCCACCGGAGCATTGAGCCCCGTGCCCACAGCGGTGCCACCGATCGCCAAGGCCTGCAAGCCAGGAAGCGTGGCTCGCAGACCAGCCAGCCCCAGCTGCAACTGAGCCCGGTAGCCACCAAATTCCTGGCCAAGACTTAAGGGCACCGCATCTTGAAGATGGGTGCGGCCAATCTTGATCAGATCAGCAAAGCGCAGAGCCTTCTCCGCAAGAGCGTCCATCAGGGCCTCCAGGGCGGGAAGCAGCGTCCTCTCTAGGGCGATCAAGGTCGCCACGTGCATTGCCGTTGGGAAGGTGTCGTTGCTGGACTGGCTCAGATTCACATGGTCGTTGGGGTGCACAGGGGTCTTGCTGCCCAGCACCCCTCCCAACGCGGCAATGGCGCGGTTGGCGATCACCTCATTGACATTCATGTTGGTCTGGGTGCCCGAGCCTGTCTGCCACACCTTGAGGGGAAACTCTTCATCCAGCTCGCCGTTGGCCACCTCCATGGCTGCAGCCACGATCGCTGCGGCCAGGTCAGGATCCAGTCGTCCAAGTTCGGCATTCACCTCAGCACAGGCCGCCTTGAGGTAGCCCATCGCATGAACGATCGCGAGGGGCATCCTCTCTCCAAAGGGGAAGAGCTGCAGGGAACGTTGGGTCTGGGCACCCCAGTAGTGGTGGGAAGGAACCTCCAACATGCCGAGGCTGTCGCTCTCGAGACGCGTTGCAAAGGGAGCAGCGTCAGCCACGGGCACCAGACACTGATGGGCCTGCGGACTGCCAGGCATCATTGAGCTCGTTGAAGCTGCCGACGCTCCGCTGCGCACGGGACGGGGGTAGGGGCAGCCCCGTGGCCCGACTCAAGGCCTCATGGATGGCGTCGATGTCCACCTGGCCGGCAGCGTCAAACAGCTTGTCGCCATTCCCACCGAGAACCACCACCTGGGGAATCACACCTCGCCAGTAATGGCCTGGATCCATTGGTCCTCCCTGCGGACGACCCTGCAGAGGATCGGTGACCATCGGGATCAATTCAATGCTGTTGCCCCAGACCCTTTGCAACTCGGAAACCACCCCTGCGAAGCGTTTGCTGACAGAACTGTCATCGAGATAAAACACCAGGAGGGTCACCCGACGGGCTGCCAGGGCCTCCGCAAGAGTGAGTCGCGGCGGCACCAGGGAACCGTTTCCTGCGTAGAGCGCGTAGATGTTGCCGTCGTAGCGGTCGTTCTCCAAGCTGGCCGCAGCCTGGGAAGGCCAGGCGATGGAGACGGCAACAACCGCAAGTGCCGCCATCAGAAGGGCCTTGGCAGTGGCCCAGCGCGCCATGGCCTTCGGCCAAGACCACCAGACTGGGGCAGGAAAAGGAGTCAAGAGCGGGGCGTTGGGGAGCACACCAGCAGAATTATGGTGCTCAGCGTCCAAGGCTTCTCCCCATCCCTTGGGCAATGCCGCGGCCCACCAAGCCAATGGCTCGACCCACCACCCGGGTGAGAAAAACCACAAAAAGATCCCCAATCGAGCGCACGATGTTTTGCACCTGCGGTGCAAGGGCATCCCGCACTTCCAAAGCAAGCGTGACCAGCTGCTGCGGCCAAGGCAAGCGCTTGAGCTCTCCATCCCTGGGTTCGGTGAGATCCAGGCGGCCAATGCCACCATCCTGCAGGCAAAACAGGGCACGACGGCTTTCGTAGAGCTGAACTGGTCGCTCCACCCAATTCAGCCAGCGCTGCTGAGCATTGAGTTGGTTGCGCAAACGTTCGAGGTTGCGGGTGGGCAACAGGTTCTCCCGGAGCAAATAGCGGCGTAATTCAGGCCACTCCGCGCTCAGGGCCAGCACCTCACCGCTGATCAGCTCAGCACTGCGGACCAGCCAATTGGCCAGAAGCATTTCGAGATAGAGCACAGACTGGGGCTCATCGGCCGCCCTCAAACGGCCATCCACCACCAGGGGCCTGGCCTGCAACAGGGCAGCAAGCATGGATTGGGGATCGGGAAGCTCGGGGTCCTCAGCGCTGAGATCGCTCTGGCCAAGAAGAGTGTCGACCACAGGTTGAAGCGTGCCCTCCCTGGGGAGCTGCACATAGGGCCCTGCCATCTGACGCAGAGCCTGTTGTCGCAACAAGGGTTGCAATTCCCTCCAGCGCTGACGAATGGTTTCGGAGCTCTGATCCTGGTGTTGAAGATTGTGGCGCAGGTTTTCAAGCTGCTCCAGCAGAGCGAGCAGCAGATCTCTCCTGCGCTCGGCTTGCAAGCCATCAAAGGCCAACAGTTGGCCGCTGTGGTTTTCCGGCTCAGCCGCGACCGCCTGCAGAAGGCGCTGCCGCAGCGCTTGCCAGATGCCATCGGCGTTGCGTTGGCGCAAGGTGAGCGTCAGCACTGATGTGGCGCCTCCAGCCGCCCGCAATGGCGCAACGCCGGCCATTGGGGCCACGTCCCCAGCCAGCTGGTCGCTTCCTGAAGCTGGATCTGCCTCAACATCAGCCCCCCAGGCCATTGTCAAGGGCCCCCACAGCCAAACCAACAGCCCACGGGCCGTTAGCAGTTCCCGGCGTCTCCCCTGCAGGAGAAGCAACACCAGCCAGTTGGCGGGGGGGGGATCGAGAAGCCTGCTGCAGAGCCGCAACTCCGCATCAATTTGCTGGAGCCCACTGACGAGAAGCCATTGACCCAATCCCATCGGCGTGGGTTCCTTCCAGGGAGACGCGCCGGATTCGCCCATGAGATCAACGACTCGGCCGCCCGCCAGAAGCGTTTGCACGGCTTCGCCGAGAGTGGTCGCGTCCGGTGCCTCCAAAAGGCCCTGGAGAGGCAAATCCAGCAGAAATTGCCTGGGATAGGAGAGGGTTGCGGAGCAGATCAACAGCACGGGGGCAGGATGCCAGCGCTCCTGCAGCAAGCGCAGCTCATCAAGCAGGGCGTTGGCGGGCGGCTGGGTTGTGAGGCTCCAGAGAATCAGGCGAGGCGCGCCTTCCAGCTGATCAGGTCGGTCAACCAGGCGATAAAGGGGTGGATCTTGCGTAAGCCAGCGTTTCAACCCCTCACGAGGCAGGGGATCGGCAAGCAAGAGAAGTTGAGGAAGCTTTCCGCTGGGTGTGGAAGAGTGACCAATCATCATAAAATTAGCTCAACTTCCGACGACCAAGCAGATTGAGGGTATAGGCTTCAATTTGGTAACCAGTGAACTGCTCGATTTCACTGAGAAGTTGTTCGGGCAAAGAAATCTCAAGGTCGTGGATCTGGCCCGTTTCAAGGCAGGTGAGATGGCTGTGGGGGTCCGCTCGATATCCATACAAGCGACCGCTCGCTCGATCAAGGCACTCAATCACACCAGCAGACTGAAGAGATTCGAGATTTTGATAGACAGACGTGTGGCCAATATTACGACCTAAATTATTCAGTTTCTCAAAGATGTCCCGAGCACTGAGATGGGTCTTTTCTGACCACAACAATTGCAGCACCATCCTTCGCTGTTTACTGAGACGCAGACCAAGATCACGGCATCTCCTGTAAGCCATCTCAACGGTTTCCGAGCTGCCTTCCGCTCCTGTAGCCAAGGATTGGGAGCGGCTGGCTAGATCATGCTTTTGCGGAGCAAGATTTTCTGTAGAGGTAGGTGGTGAGTTGCTGTTGGCCACAAACCCAAAGAGGAGGACGACGAAAGCGGGCCAGATCCAGCCCCTTTATAGGTGATTTAGACCCCTGGCGCTCCTTAAGCCACCGGCAGAAAGCCTGGATCTTGCCAGCGCTCTGGCCCGATGGCCTGCAGAGCTTCGCCCAGCTCAATTCGGCCGTCATAGAGGGCGCGGCCAATGATCACCCCTTCCACACCCAGAGGCGCTAACACCAGCAAGCTGAGCAAATCGCTCAGGGATCCCACGCCACCCGAGGCAATGACGGGGAGGGACGTAGCTGTGGCCATCCTGCGCAGAAACTCAAGATTGGGGCCGGCCAAGGTGCCATCCGTGGCGATGTCTGTGGTGATGAGGGCCGCCACCCCACTGCCCTCAAAGCGTCGGGCCACCTCGCTGGCTTGAAGAGCGCTGTTGGCCAACCATCCCCGGGTAGCCACCACCCCCTCCCTGGCATCAATGCCCACCACGATCTGCCCGGGATGCCGCTCCGCCAAGCGACACACCAGCTCGGGCTCTTCCACAGCAAGCGTGCCCAGGATCACGCGATCCAAGCCCAGCGCCAACAGTTGCTCAGCCCGCTCTGGGGTTCTCACGCCACCCCCCAGCTGCACGGGAATCGAGAGTGCCGTGGTGATGGCCCGCACCGCCTCGTCGTTCATGGGCTCCCCACGCCGGGCCCCGTCCAAATCGACCAGGTGCAGCCGTTGGGCTCCCTGCTGCTGCCATTCCAGAGCCTGCTGGAGCGGGTCCTCGGAAAAGGTGGTGACCTGGTTGTAGTCGCCCTGGTGCAGACGCACGCAGCGCCCCTCCAGCAGATCAATCGCAGGAATGACGTCCATGGCTCTTTGCCACTGGTGCCATCATC
Organism: Cyanobacteriota bacterium; assembly: GCA_035284785.1. Lineage (GTDB taxonomy): Bacteria > Cyanobacteriota > Cyanobacteriia > PCC-6307 > Cyanobiaceae > Cyanobium. Next base: position 8,577 of record JAYKHK010000025.1, on the reverse strand, counting down.
CCGCGGACCGCACATTAGGGGCCGATTTCGGGCACACCGATGGAGCCCCCCTCTCTACCTGCCACCACGCTGCTCCAGGTGGAGCGAGCCGTCGCCCCGATTGCCTTCCCCGATCCGGCCCTGGAGCAGGTGCTGCGCAGCCATCTGTTCCCTCCCGGCAGCAAGCCTGGGGCCTGCCACCACCAAGGTGGCGTCCGCTACGCCTACAACCGTTTTGATCTTGATGGTGATCGCCGGCCGGAAACGCTTGTGGCCCTGCTCGGGCGGCAAGCCTGCGGCCCGGGAGGATGCCCTGTGCTGCTTCTCAAGGAGTTTGGTCGCCGCAGCCTGCCTCTCCAAATGATCCCGGGGTTCCACACAACCTTGGTGGTTTCCGAATCCCGCAGCCAGGGCTGGCGGGATCTGATCCTTCCCGATCCCAAAACCCCAGAGGGATCGCCCCCAAAACGCCTGACACACAACGGATCGGGGTATCCCGAACGGATCTCTGACAGCAGGGTGGGCTTTTTGAGCCAACCCACCAAAGGGGTTGGTGCCTTGATGCTGAAGGCCAGCCCCTTTGTGGTGCAGGGCCACCGGCTCATCTGCCCCGTGCAAGAGGGTCGTTAGGGGCCTTCAGCGAAAAAGCGTGTTCAGCAACGTGCCGATGGCTCGGCCAAGGTCGTCATTGCTGCTGGTCGCAGGGCGGGCAGTGGATCCACGATCGGCTGTCTGGGTTGCCACCAAGGTCATCTCGGCCCAACGGAAGATGCCGGTGACGCCGTGATTGACATACGTGACAGGCCAGGTGGAGCCAAAGTCATCGGCAATGCTGACCGTGCCATTGCGCTGGCTGAAGACGTAGGACGTGCCATTGGCCAGGCGCACTTGATAACGGGTCAAACCATCCCCTCGCTTCACCTGGCGGAGGTCGCATCGTCCATCAAAGACGGGGCGACTGCCACGACTCAAGCTGCACAGCCCTGTCTCCCGCGAGGGTTGACCGGAGATCCATCCATCCCCCGCGCTCCCATCTTCCGCTGGGCCAGCTTGGCCAAACAGCTGACGGGAAACCCGCTGAGCCACATTCCGCTTGCTCCAGCCATCCTCCCAACAGGTGCGAGCCGGCACACTGCACACCGTGCCGTTGCTCAGTCGAAACTCCACTGGGGCTGGGTTGGTGGCCAGATAGGCGCTGAGCTGAGCTTCGGCCCTGCGTCCGAAGTGGCGGCCTGTCAACGCAAGGGACACCCCCTTGCTGTCGTAGCAAACCCCACTGCCCCGCAAACCCATGGCATCACAGAGAACCCCAGGAGCCGGGGATTGAATGGCCTGGGCCTGCACAGACTGCGCAGAAAGAGCCATGGCCACCAGCCAGCCCCCCAAAGCGTGCCTGCAAAAAGCAGCCCGGAAACGCTCCATGCAAGGGGTGAAGGAGAAGGGCGTGACCATCCCAACAAACAAGACTCCAAGGCCAAGCTACCCACCGCTTCTCAGGCTGGCCGCTTGAATGGCTCGCATGTTGGAGGAGAGTGGCCATGCGAATCCTGATGATGGGGGGCACGCGCTTTGTGGGCAGGCCTCTTGTGACAAGGCTTGTGGAGGCCGGCCATGGGGTGAGCGTCTTCACCCGGGGTCGTCAACCTGTGCCCCCGGGAGTGGAGCACATCCAGGGGGACCGCACGGTGGCGGCCGACCTGGCCAAGCTGGCCGGAGAGGCATTTGATGTGATCATCGACAGCTCAGGGCGCAGCCTGGAAGACACCCAGCGCGTGCTAGCTCAAACCGGTGCGCCTTCCCATCGCCTGGTGTATGTGAGTTCGGCTGGGGTGTATGCCGACAGTGAAGTTTGGCCCCTGGATGAGGAGGCACCGATCGATCCTGCCAGCCGCCACTCTGGCAAGGCAGAAACCGAATCCTGGTTGCAGGCCGAGGGAATTCCCTTCACCAGCTTTCGACCCACATACATCATCGGGCCAGGCAACTACAACCCGATCGAGCGCTGGTTTTTTGATCGGATTGTGCATAATCGTCCCGTGCCTCTCCCCGGCGATGGCAGACTCATCACTCAGCTGGGTGACGTGCGTGATTTAGCGCAAGCCATGGCCCGTTGCATCGATGTGGAGACCGCCTGCAATCGCATCTACAACTGTTCCGGCCGGCAGGGGATAACTCTGCGAGGCCTTGTAGCGTCAGCTGCTCAGGCCTGCGGCAAAGATCCAGCCAGCGTGGAGATCCGCAGCTTTGATCCAACCAAACTGGAGGCAAAGGCCAGAAAAGCGTTCCCGCTTAGGCTCTCTCACTTCCTCACGGATACCCATCGCATCCAAAGGGAATTGGCTTGGCAACAGAGTTTTGATCTGGCCTCAAGCTTGGTCGACAGCTTCCGATTCGATTACAGCCAAGCTCCAGCGAGCGAGCCAGATTTCAGCGCCGACGACCTGCTTCTGCAGGCTTGAGTGTTGGAACAGTCAGGACAGGAAGAGCTGGCAAGGGAGCTGACTGCAGCAGATCTGCTGAAGAGACAGCGATAAGTACATCCTCCGAACTGCCATAACCAGCAGCCTCTTCTGCCGATGCGGGGGAGATAATCGTTTCGAAAATATCTAGGAGCCCTTCGGGTGGAGCAACAACGGGTGAGTTCTAGCCAAGTGGCAGACGCCATACAGTGGATCGCCTATGCACTAATCCTGGTTTTTCTAGCCCAGGTCATCACTTCCCTGTTTCCCCTAGCCCTTCTTCAGCCCCAATGGATGGTCAGGGTCAGTGCCGCCCTGCGGGGAACAGCCAGTTTGCCCCTGTTAGCCCTCGGGTTGTTCATTCTCGCCGGGCTGATCGACGAAGAGGTGTTGCCCTCTGGCAGGCAACTCAAATTGCTGCGGCAAATCGCCACCTATGCAGCGATCGGTTTTCTGCTTTTGGTCCCTTTGCAGTCTTACGGTCTGGTGCGCTCTATCAATAATCAGGTTCAAGAAAACCAGGCGCAACTCAACAAACTTGCCGCTGCTGCCAACCAGATTCAACAAGCCAAAACAGAACAGCAACTCAGGCAAGCCATCCGGGAGATTCCAGGTGGCGAGCAGATAGCCAACCGACCCCTTGGCGCTGACCTGCAAACCATCAAAACAGGCCTGCTTGGCCGCTTGAGGCCCACGGTGAAACGGCTGGAAAATCAACTCAAGGACAACCAAAATCAAGCTCTGCAAAACACCATCCTTCCTCTGGCACGCGATGGTGTGATCTCCCTGGCCTATGCCCTTGGCTTTGCCGGCATCGGCTCCAGCTCGCTAGCCAAGCCCACCCTCCTACGTCGCCTTCTCAAGCCACGCAATGCCTCCTTGCGGAAATTCCAGGGGAGCAACCTGCCTGGTTTTGCCAAAGCTCCAGACAACATGTGATCTTTGGAGTGTGACTTGGCATGGAGGCCTTTTGCCAACTGTTTCGTGCCCTCGATGAAACAGCAGGCACGTCGGCAAAGGTTGAGGTCCTTCTTGCGTTTTTCCAAAACTCCTCTGCTGCCGATGCGGCTTGGGCGTTGCATGTTCTGCTCGGACGCCAGAAACGGCGTCTGATTACAGGGAGACGGTTACGAGACATCTGTGTGGCCGGCACTGCTTTGCCCCAGTGGCTCTTTGACGAATGCCATCGGCAGGTGGGGGATTCGGCTGAAACGATCAGCCTTCTCTGGCTGCCCAAACAGCCTTCCAGCACCAGCCTCCAGCCAGCGGAGCCCCAGGCAACGTTGCAGGGCAGCCTCCAGGAGTGGATGGAACTTCATCTCCCCGCCCTCGCCGAGCTGAGGGGAGAGGCCCAAGTTGAGGCCGTGCACGCCTGCTGGCAAGGACTCAACCGGGAGCAACTGCTGGTGGTGAACAAACTGCTGACCGGAGGCTTGCGCGTGGGAGTGAGCGAGGGGCTCGTGATTCGTGCCCTTAGCCGCCTGAGCGGACTAGAGCCAGCCACGCTGAAGCATCGACTGATGGGGGGATTCAGCCCCACTGCCGCAACCTGGGAAGCCTTGCTCCGTCCAACCGAAACCGGGGCCATCCCATCCAGCCGGCCCTATCCCTTTTTTCTGGCCTCGCCCCTGGATCCAGCGATTCTCGAAGCCAGCTGCGCCAGCCAATGGCAGGTGGAGTGGAAATACGACGGAATCCGCTGTCAGCTGATTCATCGGCGAGGAGAGGTGTTTCTTTGGAGCCGCGGGGAGGATTTGATCAATGCCAGTTTTCCCGATCTCAGCGCTGCAGCAGCCGAACTGCCGGAAGGCCTGGTGTTGGATGGGGAAGTGGTGATCTGGGCGCCAGGCGAATCCCATCCCCGCCCATTTGCGGCGCTGCAGCGTCGCCTTGGCCGGTTAGCCCCCGGTCGAGCTCTGCTTCAGGACGCTCCTGCCCGCTACGTGATCTATGACCTGCTGGAGGAGGGCGGAGAGGATCAGCGGACCAGGCCTCTCCAAGAGCGTCGCCAGCGGATCCTAGGCCTGGAAAGGCAAGGGCTTCCCGCCTCGATGAGCGTCGCCCCGGTGTTGCCGCTGGCCCATTGGCACCAGCTCAACCCCTTGCGTGATGGGGCCCGGCAGGCAGGCGCTGAAGGGGTGATGCTCAAAAACCTTCATGCCCCCTATCTGAGCGGCAGAAAACGGGGCCATTGGTGGAAACACAAGCTTGAACCCCATCGGCTGGATGCTGTGCTTCTTTATGCCCAGGCCGGCAGCGGGCGGCGGGCCAATCTCTTCACCGATTACACCTTCGGGCTGTGGGAGCGGCCCTGGAGCGACGCAGAAAGCCCCGATGTCGCCCCTCGCTTGGTGACCTTTGCCAAGGCTTACTCCGGTTTGGATGACAAGGAGATCCTCCGACTTGACCAGTGGATCCGCAGGCACACCCTCCAGCGGTTTGGACCAGTGAGAGCTGTGCAACCTGAATTGGTGTTTGAATTGGCTTTCGAAGGGATCCAACCCTCCCCCAGGCACAAGAGTGGTTTGGCTGTTCGCTTTCCCCGCATCAGCCGCTGGCGCGCAGACAAAGTCGCCCGCCAGGCCGACAGCTTGGTGGAAGCCCGGGCCCTGATGGCTTGCCAAACAACCTCCAAGCCAACCCGATAGGGTGCAACTTGGGCTACAGCTCCTTGCGCGATGGTCGCCGCTGCCTCCTCCCGCGCCCAACAACGCTCTTCCTCGACGGAGGAGAAGCTTCGGCAGACCCTGGCGCCCATTGAGGATTGGTTTGCCAGGCAGGGTTGGGAGCCACTGCCCTTTCAGCGGCAATGCTGGCAGGCCTATTTGGAGGGGCACAGCGGGCTGATTCAAGTGCCCACCGGCTCGGGGAAAACCTATGCCGCCGTGATGGGTGCCCTGGCCGAGCTTGTCGAAGAAGCCAAAGGCGGGCAAGCAGAACCGCAGGGTCTGCGCCTGCTGGTGATCACACCCCTGCGCGCCCTGAGCCGAGATCTGCAGTTGGCCATTGAGGCCCCGATCACTGCCATGGGATGGCCGCTGCGGGTGGGTCTGCGCAACGGTGACACCCCCACTAGCGAGCGGACCCGCCAACGCAAGCGCCCTCCCCAGATTCTGATCACCACCCCAGAATCCCTGGCCTTGCTGCTGGCCTCTCCCCAAGCCGAAGGTTTCTTCGCCTCGCTGCAGGGGGTGGTGATCGATGAGTGGCACGAACTGATGGGCAGCAAGCGCGGCAGCCAGACGGAGCTCTGTTTGAGCTGGCTGAACCGCCAACGGCCGGGGCTGCGGCGTTGGGCGATCAGCGCAACGATCGGCAACCTTGAGGAGGCGGCCCAGATGGCGGTCGGGGCGGGCATCGATCCTCTGATCATCACAGCCCCCCTGCAGCGGGGCACAGCCATCCGCAGTCTCTTGCCTGACTCCATTGATGGCTTCCCTTGGGCGGGCCACCTCGGATTGCGGATGCACGAAGAGCTGGTGGCTGCCCTCGAGCCAACGATCTCCACCCTGCTGTTCACCAACACCCGCAACCAGGCCGAGCGGTGGCACCAGTGTCTGCGCTACGCCTGCCCGGAAATGGAAGACGCCTTGGCCCTTCACCACAGCTCCCTGGATCGCTCCACCAGGGAATCGGTGGAGGCAGGGGTGAAGAAAGGGGAGATTCGTTGGGTGGTCTGCACCAGCTCCCTGGATCTGGGGGTGGATTTCCAGCCGGTGGAACGGGTGGTGCAAATCGGCTCCGCCAAGCATCTGGCCCGCCTTCTGCAAAGGGCGGGGCGCTCAGCCCATGCTCCCGGCCGCACCAGCCAGGTGTTGTTCATGCCCACCAACGCCCTGGAACTTCTGGAGGTGAGCGCGATGCGGCGGGGCTTGGAGGCCGGGGTGGTGGAACATCGGGCCGCTCCTGAAGCCCCCTTGGATGTGCTGCTCCAACACTTGGTGAGCCTGGCCTGTGGCCCGGGCTTCTGTCCTCGTCAGGAGTGGCAAACCGTTTGCAGTGCCTGGAGTTTCCGCCAGCTTGAGCCTGAGCAGTGGCAATGGTGTCTCGACTTCCTCGAACACGGCGGCACCTGTTTGGCGGCCTACCCGCGCTATCGAAAGTTGGAGAGGGAGGGGCAACCTGGCCAGGCCAGCGCGAGCGCGCCGGCGGACGAGGAGACCTTTCGCTACCGCGTCAGCAACCCCACCATCGCCCGCCTGCATCGGCTCAACATCGGCACCATCACCGCCGATCGAAGCGTCACGGTGCGTTTCGCCCGCGGAGCCGTGATTGGCCAGGTGGAGGAAGCCTTCATTGGCCGTCTCAAGCCGGGTGACGTGTTTTTCTTTGCTGGCCGTCAGTTGGAATTTCTTCGCCTCAAAGAGATGACGGCCGTGGTGCGCAACACCACGAAGAAATCCAGTGCTGTGCCTGCATGGGCAGGGGGGCAAATGGCCCTCTCGGATCTTTTGAGCCACCACCTCCGCCTGGAGGTGGATCGCTGCAGCAAGGCCCTGGCGGAGGACCCCTCCAGCCCACTGCTCGATACGGAGGAGCTCCAAGCCCTTGCCCCTTTGCTGCAGCGTCAGGCTGAGCTCTCCCGGATCCCAACCTGCGAGGAGTTCCTCGTGGAAGTGTGTCGCACCCGTGAGGGCAGCCACCTCTACGCCTATCCCTTTGAAGGGCGATTTGTGCATGAGGGCTTGGGCTTCCTTTGGGCTTGGCGCTTGGCGCGCCTACATCGAGGCACCCTCACCGTCTCGGTGAACGACTACGGCTTTGAATTGTTAGCCCCCCGTGGTTACCCCTTTGCTGAGCTGGTGCAGAGCGACGCGGCATCACTCCTCAACGCTGCAGATCTAGAAACAGATCTGGAGCAGGCCATCAACCTGTCGGAATTGTGTCGGCGCCGCTTTCGCAGCATTGCGCAGGTCAGTGGCCTGGTCCACAACGGATACCCCGGAGCCGGGAAGAGCGGCAGTCAGCTGCAGATCAGTGCAGCGCTGCTGTTTGACGTCTTCCAGCGGCACGACCCCGGCAATCTGCTGCTGCGGCAATCCCTGCGAGAGGTGCTCAACGAGCAACTCGAGCGCCACCGTCTGGAAGCCACCCTGCTTCGACTGCAACGTTGCCGTCTCCTGCTCGTCGGCACACCCCGACCGTCCCCTCTTGCCTTTCCCTTGCTAGCTGAACGGCTCACCAACCGGATGAGCAATGAATCCCTGCTGGATCGGCTCCAGCGGCTGCGTTCAGAAGCTGAGCAGGCCGAGGGGTGGATGGAGAGGGACTAAAGACCGAACCTTTGCAGGTGAACCTCAGGGTTGAGGGGACGAATCAACGGCGAGACCCGCGGGCGCCACCACAGGGGGGGCTGTGGCGGATTCCAACACCTGATGCACGAGCACTCCTGAACCCACAACCGTGGCGCCCGTCACCCCCAGCAGGGCCAGCAAAATCCGGCGACTGGTGCGGGGAAACACCCGAAAGCTGGCCACAACAGCAAGGGGCCACAGCGGCGGGATCGTCCAAGCGGCCAGCAACAGGCCTCCTGTCCCCACCCTCGCAGCCTGGTTCAGGGCGGCTGAGCGCTTGGCCAGGGCCAGTTGACGCTCGTGCTCGCGCAGCAACTGACGATCTTCCTCTGTTTGCCAGTGGCCCAGCCGTTGAGCCACCTCCAAATCCCGCTCCACTGCAGATCGGGTGATGAAGCCACCCAGTGAATTCCTCAAGCCAAGACTTGGCATTTCAGACGCAAGAATCAGGGACTGAAACCTAGGAATCCTTCTTCAACGAGGGAAGTACGGGTTGCAGGGGGCGGTCGCGCGGGTGACTGGATCCAGCTGAACGGCCCCGCTGCTCTAGGCCACCAAATATTGGCGAAGTTCCCGAGAGCGACTGCGTATTCCCTCCAAGGCGCGACGTTCAAGATTGCGCGTTTTGTCGCGACTCATGCCCAATTCCTTGGCAATGGATGTGAGGCTCATCGGCTCTTCGCCCTCCATCCCATAGCGCATCTTCAGCACCCTCCCCTGCAGCTCTGGCAGCTGCTCCACCAGCGCTCGCAAATCCCCCTTCAAACACTCCCCATCCACCATCTCGGCTGGCAACATCCCATCCCCCGCCAACAAATCCAGCAATTCCGTATCCTCTCCATCGC
>JAYKHK010000024.1:0-67301 GCA_035284785.1 Cyanobacteriota bacterium | reverse complement strand
CGCTTATCTGCAGCCCTCGATGGCTGTTTAGGCAATCCAAGTAGCCTTCAGTGTGATCCATGGCTCTTTCATCAAAAGCTTCTTGAAGTATATTTTGAAATCTATGGTAGACATCGGACATTAAACGAGTTTGTCTTTAATCGACTTTCATCAGAAAAGAAAATAGAGCACTCAATGCTGACAATTGAGTTCGCAGAGGAAGGATCTACAGAAGACTTTCTAATTGTTGAAGAAAGAAAATTTCTCAAGGAGAAATTTGAAAAGACTGTTATTAGGATCTCAAACACCCTTAGACAAGTGCTTTTACCTGATACACTACAAAAGAGCTTTTTTGAAAAAGTTACAAAGGAAAACAACATTGTCGATGATTCATTTTTAGTATCATGGCTTCCGCGGTTGCGCTTGATTGAAGAACAAGACAGCGAATACATGATTAATAAACTATCTGAGTGCATTGAAGATGCATACTGCAGATATACAAGCCAGTGCTCAGAGGCTCGGGCCCAATGGATAAATTTATTTAATTATATTCTGCTTCCTGAAAAAAGAATTAGAGGTGATCTCAAATGGTCTAGGCAGACTCGCACAAATGCTAAGAATATCTTAAAAGCACTTCAAGGGATTTGCTTATATCAGTATTTTGCAAAGAGCAGTATTACATCGCTTGCTTTTGAGGTTGAGGATGAGCCTGGCAACGTTGTTGGGGTTACCTTGGGTTTTAATCAGGGACATCCAATGCATCTACTTAAGACTTTGCAAGAAGTCTTTTCGGATTATCGGAACTCGATACTTCTTAAAAGAAAAGGATTAAGCCGTGCCCCTCTGATTAAACCATGGAATGACGTAGTGACGAAGGAAAGTGTTTCTGAAATGACCGCTGTTAAGCTCGCTAATCTTTTCGATCAGCTTCAACAGCTTAGTTTTGCGAAACACGAAGGGGCTTCATTAAAGTTTACTGCCTATATTGGCAATCAGATTTTAATGAGTAGGTTTAGATGCATATCAGAGCTGGATCCAAACCCTAAGGGTGATGGGAGAATTATAGAATATTGCAACAAACATAGCTGTTGGCATACCATGATCAAAAGCCATTATTCATTATTCATGGATGGTCGAACTGGTTTGTTCTTTGATGAGGCCTCCAATGATCATGTTGCCTTAGTGCATCCTCTTCCGTTTCCAGAGGAACAAAGAAAGGACGAACTAAAGTTTAATCTTGACGATCTTGAAAATTCACCTGATGAACTGGGTCCTGCTGAATATTTTTTAAGTCTTTCACATAAGTGCCCTAAATTGACTATTGTATCCGTAGACGAGGGTCGTCTTGTGATATATTACAATCGCAAAGTCATAGTTGAATTCAGCCCCCGTACAGACTTTAAGTTAGAATATCTAGGTAACAAAGATTTTATTAAAGACTGGAGCTTCATCAATTTAAAGGTGTTGCTAGAGCGTCATATATTTGATGAGCTCATCCCAGACTTAGAGCCATATAAAAAGACCTCAATAATTGCTTTGGCGGCGGCTATCTGTCACGTCTCAGCCCGGCCTGGATGTGGAGGTATGATCATTTTTGTCAATAATCCATCAGCATCCGAGCACCCTATTTTAGAGGGTATGAGAACGGAACTCAATGACAAGCAGATCTCATACTGGAGAGAAGGACATCTATATGACCACACCTCACAGTCCTTAGTGGAGATGATGATTCCAGATGGATCCATGCTAATAAACCTATCTAATCTTAGGATAGAGAATCAAGTCTTTGTTGTGCCAATCAAAGAAGGCAGAGTCGTCCAAGGAGATACCGAATTGGGCAAGGGCACCCGCCACCGTACTGCGCGAGGAATAACTTCAATTAGCCATATGAACAAAGAAATTTGGTCAATCTGCATCTCAGCCGATGGAGGAATATCTGTATATTTCGATGGAAGAAAAATTGCTCCCAACGAAATTAATGGTTCAATCAATCCTACGCCTCCCCAATGACAATCACAATAGAACCGTTCATCGGTAGCGTCTTCTCCCATCAAAGCCAAGCCCTGTTTCCAAAAGTCCCTCACGAACCGTTAACCAGTCCATTTTTTCGTACAGCCTTTACCCCCAGTGCTGGGCCAACATTGTTGATCGATGAAATCAACTCCAAATCTCACCGCTATCCAGATCTCTGTCATGTGTGTCAGCCCTGCGTTCGGTATTGGGATCTACCCAATGTTGGGGATAAAACCCATCTCTCCTTTTTTGAAATGGTCGCATGCAGTTCATTTCTGCCGAATGGACGATGGACAACAATGGAGCATATTTTTAAGTTCTTAACAACGACCTGCTCCATTCCCCCTGATCGCTTCTGGGCCACACGTTTCGGAGGAGGAAACGTTCTTGGCTGCGGGCCTTTCCCAGAGGACACGGTCGCCATTGACATTCTGCACCACCTCGACATTCCAGATTCACGCATCGTTGACGTGGCAGGCGTAGAAGGCTTTGTAGCCAACAGCATGGAACCCATTGGTGGCTACCGCTGTGAACTTTATGTTGATCTTGGCACACAAAATCTCACGTGCAATCAATGCCTTCCAGGCCTATGCACTTGCGGACGTTTTCTAGAACTTGTCACCTCAGTTGCCTATGAATTTGAGGTGCTCAATCGAGACTCTCTCTATTCAATATCGCCCCTTCCCAAACAGTTCATGCATGCAACTGGTTTTGGTGTCGAACGATTAGAGTCAATTCTAGAAGGAAGTGGCATCATTCATCATACGCCACGATTTAGACATCTGATGCCATTTGTCAATCAAATTATCTCTGGCTTCAGCCTGACCTATCCTGATCAAATCAGGTTGGTCGATACGTTGTGTGCCCTCCTTTTCCTTCACGCAGATGGGGCCACGACACTGAGTGGGAAAAGTAACCGAAGTCGCCGCTGGGTCTTGAACAAGTGGATCAAGCAGGCTCGAAGTTTCCACTCTCGAGGAGTTTCAATCCTTCCCCTACTTGATGAAATCAAACGCTGGTACTCCCCACGGTACGCCCATATTCAAGACGCTGACACCTCTTTGTTACTCCAGCTGGTTCATGCGCAACAATACAACTAAGCATGCAATTCCTGATTAACACGCTCGCATCCTCTGCGGTGAATCTGATGGCTGGTATGGCGGTTAGCCTTCTCTACCTGCCGACAGGATGCTTTCCGCTCAGTTTGGGGTTCACAGCCCTGGTTGGTGCCTACGCGGCCTGGGCTCTCCAACCCCAAGTGGGCCTGCCTCTTGCAGTAGCCGCAGCTGTCATGGCCTCAGCACTCATGGGGCTGATGATTGAATTGGCTTTGCTTGGACCCATCCGTCGACAATCCAAGAATCCAAGCATGACGCTTATCGCTTCCCTGGCTGTCTTGACCATTGGCATTCACATCCTCTCGATCATCTTTGGTGATGATGTGAAGAGCTTTGCAGGGCCGAGCAATTTTCCAATACAAATTGGCACTGCCGCGTATCTCACCCTTCCACAGCTGGCAATGCTGATCAATGCTTCCCTTGTTTCTTTCTCGATGTTTGTCGTCCTCAAATACACTGCAAGTGGCCGTAAACTTTTGGCCGTTTCCTATCAGCCATTGCTGGCTCGAATCTATGGTCTGAGACCAGAACGGATTCGCTCGTTTTCCGTGATGGCCGGTTCCTCCATTGCAGGGCTTGCAGCCTCTCTCGTCGCATGGGATACGGGCCTGGAGCCGGGACTTGGATTCTCTATCGTGGTGGCGGGAGCTGTGACGATGATTGTGAGCGGAATCGGCGAACCTGCCTGGCTGCTCGGGGGTGCGGTTCTGATTGCTTTTCTCAATAACCTGGCGGCTGTTCTGCTTGGAGGCAAGTGGATCCATGCAGTCTCATTTATCGTCATGATCCTCTTTCTTCTCGTTCGCCCTCTCGGGATGAGTGGCAGACGCTTGCGCAAAATTGCCATCTGAAGAATGGACTATCTCCTTCATGTCCTGATCCTAGTGGCGATTTATGGCATGCTCGCTATTTCTTTATCAATCAGCAGCAGTTACACGAAGCTCATCTCACTAGCCCATGCGGGATTCTGCGCTGTCGGAGCATACACATCAGCAATTCTTTGCGTCCGTTTTGGTATGAACTTCTGGTGGACACTACCCGTGGCAATGATTGCTTCCGGACTGCTTGCCTTTCCCGTTGCCTTTCTTGCCCGCAAAACAATCGATGATTATTTCATCGTGTGCACAATGGGTATAGCAGTCATCATCACATCCCTACTGACGAACCTCACCACCCTCACCAACGGTCCTCTTGGCATCATCGCTATCCCATCACCAATCCTTTTTGGCAGTCCGATTTCAAGCAAAGTGGAGTGGCTTTGCGTGGTGGTCATTGCTTACTTGCTTTTTGCTTTCATAGCAAATAATCTTAGACGCTCATCATTCGGCCGATTACTTTTGGCCATTGGCGAAGATCAGATTTTTTGCGAAAGCCTTGGGAAAAATGTCAATTTAGCTAAGTTTCAATCTTTTCTTTTAGGGTCTGGGCTGGCCGCGCTACCAGGTTGTTTTTACTCCTCTTACATCGCTTACATCGACCCGAGTAGTTTTGATTTGAACGACTCCATTATGCTGCTCTCCATCGTTATCATTGCAGGCATGGACAAAGCATCCTCACTTCTCCCTGCTGTCAGCCTCTTGGTTGTGCTTCCTGAAGGCTTGCGCTTCATCGGGATTCCCGTCGGGATTGCCGGTGATCTTCGACAGGTATTGTTTGCCCTTGTGTTGTTATTGGTTCTTTGGATTCGAAGCAACAGAAAAACTATCATCAGCTCTTCTTGCTAGATTTGTCCCACATTGTTCAATTGAAACGCAATGGCTGCTCAAGATAAACAACCATTCAGAGTACTCACGCTTGATGGAGGTGGAATGCGTGGCATGTATCAAGCAGCCTATCTCCACACATTTGCCCATCGAATCATTGGCGCCCGACAAGGTGAGGCCCCAGACCATGGGTCAACCAGGATTGATATTGGAAAGTGCTTTGATCTGATTGCCGGCACGAGCACAGGCTCCATTGTTGCTGCAGCTTTAGCTTTGCATGTACCAATGGACAAGGTGATGCAGCTGTATAGAGACTATGGAAAAAAAATCTTTCCTCACCAATGGATGCGAGCCAATAGCCTTCTTCAATACATCCCCCGTGCGTTTGGGTTGGGTCTATCTTCAGGCGATCAATCGTTGAGAGAAGCTTTAACCGAAGCCTTTGGCAAGATCACCCTTGGAGAAAACTATCATCATCGTAAAATAGCCATGGTTGTTCCATCCGTAGACCTCAATCGCAACAAGCCTGTTGTGTTTAAAACGCCCCATCTCTCAAGGCTAAATGATCGTGATGGACAACGCACCTTCGTAGACATCTGCCGCGCATCAACAGCAGCCCCGATTCTGCGATCCATCGCTAAGCTTTCCGAGGCCAAGTATGGCCTCGGAAACGAGCTGGAAAAGAGTGAAATATTCGCATACTACACTGATGGCGGATTATGGGCGAACAATCCTGCCTTGCTTGCACTCTGTGAGGCAAGAGAGATTCTGGCGGAACGAAAACAGCAAGAGCGACCGATTCACCTTTTCATGCTTGGAGCCCTCTCGATCCAGGGGGGAGAAGAGCTTGGAAGCAAGAGCAATCTTAACCGCTCAGCAATTGGCTGGCAAGTTGGAATCAAAGCCCTGGGAGCAAGTTTAGATGCCCAATCCTACGGTTATGATTACATGGCTAGCAAGCTCGCCAAGCTTTTAAGCAAGGACAATTTTGCCCATCGTCTTGAGTCCCAATGCCCCCCCAAAGGTTTAATTCAATATCTTCTTAACATGGATGATGCCAGGGAAAAGGTGCTTGCAGCCCTCTGTCGTCAAGCCATTGCTGATGTAGATCTGGGGTGGTCAAAATCTGAGACTCCCGAAAATCCAATGCATCATTTCAGACAGGCTCTTGACGCTGACCATTCGTCATTACCCTCACCTGGATGCACGTGGGATCCTCCTCCTTGACAGGGAGGATGAAATCAATCGTCGCCGCTATGACGCCGCCATCGAATGAGATCTGAACACCTGCAATTCATAGACGCGGTAGCTTGTGTCTTCAAGCTGCCCACTTGGCAAGCCTGCTAAGGCCATCCACGCCAGCGCACCGCACCGCGCAGACCATCACAAGAACCACGTTAATCCGCGCCGAGGCTCACCCCTACTCATTGCCCAACCTCCCCATCCCCGCACCCCTTGCGGCCCCTCCCCCAACCCGCCATGGATGCCGCCACCCTCCGCGCCCTCTTCACCAAGCCCTACGGCACCCCGGGCCCGACGCCGGAGCAGTGGCGCGCCCTCTATGCCGACAACGTGCATTTCCAAGACCCCACCCAGGAGCACCAAGGCATCGACGCCTACCTGAACGCCCAGGAGGGTTTGCTCAAGCGGTGCGATGACGTGAGCCTGGTGCCCGCTGCCGTCGCCATCGAAGGCGATGTGGCTTTCATCGAGTGGGAGATGGGGCTGAAGATCAAGGGGATCGAATTCCTCTACCCGGGCACCTCCAGGCTGCGGCTGGATGGGGAGGGCAAGATCTGCGACCACCGCGATTACTTCGATTTCGTGGGCCCCACCTTCGGCCCGGTGCCCGTGCTCGGGGGCTTTGTGCGCTGGCTCTACGGAAGGTTTGTGGGCTGAGGCAGGAGCCGCGGCGGCCTCAGATGGCTGGCGCGGGCAAGTCGCCATTCACCAGGAATGGATCGATCGCGAAGTGGTGCACGCGGTTGTCATCCAGGCAGCGAAAGGCCACCTCCTGCCGGCTGGCCTCCAGCTGCACCTCCACCTGATCGAACGGGGTGGTGACGAACACCCCACAGCTGAGGGCCCCGAATTGCACCACAGGCTCCCGGCTGCGGGCGGAGTGATACTCAAACGCCGCAATCCCCGCCCCCCGCATCTGCTGGCCCAGCTGTTGGCAAAAGCTGTAATCCTCAGGATCCCGCAGCCGCCGCTGCAGCGCCTGCCCCTTCTGGCACTGCAGCTGGAGTCCCCTTGCCGTGCTCACCTGCACATGGAAGAGCGTCTTGCGCATCGAAGCCGGGCGCGGGAATGGCAACTCCGGGCCGTTTTGAAACACCAATTCGTAATAAGCGCCCTCCTGCAGGCAACCGAGCCGGCTGCGAGAGCCATAAAACAGCCCCCGCTCCCAGCGAAGGCCAAACCTGGATCCACACCGCTTGCGGTAGCGAAATGGGGTGAGCAGCAAGCGATGCCGCAGCGGGCATTCCTGGGGATCGGGCAACTCCGGCTTGCTCTCCTCCAGAAAGTCCTCCAGCCAGGCTTGCTCATCCAGGCTGTCGGTGAGGCGGCGGGTGGCCTGAACCCCCTGCTGCTCCACCAGGCGCAACACCACACCCTCCAGCGGCGTGAGCGCCTGAAGATCCACCGTGCCCCGCCGAGTCACGGGCGGCTGCGCATGGCATCGAGATATTGCACCAGCTCCACGAGCTGCTGAGGATCCTGGAGCTGATCGCGGGGGCATCCGCCCGTGTGGCGATTGGCGGTGGCGATCCAGTGCCGCATCAGGCTGATGTCATCCCCCACAAGGGCCGAGAGGCTGCGGTGCAGGCGCAACACCAGGGCGATCATCTGGCGGGTGTGGGGGTCGATGCGGGTTTGGGCCCGGGCGGTTTCAAAAAAGGTGCGGCTCTTGCCCACGGCCTGAGCCACCTCCTGGGCACTGAGGCCCAGCTCCTCCCCCGCCCGCTGAAGCGCCTTGCGCAACACCACGCTTTCATCGAGAGCGCGGGCCGCTTCCGGCGAGCGACTTGCAGCGGGCATGGGCCAACCTCCACTGGAACCAGCTTGCCTCATCAATGGCATTGAAGCAATCGCCTCCTCATCTGAGGCAATGCAACCGAACCGCGGAGCGACTCACCAAGTTTTGTAGGGCAAAAACTTGCCGTTCATCGTCACCTTCACCCGATCGCCCTTCGGATCTTCCACCTTCTCGACGCGGAGGGTGAAATCAATCGCCGACATGATGCCGTCACCGAATTTCTCCTGGATCACATCCTTCAAGGGCAGGCCATACACCTGCAGAATCTCGTAGAAGCGATACAACAGCGGATCGGTGGGCAGCACGGGATCCAAGGCGCCCTTCACCGGATAGCTGGTGAGCTGGGGCGCCAGGGCGGCGTCCAATTCCAGGGCTTGCAGCAGGGTGGCCGCCTGCTCGGCGGTGGCCGTGGCCTGCCCGTAAAGCAAGGCCGCCACCCACACTTCATCTGCCCCGAGGCGAGCCCCAAGCTCGGCAAAGCTCACGCCGAGGCGCTGCTTCGCGGCCAACAGGGTGGGGGTGAGGGGGGAGAGAGCCACAGGCAAGCAGGCAACAGCTGGCGGACCCTATGGAGCCCCCGGGGGGCAGCCCTGTTGGCATTGCTACCGAATGGCGAGCACGCGCGGGCAGGCCAAGCCACAACTGGCGCCCTCAGCGCAGCAACAAGCCCAGCCCAATCGCCAGGCCCAGAACCACCACAACCCAGCGCAGCGCCTCGCCGTTCAGCCGACGGGCCAGCCCGCCCCCCAGTCCCCCACCCAGCACCGCTCCACCGGCCAGGGCCAGCCCCATGTCCCAGGCCACCCGTCCGCTGCCCACGAACACCACGGCGGCGCTGACATTGGTGGCCAGCGCCAGGAGTTGCTTCAACCCGCTCAAGCGAACGAAGCTGTCCTCCAGGGTGAGGGCCAGCGCCGCCAACAGGATCACACTCAGGCCAGCCCCGAAGTAGCCCCCATACACCGCTGCCAGGGCCACCGCCACCGGCGCCAGCAGGGGCAGGCCCCTGCGGCCAGCGGAGGGAGATCGCCCCCGCACCAGCGCACCGAGGCGATCCTGCAGCGCCAACAGGAGCGAACCCACCAGAATCAGCCAGGGCACCAGGGCCGTGAACAGCCGCTCCTCGCTCACCAGCAGCAGCCAGCCACCCGCCAGGCCCCCCAGCAGGGCAGCGGGCACCAGCCAACGGGCCCGCCCGCCCTGCCCGCTCAAATCCCGCCGCTGGGCCCAGGCCGCGCCCAAATAACCAGGGGTGAGGGCCACGGTGTTGGTGAGGTTGGCGATCAGGGGGGGGAGGCCGAGGGCTGTGAGGGCCGGAAAGCTGATCAGGGTGCCCCCACCCGCCAGGGCGTTCACCACTCCCGCAGCCACGCCCGCCAGGGCCGCGCCCAGGAGGCCCAAGCCGCTCATCGTTCCCACCAGCGCAGCAAATTGCTGTAGCTGCGGCTGATCAGATCGAAGATCTCGCCCTTTCCCTCTTGGCCATGCACGGCCCGCCGCGCCGTATCCAGCTCAAACAGCAGCTCCCGCTGGGCGCTGTGGCGGATGCGGCTCTCGATCCAACCCACCGCCACCAGCCGCTCCCCCCAACTCACCGGCTCGACCCGATGCAGGCTGGTGCTCGGATACACAATCGCGTGGCCCATCGGCAGGCGGATCGGCTCCTCGCCGTGGGGGCTTTCCAACACCAGCTCTCCACCCCGGTAGCGCTCTGGCGCGCCCAGGGCAAGGGTGAAGGAGAGATCGGCGCGGCCGCCGGCCATCCAGGCGTTGTCCACATGGCGCCCGTAGCCTTCCCCAGGGCCCATGCGGCTGAAGAGCAGGCCATGGATCCGGCGAGGAAAGGCGGCCGCTTGCACCAGCGGATGGGCATTGAGAGCAGCACAGAGTTCCGCCTCCAGCTGCCCGTGCAGGGGCGACTGACGATCCAGCTGTCGGTTGCGTTTCACCGCGCGCGCATGCCAACCCGCCGTCTCCTGCCCTGGCCGCCAAGCTTCAGGGGGGGCCGCCTCCAGCAGCTGGGAAAACCGCTCCGCCTCTCGGGCAGGCAGCAAGGGCTCAAGAAAGAATTGCATCGGTCAACGCCCCGGGGCTGGGCTGGACGAGCCGCCCGGCCTTCAATGGATTCAGCCATTCTCGTGGCTTTTTTTCCCCTGCCCCAGCTGCCATGACGCCGCGCAAGAGCATTGCACTCTTTCTAGCCACCACCGGCCTGGTGACCTCCCTGGCGGGTTGCAATCCCGGCCGGGAGGAGGGGGAGCAAGGTGGCGATGCGATGAAATCCGCACCCGCCGGTCAAAACGTTCAACCCTCCAAGGAGAACGACAACAAGGAACGGGAAGAGGGCGAAGGCGGAGAAGGGGGCGAGGGCGGCGAAGGAGGGGAGGGCGGAGAGGGCTGAGCCAGTTCAGCGCCGACTGGGCGCCGAAGCGTCCGCGTTCAGCCAGAGCCGCAGCATGAGCCTTGGCTGCGAAGGCTCATCGCGGTAGGTCGTGCGGTCGTGGGCAATGCGGTGGTTGTCAAGCAACAGCACATCCCCCGGCCGCAACAGAAACTCATGGCGAAACTCTGGTGCGTTCAAGGCGGCATCCAACCGATCCAGATCAGCCAAGGCCCCCGGGTCAAGGGGATGGCCTGCCTCCTGCTGCCCTTTCTCAATCCAGTAGCGCATGTAGCGCATGGTGGGATCGGCGGGCGATCCTGAAAAGATCGGAAAAGCATTGGCCAAGATCGCCTGACGATCCCGATCTCCGCCTGGTGTCACCACATCGCGAATGAAGCAGCGGCTCAAGCGCGTCACCAGGGCTGGGTCCTCCTGCAACAGATGCCCGTGCACCGTGCGCACCGATGCCAGGGCCGAGGCTCCACCGCTGGCGGCAGGGCGCACGCAGGCCAGGCCCACCCAGCGGGGGTGGACCAGCCGCTGAGAGCTGTCGGTGTGCATGCCTGGGGCAGCGCGGGTTTGGGAGACAGGGATGGGCCGATCCAAATGGGACTGGCCGGAATCACGCACCGCATGGAGCAGCCCGTAGGTGCGATCCAGCTGGCCCAACGCCAGGCCAATCGCCAAAACCAGCAGGCGCAGCTCCCCCTCCTTCACCCCCTCGAGCCCCGTCAATCGCACCACCCCGCGTCCCCGCTGCAACTGCTCCTGCAGCGGCTGGCACCATTGGCGCAACAGGGTGCTCGTCTGAGGGTGGGTGGCGGCCCAAGATCCAGCGGCCAACGCTTCTTCGGGATCCGGCTGCAGCGCCGCCCAGGCCGAGAGCGAGGCGAGGAGGCCCTCCAGCCTGCTGTCAGCCCCGAGGGTCCAGGCCGGATCGGCCGCCAGCTCCATCGCCGTCCATGCCAGCGGATGGGAGCAGGGTGCCTTCATGCCGTCAGGGCAAACAACAGGTGAAGGGGGAGACCGGCCAGGGGGCCAAAAAAGGCTGGGTCCTCCTGCACGAGGGCATCGCTGACCCCAAGCTCCTCCACCCGTGGCAATCCAAGCCAGCCGCTGCGCTCCAAAGCGGCGAAATAATCAGCGACTGTTTTGTGCCGGCACCGCACGGCGACACGTTCACCATCCCGCCGCCAGATCCAACCCTCGAACAGGGCGTCGGCGCTGTTGGTGTAGGTCTGCCCGGCTGGATCAAAAAAGAAGGGGGCCTCCTGGCGGCAGAGGAAAGGAAAGAGGGGATGGGGCACTGTGAACACAAAGCGCCCCCCGGGTCGCAGCGCCTTGCGCACCCCGCGCAACACCCCCTCCAGCTGGGCAAGGCTGAGGTAGTTGAACAGGAAGACAGCGACGGCCGCATCGCAGCGCCCCTCGGGCCACTGGCCTTGATCCCCCAGATCCCTGCGCTCGTAAACGGCCGCACCGGCGGGCGTTGACGCCATCTGCGCCTGCGTCACCATCTGTTCCGAGATGTCAAAACCGCGCACCAGACGGGCACCGGCGCGCAGAAGGGCACGAGCCATGTAGCCCTCGCCGCAGCCCAGGTCCCACACCTCCAGCCCCTGCACCGGAGCCATCGCTTCCAGCACCCGGGGGCGAGCCGTGAAGTCACTCAACAGCAAGGCTTGCTCCCGGCTCCAATGGGTCGCGCTGGCGTTGTAGAGGTCCCTGGTGGTTGGCATGGGCCCGCTCAAACGGGCTCCATGGCCAGAGCCCGTTGGTGCAGCCAGCTCCAGAAGGCATCCCGAAGTGCCAGCGCTTTGATCATGCCCACCGCCAACTCATGCCTCCCACGCTGACGGATCGCCAGCTTGCAGGCAAGAGCCTTCAAGGTGGCCTGGTGGTGGTCGTCGACCAGGGTGTGCAAGGCAAAAAACACCGCATCGCGTGGAGTCACATCGCCAAGCCTCTGCAGAGCCTGGATGAAGGCCGGGTAGATGGCTGGCACAATGGCTTCGGTGCCCAAGCCAAGGGCTCCCACCGCTTCAGCGGCGGAGCCATGGCTGATCAAGCCAAGCAGCTGCTCCCGCCAGGCCACCACTTCGAGATGCTCCTTGGCGGAAGCAGCGTCGGCCACCCCAAGGGCCAGGCGAAAACGCCGAAACAACTCCGGGTGCGGCACATGGACCACCCACTCCGCCTGGATGCCACAGGCAGCCAATCGGTCCAAGTCTGCAGGGGGGTAGCAACCGCTTTCCTCGCTCAAATTGTCCAAGAGCGGCTGGCGGTCTTCCGGTGCGTCCAACCGGGAAATCAAGGCAGTGAGATAGCGGGGGAAATGGGATGAATAGCCATGATAATGGCAAGCAAAATCGCACACAGCGCCACGAAGATCAGGCAAATCACCGTTGGCCATTGCCAGCAGATAGGGATGCAGAACGGCACGATGTTTGAGAGCTTGCTGCATCAGATCCCCAACGTAGTTGCTGCCGACAATCCGGGAGCGATTCGGCGAGTGTTGCTTGTTGCGAAACCGCCGATCCCGGGATTCGATCACTCGTGCGGGCACGATCCGGCTCATGGCGAAACCTGACAACCATTTTCTTTCAGTCGCGTCTGCCTGTCGTAATCGCCAAGCAGCGATGAGGTGAGAGCAAAGTCGGTGATGGCGAGTATGCGCAGCAGGCAATCGCTGGAGCGGTTGCGGGTTTGGTGAACAGCCCAACGGGGCACGTAAGCCAGATCGCCCTGAGCGAGAGGAAGCTCCTCACCCTCGATGTGGAGCACTGCCTCCCCCTCCAGCACCACGAAAATGGATTCGTGGGCGTGGCGATGCTTTGCTAGACCCTGGCGCAATGGTGACCAACCTCGCATCCATGGCCTGCAGTTGCTCAAAGGGGAATTTGCCCACCTGAAAATCAATGCCCAGCCGAGCATCATGGTTTTGGTAGTGAATGGGCGGAGCCCCATGGCTTGCCGTGCTGCCATAGTCAATCGCAGGCAGCATCGGTAGAGCCTTCCCCTTGGCGATCCCCTGCTTGATCCGCTCACATCCAGAGGATTGATCAGCAGAGAACTGGCTCATTGGCAAGCAAAGACTCTTCTATTCCCAAAACGTACGCGCACTTGGCAAATGCCAGGATGATCCTTAACAATTCATCCCATCTCCAGGGCAACGCCACCAACCTCTCGATGGCAAGCTGGCCATGGCAGCCATCCCATCCTCTGCCAACGGCCTCGAAAGCACGGCGCCATGATGTGAAGAAGCCAAAGCGCGTGTCTGGTTGAGGTTTGCCATCCACCCATGACGTCCACCATTCCCGCCCCCCGGGTTGCGGACACGGCCAGCGCAACGCCGCACTCTCCTTGGCGGCGCAGCTGGTACCCCGTCGCCTATCTGTCCGATCTCGATCGCGGCCGCCCCACCGCCTTCACCCTGCTCGGGGATGACCTCGTGCTGTGGTGGGATCAGGCCAGCGAGCAATGGCGCGCCTTCGCCGATGTCTGCCCCCACCGGCTGGTGCCCCTCTCGGAAGGACGGCTCAACGACGATGGCGAGCTGGAATGTCCCTACCACGGCTGGACCTTTCGCGGCGATGGCCACTGCACCGCCATCCCCCAGGCCTGCGCAGCCGGGTCCCCTGAGGAGGCGGGATCGGAGAGCAAGGCCGCGCGGCTCAAGAGCTCCCGCAGCCATTGCCGCACTTACGCCACGGCCACCGGGCAGGGCCTGCTCTTTGTCTTTGCAGGCGATCCCAACGACAGCTCAACGACACCCCTGCCCCTGGTGCCCCAGCTCGAGGAGCCCCCCGGCCCTGGCGAGCGGCCCTGGTTCCTGCAGGACACCTTCCGCGATCTCCCCTACGACGCCCTCACCCTGCTGGAGAACGTGTTGGACGTGAGCCATGTGCCATTCACCCACCACGCCACGGTGGGGCGGCGGGAAAACGCCGGCCCCGTTGAGCTTGAACTGGTGCATGCGGACGCCTCTGGCTTTTCGGGCCTGTGGCCAGAAGGGCCGCGCAAGGGAAAGCTTGGCAGCCAGGCCACCACCTTCACGGCGCCCTGCCTGATGTGGCACGACCTCACAGCCCCAAGCTTTGCCCGCATTCTCACCGTGGTGTATGCCACCCCCATCCGCCCGGGATTCTGCCGGGTGTTTGCTCGCTTCCCCTTCCAGTTCCGCTCGCCATTGGCCCCCTGGCTGCTCCGCCTTCGCCCCACCTGGCTCCAACACTTGGGCAACCACGTGGTGCTCGAAGACGACCAACTCTTTCTGCATTGGCAGGAGAGGGTGCTCGCCCAGCGGGGAGGCAGCGAAAACCTTAGCCGCAGTTGCTATTTGGCCAGCCGCGCGGATCGCTACGTGATGGCCCTGCATCAGTGGGTGATGGAGCACGGCGGCGTGCCTTTCCCAGGCCAAGATCTGCCGCCCCGACTCGAGCGCGACAGCCTGATGGAGCGCTATCACAGCCATACGGAGCACTGCCGTGCCTGCGCCGGGGCCCTCATCCAACTGCGCCGCTGGCGTCAAGGGTTGATGTTGCTGCCATGGCTCGCCATCGTCGCGGTGGCTTGGTGGCACACCTACTGGGCTCTGGGGGCGGGCTTGGCGGTGGTTGTGGCAGCCTGGCTGGCAGATCGGCAACTCCGCCGATGGGAACAACTGCTCCACCAGGGCGATGGTCAGCCGCCCCGCAACCGCCGTTGAACCGATCAGCGGCGCCGCACCCTCTCCATCAGGGTGGAGCGCGATCCCCAAGGCACTGCCCCCGCAGCGAAGGCCAGAGCCCAACCCAGGGCTGAGCCCACCCGACCAATCACAACGCTCACGGGATCAATGTTCTCCAAATTTGTTTTTAAACTTTGGGTGATCGCGTCTTGGCGAGCCTGATTTTCCTTCAGCAAGTTTTGCCGCAACAGGGTGAGCGGTTTGTTCAATTCATCCCCTGTCAGGGGAGGCTCCAGAAGTGATTGCAAGCGCACATTCAGATCTTGCACATTCTGGGATTGTCGAATTGCCTCGCGAAGTTCAGTGAGGCGAACCGATTGGGAAAGATAGGTTGTTCGCCTGGTCTGAGCCGCCGAGAAATCTCCGTAGGAACTAGTGATTTGCAGGGGGATCAGCAGCAAAAAACCAATCACTGGAATCACAGCCAGGGTGCGCACCAATCGGAGCCGACGACGCAGATTGTCATGGTGTGGCTGAACAAATGAGGCCAAATGAAGCAAAACAAATCCAAGGAAAGCAATCTGGGCCTGATTGACCAAAACATCAACAAATTCAGCCTGCCACCTTGTATTGTTCGGATCGCTCCCCAGCAACACGGAGAGCAAACGCACTAAAAAGATCGAAAAGAGAGCGAATGAGCCCCCATCGAGCAGCAGGCAAAGCCTGCGGCGGGAGCGTCTAGAGCTTTGCTCTTCAAAGCTTGCCTGATCAAAGGCGGATTCACTCTGGCTGTTGTCAACCATGGGCAAACTCACTTCAAGGGCCCTGTCATCATGCCTTCTAAACCTGGAAGCCACGACCATGGCCTCCCCCAATCCTCCGCAGAGAGCTATCCGCTGCCCCCAGAACCCAGCCAACCAGCCAGGTGGGAGGCCGCCGGTGACACCACCAAGGCTCGCGCCGTTGGCAGCGCCGGCTCCAGTTGATCAGAAGTGAACGGCGGCAGGGGACGCCGGCGCAGCCAAGCCCCCCAGCGGAATTCATGAAAAGGGATGAGCGGCTTGGGAGCAATGCGCTTTTCCCGCTTCAGTTTCCACACCAGACTGCGGTAGGGATCATCCTGCAAATCCAACAGCGTCTGCGGCAGAGCAAGGGAGGGAAGAGGACCGACGCCCCTGCCGTCATAGAGGTAGAGCCAACCACGGCGATGCAAATCCTCCAGCACTTGAGAGCGAGAGGCCTCAGCCAGCTGCAGGACCACATAGCCGAAGGCTGTGGCCTCAGGATCCAACTCCACCAGCGCCCGCAGCCTGTGATGGCGGTCCACCATCCAAAACCTGCCCTCGCCCCCCCGCACCAGCGGAACAGGCTTGCCGGTGAGATAGTCGCGCCGCTCCTTTGGACTCTCCGCTGAGAAATCCTGTTGACGGCTCCTCACCTCAGCCAAGCCCACGCACATCTGAGTGGGCTGCAAATCAGCCACCCGCACCTCGATGAACGGAAGGTGGGGATCGGGAGGGGGAAGGGGTTGGTAGGGGGGGAGACGAAGGGTCACGGCGGGCAAGGCTGAGGGAAATCTAAGCTCCGCCGCCATGGCTCACCTCGCCCCGCTGCGATAGGCGGAATAGGGTCTCCCTATGTGGTTGGCTCCATGACCTCCTCCTCTCCCGACAGCCCGCAAACCGCCCTCCTTGGCCCTAACGGCCCGATCGGCGTGATGATTTGCGGCCATGGCAGCCGCAATCGATTGGCCGTGGCTGAATTTGCCGATTTGGCCCGGCAGCTGCAGGAGCGGCTCCATCCTGTGCCTGTCGCCCATGGCTATCTGGAATTTGCCCGGCCGATCCTGCGCGACGGGCTGGAAAGCCTCCAGAGCCAGGGCGTGCAACACATCCTGGCCCTGCCTGCGATGTTGTTTGCCGCAGGCCATGCCAAAAACGACATTCCATCTGTGCTGAACACCTTTGCCGCCGAAACAGGGTTGCGGGTGGACTACGGCCGCGAGCTGGGGGTGGACCTGGGCATGATTCAGGCCGCTGGAGCCCGGATCCGCAGCTGCCTTGATTCAGCTGACAGCCAGGCCATCCAGGAGGGGAGAGAGTTGGTGCCCCTGCACGACACCCTGCTCGTGGTGGTGGGCCGCGGATCCTCCGATCCCGACGCCAATTCCAATGTGGCCAAAGTCACGCGCATGTTGGTCGAGGGATTCGGCTTTGGCTGGGGAGAAACCCTCTATTCGGGCGTCACCTTTCCTCTGGTGGAACCGGGGCTGCGCCACGTGATGCGGCTGGGCTTTCGGCGCATCGTGGTTTTTCCATACTTTCTCTTTTCCGGTGTCTTGGTCAGCCGCATCGTGCAACACAGCAATGCGGTTGCTGCCGAGCACCCGGAGGTGGAACTTCTTCATGCCTCCTACCTGGGAGACCACCCGCAGGTGTTGCAAACCTTTCAGGAGCGCCTGCAGGAGGTGATGGAGGGCAGCAACGCCATGAATTGCTCCCTCTGCAAATACAGGGCCCAAGTGCTTGGTTTTGAGAGGGAAGTGGGCTATCCACAGCACAGCCACCACCACCATGTGGAGGGCTCCATGGAAAGTTGCCACCTGTGCGAGCGGGAATGCACCGGCGCCTGTCAAAGCGAAGACGGGGCCCAACCCAAGGACCACTCCGAGTCGGCGCACCACCACCACCACCCTCTCTACCCCCATGCCCATCACCCCCTGGGCCCCCAAACCCTCCACAAAGCCTGAGGGAAGAACGGTCTCAGCTTGAGGCCGGCCAATCATTTGGAAATCGTTAAGACATTTCTATGGATCGGGTTTTTCCCCATTGCGGCCCCGTTTCCCCCAGCCTTGGGCGGGGTTTTCCCCATCCGCTCCGTCAAACGAGCGGCGGAGACCCCGCCCTGTGGAAAGCGGGCAAGATCCCGCCAGGTCCTTGACAAAGCTTTTGCCAACAGCCCAGCAGGGTGAACCACACCCGGTGCTCCCTCAAGAATCCCAATGGCCAGAGGCGATCTCAGCTCGTGAGGCACCGCTTGGCTGCCTGAGGGGGGGGCTTTGACGAAAGCGGCTGGGCTGTGGCGTACTGGGCTGCATGACGCCCGCGCCCTGTGAAAGATCCAGACGATGAGAGGACGGCAGGTCTTGCAGAGGCCTCAACCCTCGATCGCCAGGGACTGGAGGACCATTGCACATTCCCCTTGCCACCCGCCAATACCAGCGTGAGCCTGGAGGCCGAGGTGCCAGAGGCGCTGTTTGAAGGGATGCGGGAGTTCATCCGCAATCACCCCCATTGGGATCAGTACAGCGTGATCACCTCAGCCCTGGCGGGTTTTTTGTTCCAAAACGGCTCAAGCGACAGCACCGTGCGGGACCACTACCTGGCGGGGCTCTTCTCTGAGCCTTGAATGGTCGCCATCCACCAATGCCTCGGCTGCAGAACACGCAGGGCGACGCAGGCACAAAAAAAAGCGGAGGGGCCAACCTCCGCCGGTGATTTCTCCCTTGCCCGACCCGTTTAAGGTCGCTCAATCATTTTCTGGAAAGTGAGGCATGGGTTCTGTGGTGATTGACACCACATCCAGCCAGAGGTGAGCACATCCTCACCACCCCTGATGCCACTCCGCCTACTCACCTCCGCGGCCCTTGCGGAGGGCCGCTTCACAAGCCCGCCAGGTGAGGGCCATCAGAGTGAGGGTGGGGCTTTGCCATCCCGCGCTCGGCCAGCAAGCGCCATCGGTCACCAACACGTTCGGGGCACGCCAGCAGGCATTCCACGGATTCACCATCCCAGCCTCCTCATGGCTCGCCATGGGGGCACCCCCGACCTCATGGATGTAGTACCCGGGCGGGGCAGCGCCGCTCCCCAGGGCTGGACTGCCCTTCACCCACGGTTCCAGAAGAGGGAGCTTCACCAAATCCTCCAGCGGTTGGATGTCCCCCCCCGCGGCCGCCACCACGGCCCGCATCCGGCCCTCCATGTGGGCCACCATCCGTCGCTCATTGTCTCCCCAACGGCAGGCGATCGAGGGCACAGGCAACCCCAGGGCATCCTGCCGATCCCAACACAAGCTGACGCGATTCTCAAGCGAGGGAAGCACCTCCCCGTGGCCGATCAAAAAGCCCAGGGCCTCGCCAGGGCGTCGCTTGAGGAAAGAGGGCGGGTCGAAGCGCTGAACGGCCGCCCAGAGGCCATATCCTCGCGCGAACTCGGGGGCGGCATGCTCACCGAACAACGTGTTGGGCAGAAAACAGCTGCCAGCCCCAGAGAGTTCTGCGACTGCGGAAGGGGCGTGCGCCACCGGCAAGCTGAAAAAACAGCTGGTGGAGATGTGATCCATCAACTGGCAGCCCAACGCGCCAGAGGGATCGAGCAGGGGTGGGCCATCGAGACCCGCCTGGGAGAGCAGCAGAATTCGCAAGGTTTCGATGGTGGAGGCGCATAGCACCACCAGATCAGCTGCCAGTCGCTCCCTCCTGCCTCCACTGCCCTCCACCAGCACCACACCCTTGGCGCGCTCCCCAGCGGGATCCATCCACAGATGGCTCACCGCGGCCAAAGGACGCACCTGCACCCGCCCCGTCGCCAGAGCCCGGGCCAAAGTGGATCCCTGAGCGCTGGAGCGAGGCCAGGGCCCATCCGTTGACCGCACGTGGGTGGCGAATCCCCGCGAGGGGATCAGTGGCAGCCCCAATTCTTTGGCCACGGCGCGCTGCAGGAGGCGCTCACCCGGGGTGAGTGGCAGGGGGGCCAAGGTGTCGCCATCGGGCAACTGAGCCAAGCCATCCCGCTGGCCATGCACTCCCAGCAGCCGCTCGAGACGGGAGTAGTAGGGATCGAGATCGGCGTGGCCGATGGGCCAGCAGCGGCTCAGCCCATCCCATTGGCCAGCCTTGAACTCGTAATCCGACAACCGGAGCGTGATGCCTCCCCAAGTCAGAGACTTTCCACCCACCTGTCGGCCGCGGCTCCAGAGATAGGGGGCATCCTCTGGGGTGAGGTAGGGGTGGCGGCGTTCATCGATGTAGAGCGCCGGATTGTGCTTCCAGTAGCCAGGGTGGTTTGCCTGCAAGCGGTTGCGGCCACTGGCCAGGAAGGCGACGCGCCTCAGGCTGTTGAGAGGCTCGCCGCCCAGGGCGCGACCCGGGGCAAGATCCGGCCCGGCATCGAGCACCAGCACCCGCAAGCCCGCCTCCGCGAGCACCATCGCCGCCACCCCGCCGCAGGCCCCAGCGCCCACCACAACCGCATCCACAGGATCCAGAGTGGCCGTCATGCGCGCGTGTGAAGCCATCCATGCACCGGAACGAGCCAGATCTTGCCAGATCCGACAAGCTCAACTTACGATCTCAACAGTTAAATGACAAATTGGGCAAGCAATTAATATGATACGTTTGTGGTTTGAAGATTTCTGGGCCGATTTCAATCCAAAAAACAACTTTTTTATTCATACACTCAACGCCTCGGGGATCAGATACAAACTGACCAAGCTTTGGCCGGACGTGCTCATCTATTCTGTTTTCGGCGATCGCCATAAAAAATTCAACTGTCGAAAGATATTTTATACCGGGGAAAACGTGCAACCCGATTACAGCGCATGCGACTTCTCAATCAGCTTTGACCTCACAAACGATCCCCGCAATTTCAGGCTTCCTGTTTACATCTACCATGCCTGGTATCAATCCCGCGGCCTAGGCCTGCCTGAGGGCACGGAGTCGATGCTTCAAATTCTGCTTGATCGCATCAAGGAGGAATCCTTCTCTGAGCCCAGAGATCGCTTTTGCAGCTTCATCTTTGGCAATGGCAAGCCTCAGAAACGCAATGAGTTTTTCCATGCCCTCAACGCCTTCAAGAACGTCGATTCAGCCGGGCGCTGGCTCAACAATACTGGGTACACCGTTGATAACAAGATCAAATTCTTGCGACACTACAAATTCAACATAGCCTTTGAGAATGAAAGTTCCGTCGGCTACACCACCGAGAAAATTCTTGATCCCCTTTTGGCTGGAGCCATCCCCATCTATTGGGGCAATCCAGAGGTGGCCGCTGATTTTTCACCCCACTCTTTCATCAATGCGATGGACTACAGCTCCAATGAGGAGCTCATTGAGGCGATTGCCCAGATCGATGCGAACGATGACCTGTTTCGCGCCTACCAACACGCTGCCTGTTTCACCAATAACGAACCAACTCCCTATTGGGACATGAACCGCCTCTATCAGTTTTATCAGAGAGCTTTACAAAGCTAGGCGGCCAACCAGAGGACGCCGAAAAAAAGGCGGCGCAGGAAACCTTGTCAGAACAACAAAAAACCCACCCTGGGCCGGGTGGGTATGAATGTGACAACCAGGCTTTCCTGGTGTTGAAGTTGGTGGCGGGGGCGAGATTTGAACTCGCGACCTTCGGGTTATGAGCCCGACGAGCTACCAGACTGCTCTACCCCGCGTTGTGAGATCAGTGTACCAGGGTGGCGGGATCAGGCGCGCAGCTCCCCCTGCACCTCCAACTGCAAGTGGGGGGCGGGAAGCAAGAAACGCTCGCTGAGCTCTTCGAGGGTCATCGGGGTGAGCCAGTCCAGCTGGCGCAACAGGTGCAGAGCCACCGCATGCTTGGCGCGGGTGTGGCCATCCTCCACTTTGATGGCCACACCGAGGCCTTCCCCGACGCGACTGAGGCACTGAATTCCTTCGGCACCGCCTTTGCTCACCACCTGTCCGTGGGCCAATCGCATCAGCTCCGTGTCAAAGCGCCCCTCTCCAGCCACCAGCTCGGGATGGGCCAACATGGCTCGGCTCAGCCGCTCCAGATCCGGTTGGGTTCCGGCGCCGAGATGGGCGAAGAGGAGGGCCATCTGGGCCAATTGCAGCTGCAAGGTGGGCGCTCCACAGTCATCCCGGGCCGCCACCAACTCAGCCGAGGGAAGGGCCAGCAGTTCCCCCACGCGCTTCAACACCTCCTGCTGCAAGGGATGTTCCACCTGCAGATAGCTCTCCAAAGGCCAATGGAGCATGCGACACGCCGCGAGAAACGCCGCGTGCTTTCCCGAACAATTGTGGAGCAGGGGGCTCAGCCCTTCCGCTGGCGGTGGACATTGCAGGTGTTCCACATCCAGCTGAGCTCCCCACAGCAGGCGAAAGGCCTCCCTGGCGTGGGCCGTCGTGCCGGCGTGGGAGGCGCAGGCGATCGCCAACCCCCGCTCACCGGCCCCGTAGCGCTCGGCCGCTCCACTGCTCACGTAGACCGTGGCCTGAAAGGGCTTCAGGGCCGAGCGCACAAAGGCCAGGAGCTGGGGATCGCCGGCCCGCATCAGCACCCGACCCCGCTGATCGCAAACCACGGCATGCACCCGGTGGGTGGATTCCGGAATGCCATCCCGTAGCAGGCGAACCCTGAGGGGTGAAACCAGGGAGCGGTTGGCCCCAGAAAAGCTGGTCGACAGGGACATAGTGGCGCTAAGCGGTTCTGGCGGACGGCCGCATGAAGAATCTCAGAGAGCCTGACAGAGGCCCGTTCCGACCCCCATCAACAGCAAGATCCAAAGAATGCCTTGCCGCAGCTTCTGGAGCACCGGACCCACCTGATGGCGGGCCACCAGGAGATCCTGCTGTCGCCAGGCCAAGGGCTTTTCCCACACCTGGCCGTCGTACCAACCGGATTCCTCATACTCCACCTTCTCGGAGATCAGACGACGCTTGACATAGGACCAACCCAGCCACTGGCGCAGCAACAAGATCAGGGGCAAGCCGAGGCTGAAGGTGAAAGCCGCTGCCGCAATCCCCAGGTGGTGATCCTTCAAGCTCCAGCTGCCACTGGAGACAACAAGAGCAAGCGGCAACATGCCAAGCCAGGCCAGCAGCAGGGAGCGGATCAACACCGCCGTTCCGCGAGCGGGCCAGGAAAAAAACCAGGAGCGTTCGAGCTGCTTGTATTCCTCCAGGGGACGTTGCTCCTTCGCCACTGGGCAGGCGATGGTTGGCTCGGCGGCATCAGCCCCGGGGCCAGAAGGCAGGGAAGGAGGCTGGTTCACACCTGGTGGTTAAGAGGGCAGAAGGGGAGACGCCATGGTGGCCGGTGGGACCGCGGGAATGTAGCGGTGTTGCTCGCCATGACCCCAGAACGATTCCAAATCGTAAAAGTGGCGTTCCTGGGGCGTGAGCACATGAACGATCAGCTCCCCGTAATCCAGCAGGACCCAACGGCCTTCCATCTGCCCTTCACGCCGCAGGGGCAGGCGGTGGGCTTCCAGCTCAAGCCGCTCTTCCACCGAGCGAGCAATGGCTCGGACCTGCACATCGGAGAGGCCACTGCAAATCACAAACCAATCGGCCAGGGAGGAGATGTCATCCACCCGAATCAAACGGATGTCCACGGCTTTGCGATCGTCGCAAGCTTCTGCCGCCAGCCTGGCGAGCGCCTCACTGGTCAGCTCAGCCATAGACGTTCTCGCTGCTCAGGGATTGCCTGGAGCCCTGCTGCTGGGCCATTTCTGCCCGCGCCTTGCCCGCACTTTTGCGCAGGGCCTCAAGACGATCTTCGTAGAAGGCCCGTTTGCGTTTCTTGCGGCTCTGCTCCACCAGCTCCTTGAGGGCCCCGCCAAGGCTCTTGTAGGCATTGGGCACGGTGTAGCCGAAGCGGCAAGCCAATTCGATTGCTCGCTCGTCGGCTTGGATGGCGTCCTGCAAGCGCTTTTCGGAGTTGTTTTTGAGGTAAAGCCGATACCCCGCGAAGCCTGAGAGTCCCGTGGCCACAAGCAGCAGCAAGCCGTCTTGCACCCAAAGCTCCCCGATCGCCCCACCAAGGCCGATGGCGAGAGCAGCCATTTCCCAGCCATCCCGCGGGATCGCATCGTTTTGGATCCGACCCACCTCATGCCAGAACAGGAGATTGCGGTGGTCGAGGGCCAGCTTGTCCCATTTCTCCAGGTCGACCTGGATTTCCACCTCATCCCGGCCGATCTCTTCGAGGGTGATCAGCGGGGGATCGACCGAAGCGGCAGCTTCCACGAACACCCAGCTTTGCATTTCCGGGGGAAGCAGCCCCTTCAGGCGCTGGAGTTCGCTCATCGGCGGCTGGGTGTTGGTCTGGGAACACCGATCAGATTAGCGATCTCTTCGGACAGAGGGGATGGCCCGGGGAGGGGATAGCCGCACGCATCATGAGAGGCTGGGACAGTTTTGGCCTCTCGCACCCCATGCCCCGCCGCACGGATTTGCGTCGCATCCTGCTGCTGGGCTCAGGGCCGATCGTGATTGGCCAGGCCTGCGAGTTCGACTATTCCGGCACCCAGGCGTGCAAGGCCCTGCGCGCGGAGGGCTTCGAGGTGGTACTGGTGAACTCCAACCCCGCCTCGATCATGACGGATCCGGATCTGGCGGACCGCACATACATCGAACCCCTCACCCCCGAGGTGGTGGCCCGGGTGATCGAACGGGAGCGACCCGACGCCCTCCTGCCCACCATGGGAGGGCAAACAGCCCTCAACCTGGCGGTGGCCCTGGCGGAAAACGGCACCTTGGCCAGGTTCGGGGTGGAGCTGATCGGCGCCAATCTCGAGGCCATCCGCAAGGCGGAAGATCGCTTGCTGTTCAAGGAGGCCATGGAGCGCATCGGCGTCTCGGTGTGTCCTTCAGGCATCGCCAACAGCCTGGAGGAGGCGGAGGCCGTGGGGGAGGCCATCGGCACCTACCCCCGGGTGATCCGGCCAGCCTTCACCCTGGGCGGATCTGGGGGGGGAATTGCTTACAACCCGGAAGAGTTTCGCGCAATTTGCAAAAGCGGTCTGGAGGCCTCGCCGGTGTCGCAGATCCTCATCGAGCAATCCCTGCTCGGCTGGAAGGAATTTGAGCTCGAGGTGATGCGTGACAACGCAGACAACGTTGTGATTGTTTGCTCGATCGAAAATCTTGATCCGATGGGTGTGCACACCGGGGATTCGATCACGGTGGCTCCCGCCCAGACCCTCACTGACCGCGAATACCAGCGCCTCCGAGATCAGTCCATTGCCATCATCCGGGAGATCGGTGTGGATACCGGCGGCAGCAACATTCAATTTGCCATCAACCCGGCAGACGGTGAAGTGGTGGTGATTGAGATGAACCCCCGCGTCTCCCGCTCCTCCGCTTTGGCCAGCAAGGCCACAGGGTTTCCCATCGCCAAGATCGCCGCCCGTCTAGCCGTTGGTTACAGCCTTGATGAAATCATCAACGACATCACCGGGGCCACACCCGCCTGTTTTGAACCCACCATTGACTATGTGGTGACCAAGATTCCCCGCTTTGCCTTCGAGAAGTTCCGCGGCTCGCCCCCCGTGCTCACCACCTCGATGAAATCGGTGGGCGAAGCCATGGCCATCGGCCGTTGTTTTGAGGAATCTTTCCAAAAAGCGCTGCGGTCACTGGAAACGGGGCTGGCTGGTTGGGGTGGAGACAGGGAGGACCCCCTGCCAACGCCCGGAGATCTCGATCGGCTGCTGCGTGTGCCCTCACCGGATCGGATCTTGGCCGTGCGCTGGGCCATGCGTGCCGGCCGCAGCGACGCGGAGATCCACCAGCTGAGCAGCATTGACCCATGGTTCCTGGCCAAGCTGCGGAGCCTGCTGGAGGCTGAGCAGCGGCTTCTGGTCGGGCGCGCCCTGGCTGATCTGGAGGCGCCTGACCTTTTGAGACTCAAGCAATTGGGGTTCTCTGATCGGCAACTGGCCTGGTCCCTCGGCAGCGATGAGCTCACGGTGCGGCGCCACCGCCAGGCTTTGGGGGTGCAGGTGGTGTTCAAGACCGTGGATACCTGTGCGGCGGAATTCGCCTCCACCACCCCCTACCACTACTCCACCTACGAAAGACCCCTTTGGGTCCTCAAGGATGACGGCACCATGGTGCGCCAAGCACCGGCTGACGAGGTGCAACCCGAGCAGCGGCGCAAGGTGATGATCCTTGGCGGCGGGCCCAATCGCATCGGCCAAGGCATTGAATTTGACTACTGCTGCTGCCATGCCTCCTTCGCCGTGCGGGATGCGGGCTTCGCCACGGTGATGGTGAATAGCAATCCCGAAACGGTTTCCACCGACTACGACACCAGCGACAGGCTCTACTTCGAGCCTCTCACCTTGGAGGATGTGCTCAATGTGATCGAGGCCGAACAGCCCGAAGGGCTGATCGTGCAATTCGGAGGCCAAACACCGCTGAAATTGGCCATCCCCCTGATGCGCTGGCTGCAGAGCCCCGAGGGTCTGGCCAGCGGCACCCGCCTTTGGGGCACGTCACCGATCTCCATTGATCGGGCGGAGGACAGGGAGCAGTTTCAAGAGATTTTGGAGCGGCTGGAGATTCGCCAGCCCCGCAATGGCCTGGCGCGCAGCGAGAGCGAAGCGCGCCAGGTGGCGGAGCGGGTGGGCTATCCCGTCGTGGTTCGACCCAGCTACGTGCTTGGGGGGAGGGCCATGGAGGTGGTCTACGACGAGGCGGAACTGAACCGCTACATGGCGGAAGCGGTGAATGTGGAGCCGGATCATCCTGTATTGATCGACCAATTCCTGGAGAACGCCATCGAGGTGGATGTGGATGCCCTCTGTGATCACACCAACACGGTGGTGATTGGCGGGCTCCTTGAGCACATTGAGCCGGCGGGGGTGCATTCCGGTGATTCAGCCTGCAGCCTGCCCGCGGTGAGTTTGCCGCCGGAGTGCTTGGCCACCATCCGGGGCTGGAGCGCAGACCTGGCCCACGCCCTGGAGGTGCGTGGCCTGATGAATTTGCAATTCGCCATCCAGAATGGCCTTGTTTACATTCTCGAGGCCAACCCGCGCGCCTCGCGCACCGTTCCGTTTGTGGCGAAGGCCACAGGCGTGCCCTTAGCAAAAATCGCCAGCCAGGTGATGGCGGGAGCCACCTTGGCTGAACTTGGCTTGCACAGCGAACCCCAACCGCCAAGGCAAACCGTGAAGGAGGCCGTGCTCCCCTTTCAGCGTTTTCCTGGCTCCGACACCCTGCTTGGGCCGGAGATGCGCTCCACAGGCGAGGTGATGGGCATCGCCTCCAGCTTCGGATTGGCCTATGCCAAGGCGGAGCAGGCGGCGGGAGAAGCCCTTCCCACCTCCGGCACGGTCTTCCTGTCCACCCATGACCGCGACAAGCCGGCGTTGGTGCCCGTGGCCCGTGAGCTGGCACGCAAGGGATTCGCACTGGTGGCCACCGCCGGCACCGCCGAGGTGCTTCGGGCCTCAGGCCTCGAAGTGGAGTCGATCCTGAAGGTGCATGAAGGACGGCCCAACATTGAGGATGCGATCCGCTCAGGCGCCATCCAGCTGGTGATCAACACCCCTGTCGGCCGCCAAGCCGCCCACGATGATCGGGATCTGCGGCGGGCCGCCCTCGACTACGACGTGCCCACCGT
This sequence comes from Cyanobacteriota bacterium, assembly GCA_035284785.1. GTDB lineage: Bacteria > Cyanobacteriota > Cyanobacteriia > PCC-6307 > Cyanobiaceae > Cyanobium. The sequence continues at coordinate 40,007 of JAYKHK010000024.1, read as the reverse complement.
CACCACCCTGGCTGGTGCCCGCGCTGCCGTCGAGGGAATCGCTGCGCTGCAGGAACACCGCACCGTGGAAGTCACCGCCCTCCAGGACATCCATGCCCCATGGAGACAGCATCGCTGAAGGGAGGCATCAAGATGGGGCTCCTCTTCCGCCCGGGACAAGTCAAAATGTGATCTAGGTCACCAAGCGCCGATCCGGGATGGTTCACATTGTCATTAAGTTGCTGGGAGTCTTACGACCACCCAGCAGGCAATGGCTCAATCCCTCGCGCTGAGGTTTCCGATGCTTCCGATGGTGCTCCGTTCGAAGCTCGCCAAGCCCATGGTTGCGGTGAACCGCAGCAGAGCCATCTCCTGTGCCAGCTACCGTCCGGGATCCCACGCCCAGACTTCCGTCCCGTTGTTGCTGGGGAGGTTTGGCTTGTGAATACGGTGAAGCTTTGTCAGTCCCATTCGAAGAAGCCCCCCAAACTCGCCCCGGTCACTGGCTTCATGTCCCCGAACCTGCCGATCCAGCCAGGCGAGCTGGCTCTTGTGCCCCTCTTCGCCAACCTGGACGGAGAACAGCATCGGAGACTGCTCGAAAATCACCGGCTCCTCAGTCTTGAAAAGGACCAACAGCTCATTCTCGAGCAGGAAGAATCCCAGGGACTCTTCCTGCTGCGCTCTGGGCTGATGAAAGTGCGCTGCATGGGCATGGACGGGGAGGAAACCGTTCTGGCTCTGCTGGGTCCCGGTGAAGTGTGTGGGGAAATGGCCAGCCTCAACCCCAAGGGATTGCGCTCGGCTGATGTGATCACCTTGACACCCTGCTCGCTTGTCATCATGCGGGGGGGATCGTTTACAAATCTGCTGCACAGCAATCCTGGTCTCGCCATCTCTCTGGCCAAGCTCCAAGCCCAACGGTTGCGGGATCTCAACAAGCGCTTCAGCCTGCGCGGAGCCGACGCGAGCAGCAGGATGTTGGCCACGCTGGCAGAGATCGCCTGCAAAACATTTCCGGATGCTCCTCCCACGGCCGCCATCCCCCCCATCCCCCACCGGGAGCTGGCGAATCTCTCCGGCCTGGCCAGGGAAACCGCTTCCCGCATCCTCAGCAATCTTCGCCGGAGGGGGGAGGTTGCTGAGACCGCCGATGGCGGGCTCCAGTTGACGAGCTTGCAACCGCTGGAGCGCCGCGGCCTGCTTTAACAGCCTGAACTTGCTGAAGCACAAACAAGGGCAGGCGCTTTCTGATCGTTGGTCGGATGTGCCACGCAACTCTTAGGGTGTTGACCTCGCGTCATTTCCCTTCCCATGTCTCAGACCCTTGAGGCGCCTCCGGCTGGCACTGATCTCACCAGCGCCTTCCGGGCAGCCTATGAAAACCGCTACACCTGGGATCCTGGCTTCCCTGGCTATCGGGGTCACTGCCTTTGGGAACAAGATGGACGCCGTGTGGAAGGCAGCTTCACCGTCGGAGCGGATCTCAAGGCCAGCGTTGAGGGGATCGATGATCCTGAGGTTCACAAGGCCATCGCTTCCCAACTCTGGGAGGTGGCGATCCACAGAGTGCGACGCAGTTTTGAGCAGACCCATGGGCAGAACACCTTCAGCGCTGGCGACACCGATGCCGTAGGCACAGAGGTGGTTGTGGGCGGCAAGAGCGCCGGAGATCGCTACCGCATCAAAGACAACGTCGTCACCATGGTGCACCGGCACATCCATGGCACTGTCGTGACGATCTTCACCAAAAGCATCACGGAAACCGGCCAGGGCTACCTGAGCCACACCTACACCAGCCGCTATAGCGACCCCGCCACTGGCGCGCCCCTGGGCCAGGAAACCAGCTTTGAGGACACCTTTACCCCCCTCGGCGGCGAAGGCCCCTGGGTCCTCTGCAAGCGGGTGGTGCAAAGCAAAGACTCCGAAGGCATTTTATCCGAACAGGTGTTCCGCTTTGAACAGCTTGAACCGCTCGAACAGCTGCCTGGCTAAAGCCAATCCAAACAAGAATCCATCATAATCTATATCAATTCACCCTCTTGACGAACAACGATATGGCTCAACTTGCTACGCCTGAACGCGATACGGCTGCCACGACGACTTCGAAATATCGACCCGATGTTGACGGATTAAGAGCCATCGCTGTCATCGCGGTGATTATCAATCATTTCAACAAGAATCTACTCCCCAGCGGCTATTTAGGAGTTGACATCTTCTTTGTCATCTCAGGCTTTGTCATCACCACTTCCCTGAGCAGGCACTCTGCCAAGGGATTCAGCGATTTCATTCTTGGCTTTTATGCCAGGAGACTGCGGCGGATTCTGCCGGCGCTGCTTGTGATGATCTTGGTGAGCAGTGTTTTGATCAGCCTGTTTGATCCCAATCCAGGTACATCATTGATCACTGGGATTACGGCTATTTTTGGTTTCTCAAATGTTTACTTGGTCACACGTTTGACCGATTATTTTGCAGCCTCTGCGGAGCTCAATATTTTCCTGCATACTTGGTCGCTCGGGATTGAAGAGCAGTTTTACTTCCTCTTCCCTCTTCTGGCCTGGTGGAGCGGGCTTGGCCGTGGCTCACCGAGGGGGCCTCGCCGACTTGCCCTGCTGCTCATCCCCCTGTTGCTGATCTCCCTGATCAGCTTTGTATTCCTCTATCCGCGTAGCCAACCCCATGCTTACTTTCTGATCACCAGTCGCTTCTGGGAACTCGCCAGTGGCTGTTTGATCAGTTTGGTGGCACAAAGGCAGGCCTCCCTTCCCTTCCGCCTCCCCCCGCTCCCTCTGCTGGGGGCATTGATTGGCACACTTTTCTTCCCGCTTGATCAGGCTGTATCGGCCACCATTCTCTGCATCGTCCTCACATCCTTTTTAATTTTAAGCGTTCATCCAAGCAGCGCTGCCCATCGGCTGTTGAGCTGGCGCAAACTTGTTTTTATCGGCCTGCTTTCCTACTCTCTTTATCTGTGGCACTGGCCCGTCCTGGCGTTGAGCAGATGGACTGTGGGAATCCATCCAGAGACCATTCCCTTCCAACTCCTGCTGGTGTTTCTTCTCGCCTGGCTCTCCTATCGTTATGTGGAAAGCCCCCTTAGGCACGCGAGCTGGCCCCCAACCCGTGCAGGCACGATTCTTTTTTCCCTGCTGGTGTCTTTAGCCAGCTCCTTATTCATGATTGGGATGGCTAAGGCCTGGCAAGAGAATCTCTTTCTCGGACAAAAAAACGAACTCGAAAACAAGTTTACCAGCCTTTCTCAACCGACACATCCGATTTGCAATCTATTTGATGACAGCAATGCCAGCACCTACTTTCCTGAGAAATGTGGAAAAAAAGCCTCGCCAGGTCGTCCAACAATTTACGTCTTAGGTGATAGCCAGATCGAACAATTTGCCAAACCGATCTCAGCTTTTGCAAGCCAGCACAACTTCGGCTTCCACGGGCTTTGGGGCAACGCCTGTGCATTTCCCGCTCTCAGCGGAGTGAAAGGCCATGACAGGGCTATCTCAGAAGAGTGCCAGAAGGCTCAACAGACCGCAGCAAAAACACTTCAATCAGCGGTGAAACCAGGCGATATTGTCTTTATTGGCAGCTATCTCACCACCTATTTCAGTAAAGAGACTAAAGCCGTTTCAGGAACACTAGAGAGCGCCCGCGCGGCCTATCTGCAACGCCTCATCGATGTTGCGGAGAGCTTGGTCAGCAGAGGCGCAACGGTTGTGCTCTATCTCAATGGGCCTCGCTTTGACGGCTTGCAAGGGGCTATCGAAGGCTACTGTTTTCCACAATGGTTCAAGACGAAGCCCGACCCCAATTGCAGATTTCCCACCCAACCCTATTTGCAAACCCGTCTAATTGAATACAAACAACTCAAAGATTGGGCGGATGGTTCGCAAAGAATAGTTTGGGACGGGGTCGATTCTTCAAGCTGTGGATTGGAGAATTGCCAGGCAACCCATTACAAAGACGAAGCTCATTTCAGGGATTATTATGCCAATTATCTCTTCAGCAAACTGGTTCAGCGATACCCACAACTCAGCCCTGCTCTCTGAGCCGATCGATTCAACAATGATCAATCTGGCAATGATTCCACATTTTTGAGTCGTTCGTTGAGCTGCATGGCCATCGACTGACGACCGACCATCAGTACATTCACTGTGTCTTGATGGAAGCGCAATTGAGCATCAGCCACCTGCATTCCCCTGACCAGTTCTTTGATGTCATCGGGTAAGGAGTTGAGGTCATACCGCTTCCCCTCAAAAGTGAGCACGGGGGCTTGTTGAGACTGGGGGGTGGGAGTCTGCACGGAGCGCGAAGCAAGCACGCTTCACCCTAGCCGCGCAGCTTCAAGGCTCCATGTGAATCAACTGGCGCTGGCACAGATCTCGGTAGCGCCCCCCTTGGGCCATCAACCTGGCGTGGCTGCCTTGCTCCACGATGCGACCAGCCTCGAGCACCAGGATCCGATCTGCCCCCTGCACCGTGGAGAGCCGGTGGGCGATCACCACCACGGTGCGGCCACGCATCGCCTGCTCAAGGCCCTGTTGCACTGCCTCCTCTGCCTCCGCATCGAGGGCGCTGGTGGCCTCGTCCAGCAGGAGCACGGCTGGATTGCCGAGCACGGCTCGGGCGATGGCCAAGCGCTGCAGCTGGCCGCCAGAAAAATTGGCGCCCCGCTCCTCCAACCGGCTCTCGTAGCCATGGGGCAGGGCCTCAATGAAGCCAGAAGCGTTGGCCAACTGAGCAGCGGCACGGATGGCCTCCCTGCTGGTCGATCGACCAAAAGCGATGGCCTCAGCCACCGTGCCTGAAAACACACTGCTTTGCTGGGGCACCAGGGCCACCGCTTGGCGCAGGTCTCGAGCACGCAACTCTGCCAAATCTTGTCCATCAAGGAGAACCCGCCCCTGCTGGGCGGTGTTGAAGCGCAACAGCAGAGAAAACAGCGTGCTCTTGCCTGCTCCTGAGGGACCCACCAAGGCCACCACCTCCCCGGGCCGCACCTGCAAATCAATGCCCTTCAACACGGGCTGATCCGGGTCGTAACCGAACCGCACATCCTCCAGCCTGAGCTCCCCATGCACCTGTGTCAGGGGCCTGGCTCCAGGCTGGTCTGGAGGTTCCACCGGTTCAAGCTCAATGGCTCTGAGACGGTTGAGGGAGGCCTGACCCTGTTGAAGCTCGTTGTAGTTGGTGGTGAGATGGGAAATCGGATCAATCAGCATCAGCAAAGCGGCGATGAAGCTGGCGAAGCCCTGACCGCTGAGGCCCCCAGCCTGGATCCGCGCTGCGCCGATCAACAACACGGCCAAAATGCCCGCGGCCTCAATGAAGCCCACCACAGGATGCTGCAGGGCCTGGAGTCGCAACGTGTCGTAGCGGGCCCGGCGGTGCAGATCCACCTCCGCATCAAAGCGTTGCTGCAGCCAGGGTTCCGCCGCGAAGGCTCGCACCAGGGGCAGTCCCGCAATGGCTTCTCCCAGCAGGGCAGCCACCTGGCTCACCTTGCTCTGGCTGCGCTCTGCGGCTGCCATCACGCGGGCGCCAAAGGCGCTGACCAGAAGGGCCACCAACGGCGCCAGCAGGATCGTCGCCAGAGCCAAAGGCCAATCGATCCACACCATCAAGCCCAGCACGGCCACCAGCTGGAGCAGGCAGGGGAGGCTGTCGTGGAGGGTTTTGTAGATCACCTCGCCGACCCGATCCGCATCTCCAGTGAGCCGGTAGGTGAGGTCTCCCGTGGAGAGACTCTCTAGGGCGGAAAAATCCAGCCGTTGCAGCCGGCTGAAGAGTTGGCGACGAAGGTCTTGGCTAACTTGAAGCGCTGGGCCAGCGAGCAAAACGTCCTGGCCGAACTGAGCCAATTTCTGAACCAGAAACAGCAGCAGCGCCAGTCCCACACTGCGCAACACCGTGGCAAAGTCTCCCGCACCGATGGCTGGGATCAGGCGGCCAGCCAGGAGGGCCAACAAGGGGAAGGAGGCCACGGCCACAAGGGCACAGAAGGCACCGGCAAGCAGACGCCTGCGATGGGGCTTCAGCAGGGGCCAGAGTCTGCGAAAGCCAGCCAGCGAAGAGGGGCGCATGGGGGCACACTACGTGGAGGCAGGAACCGAATGCAGGACCCCAAAGCAGAGCGATCCACCATCCAGCTGGCCCAATTCTTGAAGGTTCAGGGCTTGGTGAGCACAGGCGGAGAAGCCAAAATCCTCATCCAAAGGGGGGATGTGCGCGTCAACGGGGCCATCGAGACCCGCCGTGCACGCCAACTGCAAGCGGGGGACCAAGTGGAACTGGGGGGCTGTCTGCGGGTGGTGCCCCCCATGCAGGAGCAGAGCTGAAGGAATGGCCCCGTGGCGGCTTAGCGTGGCATGCGTTTCGACGGGAGATGCCGCCGGTGCGTAAGGCTGTGATTGCTGGTAACTGGAAGATGCACATGACCTGTGCAGAGAGCCGAGCCTTTGCCCGTGCCTTCCTGCCCCTGATCGAACAGTTGCCTCAGGATCGGGAGGTGGTGCTCGCGCCACCCTTCACCGCCATCTCGACGCTGCATCAGGAGCTCCAGGGTTCGAAGGTGGCTCTGGCAGCACAAAATGTGCACTGGGAGGAGAAAGGTGCCTACACCGGCATGATCTCCGCTCCGATGCTCCTGGAGCACGGTGTGTCGCACGCGATCGTGGGACACAGCGAACCGCGCAAGTACTACAGCGAAACCGACGAACAGATCAACCTCAGGGCCCGCTCTGCCCAAGCCCATGGTCTGATTCCGATCCTCTGCGTTGGCGAGAGCCTTGATCAACGGGAAGCTCGCGAAACCGAACGGGTGATCCATCGGCAAGTGGAGCAGGGCCTCGAAGGCATCGACCCCCTGCGCTTGATCGTGGCCTATGAACCGATATGGGCCATCGGCACCGGCAAGACTTGCGCCGCCGTGGAAGCCGATCGAATCTGTGGCTTGATCCGGGGGTGGGTGGGCCACCCCGATGTGATCGTGCAGTACGGAGGATCGGTCAATGCATCCACCATTGACGAACTGATGGTCCAGCCGGACATCGACGGGGTTTTGGTGGGGGGTGCGTCCCTTGATCCAGTGGGTTTCGCCAGGATTGCCAGCTACCAGGTGCCCGTGACGGCCTGACCCGCACGCCGCCATCAAAAACAGCCATGGTTGCGACAGATTCCTTTTCTGATCTGATGTCCACTACCTTCCGGTTTTACTAAGCCAAATCCCGATGCCCTACGAACCAGGATCTCCTGAGTGCCGCATCCTGATCTCCTGCAAGGCTCAGATCGAATCGATGCTGAATAATCTTGCCCGGATTGAAAATACAAGTCACATCCGTGACCAATTGGTTGCTGTTCACAACCAATTGGAAGGCCTCCACGAACTGCACAGGCGCCATCCCTTAGGCGTGTCCGCCGTCAGCGGGGGCTCCTGACCCTCGCGGGCCAGCCTTCAGGTCCCCTGTTGGCTGGCCCTGGGCCTCAATCCAGGCGAGAGAGCTTCTCCCAGCCCTGACAGGCGGCATAGGCACCTGCCAACGTGGCGACCCGAACTTTTTTCATCGGCCGATCCGCTTTGCTCACCACGTAGCACCCACTGGTCTCACGGGTGATCACACAGCCGCTGACAGTGGCTTGAACAAAGCAAGGGTGGCTTCCCATGGGCCGTCTCGATCTGGATTCATGGTGAGCCCAAATTCTGCGACTGAGAACTGTTTGCTCCCCCTGACAACACACTTTGTTGTACTTCACCGGCCTCTTGGTGTTTCCCCAAGGCGATCTCCCGGTTGCAGCTTGAGTTGTTGCAGCAGAGCTGAACCGGCGGAAGGCCTGCGGCCCTCCAACTGAGCCTCACGCACCAGCAAGGCCCCCTCCCCTGTCGCGACGACCACACCAGCACCCTCCTCCAAGCTCACCACCACCCCTGGAATTGCTGACGCCCAGTGCCTGGCCCGGTGGGCAAGCTCTATCCCTGGCAGGCTGAGTCCCTCGGGGGGAGGGTCCAGCAGGGGCTCAGTGGCCAAAACCTTGAGCCGGAGCCCCTGGTGATGGGTGTGGGCACCCGGATAGAGCCCCATCACCTTGCGATGCAAGTGCACTGCGGAAGCGTGCCAATCGAGAAGCCCATCCTCCCGGGTGAGCAAGCGTGCGTGGGTGACACCTTCCTCGCTTTGCGGCTGAAGGCGGAGCCGGGCCCAACGTTCGGCCTGGGGGCCCTCACCTGCAGCAGCGATGGTCGGCAACGCCTGCACAAACAGATCGGCCGTCAGCGCCGCCATCCGGGCGGCCAGGTGATGCGCATTTTCCAGCAATCCGATCGCTAAACGACCCTCAAGCAAGACAGGGCCCGTATCCAATCCCTCCTCCATCGCCATGATGCCCACGCCGGTGCAAGCATCACCCTCCAACAAGGCCCATTGAATGGGAGCAGCACCCCGCCAACGGGGCAACAGAGAGCCATGGCCGTTCCAGCAGCCGAGCGGCGGTTGATCCAACACAGCTTTAGGAAGGATCTGGCCGTAGGCCACCACGATCGAAGCCTCGCTCCCCAAGGTGGCCAGGTGGGCCTGCAGCTCAGGTTCTCGACGCAACCGTTCTGGCGTGAACACGGGCACGCCCAGCTCCAGGGCCCGTTGCTTCACCGGCGAGGGGCTCAGACCACCGCCCCGGCCGCGTCGTCTGTCCGGCTGGCTCACCACCCCCACCAGGGTGTGGCCGTGGTCCACCAAAGCCTGCAAACTTGGCACCGCGTAGGCAGGGGTGCCCCAGAAGAGGATCCGCATCAGGGAGAAGGGCGCAAGGGGAGGGGTCAGCCGTCGCCCGTGATCGTCAGCCCCTCCACCCACACCCAGGGGCACAAGCCAGAGGGGGTGACCTTGCTGGGACCCTCAAAGCCAATCAAACTCGTGAGCACCGCGCGGATGTCACCCGCCACTGTGGCGGCCTCAATCGAAATGGCCTCCCCATCCCTGATCAACCAACCGTCAAACGGCAAGGAAAAGGCCCCCTGACTGGCCTTGACGCCCGCGTGAAGGGCAGACAGGGAATCGATCACCACCAGATCGCCCGTGCCCGCCCTGCGGCCCGTGGAGGCAAAACGGTCGAGGCCCTCTTCTCCTGCCGCCACACCAGGCGTCGAGCCAATCTCAAACCAATCGGGGGAGACAGACACCTTGGCTCCCATCCCGGCATGGCCTGTCGGCAGCACCCCGAAGGCTCGGGCCGTCGCTTCAGAGTGGAGGAAATGGCGCAACACGCCGCCTTCAATCAGCTGCAGGGGGGCCGTTGGGGTGCCTTCGCCGTCAAAGAGAGACGCGCCGATGTTGCCGGGGTGAAGGCCGTTATCGCTGATCGAAAGAAAGGGCACCGCCAAGGGCTGGCCGAGGCTGTCTTTTTGACTCAGGCTGACGCCGTCAAGCACGGCGCGGGCGTTGAACAAGCTGCTGAACGCCCCGATCAGATCCAAGAAAGCCTCAGGAGAAAACACACACGTGTAGCGCCCGGTTGCAATGGGGGCATAGTCAAGATGGGAGATCGTGCGCTGAGCAGCTTCTTCCACACAACCGTGCACATCCAGATCCTCCAGGCCGTAGGCCAGACGCACGGCTCCACTGCTGCGGGGCTTGCGCCCCGTCTCCTCAGCTCTGGCATAGAGATAGAGCGAAGCGGTGGAAAGTTGTTGGTGGCGAAGCGCTCCCTCGCTGTTGATGTAGAGCCGTTCACTGCTGCGTTGGGCCAAGCCGTTGTAAGGAACAGTCGTGATGGCGGGATGGCTTGCCAGGAGATCCCGCTCCGCCTCCTTCAGGCGGGCCAGCAGATCCAAAATGGAGCAACTTTCTTTCAGGGGTTGCGCCAGCGGCTGCAGCGGGGCTTTCGCCAGCGGAGAGAAGGCAGGAACCTCATCGGGGTTGCCGAAGGCGCTGGCCTCTTTGGCACCTTCCAGTGCCCGCGCCAAACCCGCTTCGGAGAGATCGGAGGTGCTGGTGATGCCTACCAGTCCCTGATCATTCCAGACCCGCACGGTGACAGCCCGCCGCTCTGCCCCCTTCATCTGTTTGGGCTCGCCCCTATCCACCTGCACGGAGGTGTCTGTGCTGCAGGACGCTCCCAGATCCCACTGCTGAAGCCCCGCCTGAGCAGCCAGCCGATCGAGCTGCCCCTTCAGCTCGCCCCCATCCAACACCGCGGTGACGGGCGGATTCATCGTCCACCCACCGTGATGGCGTCGACCCGGATGTGGGGCTGGCCGACAGTGACGAAGATGCTGCCACTCACGGATCCGCAGAAACCAGCCGCGAGCTCCAAATCGTTGGCACACATGGAGATGCGCGGCAAAACCTCCTTGGCTTCCCCGATGAGCGTGGCTCCCTTGACGGGCCGTGTGAGCTGGCCCTGCTCAATGAGATAGGCCTCTTCGACAGCGAAATTGAATTGACCCGTGGGCCCCACGCTGCCTCCCCCCATGGCTTTGCAGTAGAGCCCGCGATCCACAGAAGCAATCAGGTCGTCTGGGCTGTGGGGGCCTGGTGCGATGTAGGTGTTGCGCATGCGGCTAGCAGCGGCAAAGGAATAGCTTTGGCGCCTGCCGCTGCCGGTGCGTGGGTGGGAAGTGCGCATCTCACCGGCTCGATCACTGAGGAACCGCCTCAGGATGCCCTGCTCAATGAGAACAGTGCGCTGGGGCTCCATCCCCTCATCGTCCATCGAGAGGCTGCCGAAGGATCCCTCGCTCAGTCCTTCATCAATCGCCGTCACGGCCTGGTGCGCAATGGACTGGCCGATGCAATCGGCAAATGGTGTGGTGCCCCTCTCCACCTGGGTGGTTTCGAGAAGATGGCCGCAGGCCTCATGGAAAATCACCCCACCAAAACGATTGGCCAACACCACGGGATATTGGCCAGCCTCCACGTAGTCGGCATAAAGCATCGTGGCCGCACTGCTGCAGAGGTCTTGGGCTGAGGCGTCAGGATCCCAATCGCGCAAATCCTCAGGCCGACCCTGTGTGCCATAACGACGGCCCACACTGGCCCGATGGTCGCCGTCTGCAGCGAGCACATTGAGCCCCAGGGATTGATGGAGGCGAATGTCGCGGGAAAATGTGCCATCGCTGGCACAAACCAACACATCCTGCCAATCCCTCGCGTAGCTTCCGCGCCTGGATTGCAGGTGGCTGCCATGGCGGGCGAGGGCTGCTGTGCCCTCCAAAAGGCGTGATGCGACCTCTTGGAGAGAAGGGGAGCCTCCAAGCCAGGAGGCCTTGGCCACAGCAAAGTCCTTGAGCGGTGGGAGCCCCTCAAAACCATCTGGGGCATGGGGGCTTCGCAACAGGCCCAGCATGGCCAAAGCCTGGTCGAGGGCGGCCAACAGACCAGAGGAACTCAGGTCGTTCGTGGAGACAAAGCCATCGTGGCGGCCAGAAAACACCCGCACTCCCGCGCCCATGCCGAAGGAGGGGGACACATTGGTGATCAGATCCTGCTCGGCCAGAGCCCCGAGATGATCACTGCGCTCAAGAAACACCTCCACCAGATCTGCCCCGGCAGCCCGACCAGCGGCCAGAAGGGGCTCAAGCAAGCCACGCCAGGCGGGATCTTGGAACTCCACAGGCCAGCGAACGGGAATGGCTGAGCCCTGGGGCCCTGGGGGAAGAGAGGTGGAAGCGACCAATGGGCAGCAAATCGAAAGGACGGGAGGCCCCCATGGGCAGGGCGAGGAAAGAGAGAGGGCTTGGCTCAGCGCACCGCCGGTTGGAACTGCTCACTGCGCAGGGGGGACATCAAAAAGAGGCGAGACATTTGATAAGCGTTGCCAAGCCAGTAGGGGAGCTTGCGAAGCAGCCGCACCGGGGCTGGCCCAGCACCGGCATCCACGGCTGAGAGGGCCTCGTTATTGCTCACCATGGACTCCAAACCTTCCCAGAACGCAGGGTGTTGCACATTCAGCACGACCGGAAACACCCGCGCGGAGGTTTCGTTGGTTTTGGTGATCACCGCCCGGTCATAGCTGCGAGCATCGAGGCCGAGAGCTTCATAAAACTCTTTGCGGGCCACATCACGCACATACATGGTGGCAAACACCGCCAACAGGAAGAAGCGGCACCAGAGGCGGGATGTCCAACCAGTGACCGTGCTGGGCACGGCCTTCATCAAGGCGTCAAAGAAATCACCATGGCGATTTTCGTCTTGACACCAATTCTCAAAGAAATTGAAAATAGGGAAGATCTTGCTTTCGGGGTGCTTCTGTAGATGGCGATAGATCATGATGTATCTCCAGTAACCAATTTTTTCAGAGAGATAGGTGGCGTAAAAAATATGCGCAGGACTAAATTTCGTATAGGCCTTGTGAGCAGTCAAGAATCCTAGATCGAGCTGTAGGCCGAAATCAGCCATCGATTTATTGAGGAAGCCAGCGTGGCGGGCTTCATCGCGGGCCATATGGGCGAAGCATTCGGCCAGAAGCGGATTCTTCGCTTTGATCCTTCGGCTGAGTTCCTTGTAGAGCAAAAATCCAGAGAATTCAGAGGTGCAACTTTGCTCAAGGAATTCAACAAATACTTTACGAGTTTGTGGGTCTAGCTTATCGGCTGCCCCTTCAAACGCATCATCTCTGACGAAATGATGGCGATTGTAGTCCTTGCGGAATTCTTCGCAGATCGCCTTGAGTTCCTCCTCATTGGGCCGGAGATCCATGGCCGCCATCGCTTCAAAATCGGTGGTATAGAAGCGAGGGGTGAGAATCGTATCTTTCACCGGCTCCTTGAAGGCTGGCGCTTCAGGGGTGCCGATGGCCTGTGGGGAGGCCGTCGCCGAAGGAGCTGACACAGGGGGAACCATCCCATCGGAGCGATCTGTGTGGGCATCGTAGGGGGCTTCCTGCCCAAGCGGCCCCCTCTGTAAAGGCCCCTTTCAATTCGGGCCGAGCCACTTCTGACCATTGAGCCGCTGCACCAGGCGAGACACCAGCAGGGGCAAGCTCATTTTCTTCTCATCGATCAGAAACGACTCCAGCAGACTGGGTTGTGCTCCCGCCTCAGCCAGAGCAATCATCTTGGCGGCATCGAGGTTGGCCGCTGTGAAACACAACCAAAACCTGCGGCCGCCTGGGAACAGCCCCTGCACCATCCAACAGTTCACCCCAACCACGGGCATGGGGCCCTCGAGAAAGCTGAGCTCCGGGGCCGAGCCCCCGTAGACCTGACATTCCTTCGCCAAGGCGGGCAGCAACTGCTGGGGGATGAACTCGGCGAAGGGTTTGTCTTCCACAGCGGGAGGCTTGGGCTTGGCGCCGGGCGCTGGGGCAGCCTCAGCCGAGGATTGCTGGCCTGATGGACTGGGCTTCGCACTTGCAGGCGCGGGGCTTTGTTCAGGTGAAGCTTTCGATTTGGGGCTTTCAGGGCGTGGGCTGTCCGTCACCGCTTTGGGGCTCCCGGCGTGGTGACGCAAACTTTAAGCAGGTTGCCTGGTCTTGCAGGTGCTTCCCTGCCAGCTGGCTCACCAGTCGTCGGCGCCAGCCTCGGCTCCCCAATCCTCATCCGCACCCACCGCCACAGGTTGGGACTCCCTTGCCGGGTCTGCTTGGGAGGGGCGATGCAGGATGCGGAAAGGCACATCCACAGTGGGGGGGGGGTCTCCAGGGGAGCGGGGCGGGGCCACAGCCACCGCAGCGGGCTGCCAGGGGATGGAGCCAGGGGGCATCTCACGGGACCAGGCGGCCTCCCGGCGAGGGGGTCTGGATGAGGCAGCGGAGGTCTCCCAGCCGCCATCCCCCTCGAATCCCCCCTGAGTCCAGGGTCTGGAGGTTTGGCGGCTGAAGCGTCTGCGGCTTCTGGATCCAACCGCTTGGCCTTGGCGCAAGGCGAGGGCGGTGCCCGCACCGCTCAGGGCAGCTCCCCCCACGGCGGCCCCTCCCAACCAGAGCCCCAGGGGGGCCCTTGGCGTCACCCAGGTGAGCAGGCGAAACGACAGCGCTGGACCGGGATTGAGGGCAGCCACCAGAAGCACCGCCAGCAGGGGTGACAGCAGGGGCAAAATCAAGAAACGGCGGGCGCTCATGGTTGCAGGGGCACAGGACCTTGCCAGCGGCGCAAGGACCCCAGCTCCAGGCCCAGGCTGTCAAAGATGCGAATCACCAGAAAATCCACCATCTCCTCCAGTGAGGAGGGTTGGTGGTACCAGGCGGGCACCGGCGGAGCTATGCGAGCTCCTGCCTCCGCCAAGGTGGTGAGGTTGCGCAGATGGATGAGATTCCAAGGCAATTCCCGGGGAGCGATCACAAGGGGCCAGCCCTCCTTCAGGTGCACATCAGCAGCCCGCTCAATCAAATCCAGAGCCACCCCCGAGGCGATGCGGCCCACAGTTCCCATACTGGCGGGAAGGATCACCATGCCAGCCGTGCGATAGCTGCCACTGGCGATGGGGGCGGCCTGATCATTCCAGCGGTGGCATTGCAAATCCCCCCCTGTGCAGCCGGTTCGAGCCCGCCAGAACTCCTCCTGGGCCCTCGGCTCAGAGGGCACTTGCACCCCCAACTCCGCTCGCCAGACCCCAATCGCTCCGCGACTGGTGACCACATCGACGCGCTTGCCTGCCTGGAGGAGCAGGGCCAGAGCCCGCTGGGCGAGAGGTTGGGCGGATGCTCCGGACATCGCCAGCACGATGGGAAGCGATGGCAGGGGGGATGGCATGCCGCTCAAACCGGGGCTTCCCCACCCTCCTCGTCCATTGGGCTGGCGCCCACCGCGGGCCCCTCGTCTGGCAACACCACCGAGAGGTCAATCTGGTGGCGCAACACATCCACCTTCTCAATCAACACCTGCACCGGATCACCCACCATGAAGGTGCGGCGACCCTTGCGCCCCACCAATTGATTTTGGCGCGAGCGGTATTCATACCAGTCGTCCTTCAGGGAGCTCACATGCACAAGGCCCTCCACAAGGGAGGGGGGAACTTCCACAAAGAAGCCATAGCTCTGCACGCCGCTGATCACGCCTTGGAGGATCTGGCCCACCAACGGCTCTGCACAGCGGGCCTGGGCGATGGCGAGGTGGTCCGCCTGGAAGTCGGCCAGGGCCTGGCGCCGCCCATTCAACCGCAGCAACAAGCCGTGGCGCAGGCTCTCTTCAAAGGGGGCCAGCTGGGTTGGGGTGAGCAAGGGCCAGTCAATGGCGCCATGCGAAACGTCGGAGGCCAGGTCCACGCTTGTTTTGTGGCGCACCGTCGGGCGATCTTTGCCTTCCAGCAACAGGGTCACCAGGACATGCTGGTTGAACAGGTCCGCGTAGTGGAGGCTGGGGCAGGTCCAAGGGGCGACGGCGATGGGATCTCCGGCCAACGCATTCGCCCCGGCCTGATCGCTGAGCTGGCTGGTCTCCAGGCAGTCGGCGATTTGCTGCTGCCACACGCGACAACGATCGGTCTGGGCAAATGCAGCGGCCAGCTCCGCCGCGCTGGCATTGCCATCGCTGCTCAGCTCAAGGGGGATCTCCAAGGCGAGCGCCGCCTTGGCCACCTCATTGATCCCGGTGGGGTCGGGCGGGGGATTGATGGCAAAAATGCCAGGCAACCCCAAGGCCGCCAGGTGATGGCCCAGGGCGCGATGGGCCACCAAAATCGATTCGCGAAGCAGCGCCGCCGGGTGAGCATCCGGCAAGCGCACCCACCAGCCCGCTCGACCGGCATCCGGCCCCGGGCGGCCCCCATCCCCAAGGGGCTCCAGAGGCGGGGTTGGCACATCCAGCTCAATGGAGCCCGCCGCGAGGCGCCGCTGCCGCAGCAGAGCCACCACCTCCACCAGCTGGTCCAGGAGGTCGAGATGTCCCTTGTGGTTTTTGAGCGGAGCCGGCAGGGTGCGGGCCTTGGGCTTCCGCTGCGCCAGAGCTTCCAAGGCCGCCTGATCGACCGTGGCCAGAGGACGCACCCGACTCAATTGGAAGCGGTAGTGCTCCAGTTCACCCTCAGGGCCCAGATCGAGGGCCACGGAAAGGGCATCCTGCTCCAGCCCTGAAGAGAAGGCCGAGGCCTTCACCAACCCCGATGGCAGCAGGGCGCGCCAACGCTTGCCCAGCGGCACGGCCTCCCCTTGGTCGCGAATCCAGGCATCCGCCGTGGTGCCCAGGCCCAGGCGCTCCGCAACGGAGGGCGCATGCACCCAGAGGCGCCAGCCTCCCTCCCTCACCTCCAGCGAAAGCGCCGGCAGGATGGGGGCATCGGCGGCCAACCAAGGTTGCACCAGCAGGGTGGGGAGGCTGGTGAGGTCTTGGCGCCCTTTCTCAACAGGAGACTTGAGCGTCACCCTGGGTGGGGTCCCACCGTCTTGGAGTTGGTGTTTCACCAGCAACAATTCCAGATCGGCGTCGTCCCCCCCGCTCACGGGCAAACTGCGCACCACGTGGCCTTCCGGCGCAAATTGGGCGACCGGGAAGCGGTCGACCTGCACCTCCACCACGTGGCTGTCGCGCTGCTCGAGATGGCCGGCGTCCGCCTCGGGCAAAGCCACAGCCGTGAGCAGCCGATCATCGAGGGGCAATGCCACCAAGCGATCACCCTGGCGCTCCACGTGACCGAGCATGCGGGTGGTGTGGCGCTGCAGGATGCACTGAACGCTCCCCTCCGGAGAGCGACGCCTGCCACCGTCCCGGGTGATCTTGACCAACACGCGGTCGCCATTCCAGGCGTGGTTGAGATGGTGGTCGCGGATGTAGATGTCTTCGCCGTCGTCATCCCGCAAGGCAAAGCAAAAGCCCTTGCTGGAACAACGCAAACGGGCTGCAATCAGATCTGGGGATTCCAGGCGACGCACGCCTTCCTCTGCCGTCTCCACCAATGCCAGGCGCTCGAGAGCCTCCAAACCGATGCGCAGTTTCTCTTGCTCCTCAGCAGCGCTGATCCCGAGGGCCTTCTCGAGGTGGGCTGGGGGCAGGCTCTCGTCGGTGGAGAGCTGGTCAAGCAGGTCAGCGACCGTGAACTTCATCATCAAGGGATACGGGAGGGGTCTGGGCGTGGGGAGCGCGGGACTCAGCTGCCGCAGAGGCAAGCCCCGGGGAGAGAAAACGCAACCGGCCAGGACTTGATGGGGACTTTAGGAACTCGGAGGAACCTCCTCTGCTTTCGCTGCAACAGGAGCCTGTTCGTCAAGCTGACGAGAGCGCAAAATCAGTCGCAAGCCAAGCAATAAAAAGCCAGCTGCAGCCGCCAGCTGCAGCCAATCTGTGGGGATCACGCTGGTGAGCGTTCCCCCCGCCGCCGATCCCAAAAGGCTGGCCAACACCAGGGCCAGAGCACTTCCGGCAAAAACGGCACCAGGACGGCTGGAGGTGCCACTGATGCTGACGATGGCGAGCTGGGTTTTGTCCCCCAGCTCGGCAAGAAAAACGGTGGCGAAGGTGGAAGCGAGCAGGGCGAGCATGGAGGAAGCTCTTCAGAGGAGAGGCGCCGATGGGGGCGCCAGGTGGAGCACGGCCTGTCGGCCGAGCCAGAGGCCGAGGCCCACCATCAACAACCCCGCCGCGCGCTCCAGTTGCTGCGGTGCCATCACGGAGGACAACCAGCGGCCCAGGAGAACCCCGACCAGGCTGGAGCAAATCAAAGCCAGGGACGCCCCGAGAAACACCACCACGGGGCGACCCGATTCGGCCGCCAGCAAAAGGGCCGCCAGCTGGGTCTTGTCGCCAAGCTCGGCGAGAAACACCGTGCCGGCGGTACTGAAAAACACCTTCAGCCAGCCGGAGGCCCCATCCGCCGAAGGGCTGGCGGATGGGCCGGCTGGAGGGGCTGAGGAGGATTGGGGTGGGGGGTCAGGGGTGGTCATGGCTGGCGCAGCGCTCGAAGAAAGCGCCGCATCACCTTGCCACGGCCACCGGTCTCGCTGCGGATTTGCTGGCGGCAGAAGGAGATCGCCAGCCGATCGGCCGCTTCGCCATGGGCATTGAGCATCGTCAAGATGGTGCTCACCCGACAGAAGTCAGGGCGGCTTGCGTAGATGCGGCAGCGTTGACCACCGGTGTCGTAGTGGATGCACCAGCCGTCTTCACCCACCATCGCCAGGTAGGTCTGGCGTTGCGCATCGTCGAGCATCTCCAGGGCTTCGGGCCTCAGATCAGGGTCGAGCCGACAACAGGCGCCACAGCCCTGGATGCATCGCCAACGCAGGGGGAACTCGCTCATCTCTCTCTCCACAGGAGGGCTCTACGCAGGCGCGCCATGAGGCTGTGACAAGGCATCACAGTGCAGCCCAGTCTGAGGCAGCGAGGGCCAAGCAGGCCCTACGCTCTCAGCTTCACGCCATCCGCCTGCGAGATCACAAGCATGGGCATCGACATTCACCTGATTGCCAACTTCGCAGCCCTGGCGCTGATCACCCTGGCAGGGCCCGCCGTGATCTTCATCCTCTTCTACCGCCGCGGCGCCCTCTAAGCCCCTCTCACCCCCCGAGGCCCAGGGCCATCACGGCCTCCAGCAGCAGGGCACGCACGTAGGGGTGCTCTCCATTGATCTGGGGGTGGGCCTGGGAGCCTTCCCACATCAGCGGGGAGCAGATCTCTTGGCCGGCGGCATTGCTGATCACCAACTCCTGCTCCCTCAGGACGCATCGGTAGGGACGGTCTCCCCTCAGGAGAACCACTCCCTCCTCTCCCTGAGGGCTTGGCCGGAGAGCCAACAGATCAACAAGCAGACGCTGCCGACCTTGCCAGGCATCCTGCCGAAGCCGGTAGGCCACATCCACCAGGGCAGGGATGGTTTCCGCTCCCTCCCAGCGCCAGGCCATGGCCTGAATCTTGGCCTCCCCCTGGCTGAGGGTGAGCTGGAGATGGCCTCCTCGCAGAATTTTTTGCTGCTCCACCCGACAACCGACGCTCCAAAACACGGGCATCGGGTGGGCCACGCCAAACGGACCAAGCTTCTGCAGCGCCTGCCAAAACGCTCCGTCGATCCTCTCCAGCCGCAGAAGCGCCTCCGGTTCCACCATCACGCCCTCCGGATGGCCAGCGAGCCAAACCTCTGCCAGGTCTTCCAAACGCTCCTGGAGCTCGGCGAGATTGGTCGCTGCCACCGTGAAACCGCCGGCCGCGGCATGGCCGCCGAAGCGTTCCAGCAGAGGGGCGCAGGCGGCCAGGGCCTGATCCACCGCAAACCCCCGCGGGGCCCTGACGGAAGCCCGAAGGCGCCCATTCCCCTCCCCCCCAAGCAGCGCCACAGGACGACCCAAGCGCTCCACCAGGCGGGCGGCAACGATTCCGATGACCCCATGGTGCCAATGGGACTGCGCCAACACCACAAAAGCCGGGCAGCGCGGCCCATCAGACTCCAACAGGGCCAAAGCCTCCGCTTCCAGAGCTTGACAAAGCTCGCGTCGCTCCCGATTCAAGGCATCACACTGGCGGGCCAGCTCCAGGGCCCGATCTCGATCGCGGGTGGTGAGCAGCTCCACAACCAGCAGGGGATCACCGAGCCTGCCCACCGCATTGATGCGAGGAGCGAGCTGAAAGCCCACCGCTTCGGCATCGACAGGGGCATCCTCCAACCCAGCCAGCTGGATCAGAGCCCGCAAGCCGGCCAAGCGCGGACGCGACAAGCGCGGCAAACCCTGGCGCAACCAGCGGCGATTCACACCATGCAGCGGAGCCATATCGGCGATCGTGCCGATGCAAAACAGCTCCAGGGCCACCTCCAGTCCCTCCTGGCTGGCCATCCGTTGGGCCAGCGCCATGGCCAAGACATAGGCCAGGCCCACCCCGGCCAAACCCCGGTAGGGGGATCCAGAAGGTGTGACGGATGGATGGAGAAGCGCCAGGCAGCGGGGAGGGACTTCAGGAAGGGTGTGGTGATCGGTAAGGATCACGTCCAGCCCCAGGGTGGCAGCCCGCTCGAGGGCTTCATGGGCACTCACGCCGTTGTCGACGGTGATCAGAAGGCTGATGCCCTCAGCGGCGAGGCGCTCCACCATGGAGCGATTCAAGCCATAGCCCTCCTCCTGCCGGCTGGGAATGGCGGGCTGGGGATGGCCGCCCAGCCTCTCCAAAAGGCCCGTCAGCAGGGCGGTGCTGGTCATGCCATCGGCGTCGTAGTCCCCGCAAATCGCCACGTCTTCTCCAAGCTGAGCGGCTTGCGCGAGACGGGCAACCGCTTTCTCCAGATCGGGGAAATGACTGAAGGGATCAGGGGGCTCCGGCGGATCAAGCAGGCTGGCGAGAGCTGCTGGATCCGCCAGACCCCGTCGAGCCATGACGGCCCAAAGCTCTGGAGGCAAGTCAAGGAGGTGCTCCTCGCCGTCGTCCCGTGTTGGCAGAGGCGAGGGAAGCCTCCAGGCAGTGAGGGGCACGGCGGCGCGGGGTGCGACAAGATTTCGTCATTGTGGGGGGGCCATGGCGCGTGCGCATCCCCTGAAACAGCTCCCTCTCCAAGGCGAGAGGGCTTTCGATCAACATTGGTGGCAAACCTGGGAGGCAACGGCTCTCAGTGATCGTTTTGGCACCTCACCTGTGGAATTGAACGCGCTGCTATGGGACGTGGATGGCACCCTCGCTGAAACCGAATTTCATGGGCACCGCCTCGCCTTCAACCAGGCCTTTGCCGATGCGGATCTGCCCTGGCGATGGGATGAGCGCACCTATCGCCAGCTGCTGGCGGTGAGCGGAGGCCGGGAGCGCATCCGCGCCTTTGTCGAACAACTGCCTGAGCCCTCCATCTCCGCCGTGCAGGTGGAATCCCTGATGGCCGCCAAGCAAAAGGCCTATGCGCACCTGGCTCGCACGGGATGCCTCCCCCTGCAGCCAGGGGTGAAACGCCTGGTTCTGGAGGCGGCCGCCCAGGGCGTCTGCCAGGCCCTTGTCACCACGAGTTCCCGATCCGCCGTGGCCGCCTTGCTGGAGGGCCATGGTTCTGAGCTGGCCCAATGCTTTGACTTTTGGATCTGTGGCGAGGATGTGGAGGCGAAAAAACCCAACCCTGAGGGGTATGAGCAAGCGCTGCGTCGGCTGCAACTGCCCGCCAGCCAGGTCCTGGCCTTGGAAGATTCCCCCCAGGGCCTGGCTGCCGCCATGGATGCAGGGTTGCCTTGTGTGCTCACCCTTGGCGAACCGCCCGGTTCCAGCGAGCCGCGATGGTGGCAGCGAGCGACAGCCTCGCTCACCCATTTGGGGGAGAAAGAGAATCCAACCCAAGTGGTGCACGGCCCCCCTTGTGAGCAAGCCGAGGTGACGCTCTCCTGGCTGTCCAGACTCCTGGAGGAAGCATGAGCGGCCCCCTGCAACAGACGCGGCTTGAACAGGTTCAACAACGCTGGGGGCAGGTGATCGTTGCCCAGATTGGGAGGCGCTGGGCGACGGCCAGCGCTGCCTTTCTGGCCCTGCTCGGCGGAATTTTTTTGGGAGAAAATCTCTCTTCCGTGCTCCTGTGGAAGGTCACTGGAGGCCGCCCCATCGTGGTGTTGGGGATGGTGATCACCCATGAGGTTGTGGTGAGAATCCGCACACGCGCAATTCCAGACCTCCCCTCCCTGGGCTGGGTGATCGCCGACAACCTGAGGATTGGCGTGGTGTTTGCCTTGGTGCTGGAGGCCTTCAAGCTGGGGAGCTGAGGCGGCCTGAGGGGAAACAGCGGGCCGAGAGACGGAGGATCAGGCCTCCTCGTCCTCCGTTGCAGGGACGGGATATTCGAATCCTCGGGCCTTCCCACTGAGGACGGCCTTGCCGATGGACAAAGCCTTTTGGGCCGCATCGCCAGCCTTGGCCTTCCAGCGGGCGTGGCGCTGGTTGCGCTTGCCTTTCGATGTTTTCTTCTTCGGAACAGCCATGGCTCCAGCGCCTTGCCAAACGCTGATCTTCCTTTGCCAAGCGGCCTTCCGTCAAATCGCTAGCATCAACCTCACACGACTTGCGCAGTGGATCGTCCGCCACCCCCCCTACGGGCCTTGATTCCAGCACCCTGGCTCCTGGCGAGCGCTCCCCTTGCCCAACGCCTTGAGGAGCCCAACAAAGCTGGGTCGCCCACGCCTGGAGCCCCTCCTAGGGCCAAAGCGCAACCCCCCGTGCCAGCCCAGGAAGGCAGCAAGCCAGGCTCCACCAACGCCAGTCCCGCCCCGGCGGAGGGTTTCAGCCTGAGGGGAATGCGCCCCACCCCTCCCTCCTACAGCCAGCTTCTCAATGACATGAGGGGGGGGGCAGTGCGGGAGATCCTCCTTTCACCCCGGCAGCGGGTGGCCACCGTCACCTACAAAAACGGCCGCACGGCCGAGGTGGCCCTGTTCAACGACAATCAGTATTTGTTGCGCACGGCAGAGCAACACCGCGTTCCCCTCTCCGTGCGGGATGAGCGCCAGGAGGAAGCCATGGCTGGCCTGGTTGGCAATCTCCTTCTGGCGTTTCTCCTACTGGGAGCCCTGGCGCTGTTGATTCGCCGGTCCAGCCAGGTGGCGAACAAAACCCTCGGGTTTGGCCGCAGTCAGCCCCGTGTGCAGCCCGAAGGCGCTGTGTCCGTGCGCTTTGAGGATGTGGCGGGCATCGCCGAAGCCAAAGAGGAGCTGCAGGAGGTCGTGACGTTCCTGAAATCTCCAGAGCGCTTCACCTCCATCGGCGCCAAGATTCCAAAAGGCGTCTTGCTTGTGGGGCCTCCAGGCACCGGCAAAACCCTTTTGGCACGAGCCATTGCCGGCGAAGCCGGCGTGCCTTTCTTCTCGATGGCGGCTTCGGAATTTGTTGAACTCTTCGTGGGGGTCGGGGCCAGTCGCGTGCGCGACCTGTTTCGCAAGGCAAAAGCCAAGGCCCCTTGCATCATTTTCATCGATGAAATCGATGCGGTTGGTCGTCAGCGGGGAGCCGGCATTGGCGGGGGGAATGATGAGCGCGAGCAAACCCTCAACCAACTCCTTACAGAGATGGATGGCTTCGAAGACAACTCGGGCGTGATTCTTCTCGCAGCCACCAACCGGCCAGATGTTTTGGATGCGGCTCTGATGCGCCCTGGCCGGTTCGACCGCAGGATCGTTGTCGACCTTCCCGATCGCAAAGGCCGCGAAGCGATCCTCTCCGTGCACGCGCGAACGCGACCTCTCGACGAAACGGTCTCCCTGGCGGACTGGGCGGCCCGTACCCCTGGATTCTCTGGGGCCGATCTCTCCAACCTGCTCAACGAAGCCGCCATCCTCACGGCGCGGCGCCAGGAAAGCCGCATCGATGATCGAGCCATCAGCGATGCGCTCGAGCGCATCACCATGGGTCTCACGGCGGCCCCCCTACAAGACAGCGCCAAAAAGCGCCTGATTGCCTATCACGAGATCGGCCACGCGCTCCTCTCCTGTCTGGTGCCCCACGCCGACAAGCTGGACAAGGTGACCCTGCTCCCCAGGGCGGGCGGGGTTGGGGGATTTGCCCGCACCATGCCCAATGAGGACATTCTCGATTCAGGGCTGATCAGCCGGGCCTACTTGCTGGCCAGAATGGTGGTGGCCCTGGGGGGCAGGGCAGCGGAACTGGTGGTGTTTGGTCCCAGCGAGGTGACCCAAGGGGCCTCCAGTGATCTGCAAGTGGTGAGCCGGATCAGCCGTGAAATGGTCACCCGCTATGGCTTCTCCAATCTTGGCCCGGTGGCCCTAGAAGGAGATGGGGCAGAGGTGTTCCTGGGTAGGGATTGGATTCGGGCCGAACCCCACTACTCCCAGGACACAGGCAACAGGATCGACGCGTTGGTGCGCAGCCTTGCCAAACAGTCTCTGGCAACAGCCATCTCGCTCTTGGAGCCCAGGCGTGAGCTCATGGATCGTCTGGTGGAGCGGCTCATCCAGGAGGAAACCATCGATGGCGACAGTTTTCGTCAGGAGGTGGAAGCCTGGCAGAAGCAGCATCCAGAGGTGCCGTCCATACCAAACGCCCTCCTGAATGCCACTCCAAATGAAACCTCAATCCCGGCTTGTTAACCCCCCGGAAAATCGGATATCCAGGCTTCTCAAGTAGGTGTGCAGGCCCGCATCCTGAATCGGCAGCAGCCGGGCGGGCTCACCAGAGTTGTTGACATGGGCATGCCACTGTCCCGGGGGAGTGATGAACACCCCCCCGCTCTCCCAATCGATCCGAGTGGGGTTGCGGATCTCGCCCGCCGCGTCAAGCTCGGAGCCCACCAGCGTGTAACAGCCTGGCGAGCAAGCCACGATGAGATCAATAGCCACGGATTGGTGGCGATGGGGAGCCTGCACAGCCCCGGGGGGCACGACGCCGAGCATGGCCCAAAGCGTGTGGGTCACGGTTCGTGTGGCGGGTAGATCGGCATGGGCCAGCAACACGCTCAAGCGATTGCTGCGCGCAGCCGAGGGATCGGCCAGGAGCTGATTGAGGTCCTGATCCAGGCGATCGGCACTGAAATAGCAAGGGGAAAACCGAGGACCAACGGGACTCACCCCCAAATAACGCAGCAACGGAGCGTCATGGACCCAATAGAGAAGGCTGGGCTGTTGAGCACTCAGCTCAGGGCAGAGCCCATGGGGTAAAACAAACACATCGCCCTCGGCCCACTCCAGGTGCCCGGCCAAAGGGTCGTTTTGGCCGGGAAAGGCCAACCTCCCCCGACCGCTGCACACGTAGAACAATGAACTCGTGGCGAGCGCCTGCGGGCTCAGGGGATCGCCAGGACACACCTGCAGAAAATGAGCCGCCAAGCCGGGGCTGGTTGCGGGGCCGTCACAGCCGAGGGCAGCGCTCAAATCCAACGGCACGATCCGAGAGGTGGACCCCTCCCACGCCGGTGCACGCCACTTCTGGTGAGGAATGGGGTCGGTCAGGCCCGGTCGGATCGGGTTGGCAGCCTGGCGATAGTCGTAGATCAGGGCCTGGTCCTGCCAGTTGGCAGCAGGCGTGGACTCGGCATCCCCAGGACAGAGGCCCTGGGGGAAAGGGGAGATGGCCATGCCTTAACCCATCTGAGTCGCTGGAGGCTAGACCCAACGGCCAGCTGCTGCCGCACTCAGCTGCTACCGGCGTTGTTCAACCGCCTGCCACGGCTGGCACGATGCTCACCTCGTCGCCAGGGCCAAGCGCAGTGGCTTCATTGTCGAGGAAACGAATATCTTCACTGTTCACATAGAAATTCAGAAAGCGGCGAATTTGCCCCTTTTCATCACAGAGCCTTGGGCGAATTCCAGGAAACATGGCTTCGAGAGTGTCAATCAGTGCGGCCACACTGGTGGCTTCAACACTGACGCTGGCCTGCTCACCCGTGTATTTCTGCAGTGGGGTGGGAATAAGAACCTGAACGGGCATGGATGGAAGAAGAAAATCAGAAACGAGAAACGCCCACGGGATGGGTCGTTCAGCCTGCCGCGCAGGACGGTGGCTGATCGGCTTGGGCCTGATCCCAGGCTGTGCGGAAACTCGCCAGCTGGGCTTCGATCGTGTAGGGCTGGCCGATGACATCGGCCACGGCCTCAGTGGTTTTAAGACCGTTGCCCGTGATGTAAGCCACAGTGGTTTCCTCGGGATGAATCTTGCCTTGCTCCGCCAGCTTTTTGAGCACTGCAATTGTGGTGCCACCAGCCGTTTCGGTAAACACACCCTCCGTTTCAGCCAGCAACTTGATGCCCTCGACGATCTCGGCATCTGACACCGCGGCAATGCTGCCACCGGTGCGGCGGGCGATGTCGATGGCGTAGGGGCCATCGGCGGGATTGCCAATGGCAATCGACTTAGCGATGGTCTGGGGCTTGACCGGCTTAATGAAATCTCTTCCTTCCTGAAAAGCCTGGGCGATGGGAGAACATCCCTCAGCTTGGGCGCCACTGAAGCGGACGGGCTTGTCTTCAATCAGACCCACTTGGACAAATTCCTTGAATCCCTTGAAGATCTTTGTGAAGAGGGAGCCGGAAGCCAGGGGGGCAATGATGTGATCTGGAAGCTGCCAACCCAATTGCTCAATCACCTCATAACCGAGTGTTTTAGAGCCCTCGGAATAATATGGGCGAAGATTAATATTGACAAATCCCCAACCATAAGTGTTAGCCACTTCAGAGCAGAGGCGATTAACTTGGTCGTAGTTTCCCTTCACAGCCATCAAGGTGGGGTTATAGATCAAGGTGCCCAACACCTTGCCAGATTCCAAATCGGAAGGAATAAACACACAGCAATCAAGACCAGCATGGGCAGCAATCGCAGCCGTTGAATTGGCAAGATTTCCGGTGCTCGCGCAGCTGACAGTTGTAAATCCGAGCTCTCTGGCACGGCTTAAAGCCACGGACACCACCCGGTCTTTGAACGACAACGTCGGCATATTGACGCCATCATTCTTGATGTAAAGGCTCTTCAATCCCAAAACCTTTGCCAGCCGGTTGGCCCTCAGCAGAGGGGTGAAACCGGTGCCCACATCGATCGGATCGGCAGCAACAGGCAAAAACTCCCGATAGCGCCAGATGGACGTGGGTCCAGCTTCAATCGTGGCTCGACTGACGCGGGAGCGGATGAGGTCGTAGTCGTAGACCACCTCCAAGGGCCCAAAACACACGTCCTCACAGACATGCCTGGCCCCCAGGTCGTAAAGCTGACCACACTCTTTGCAGCGAAGGCCCGTAAACGTGGGCCCACCGAGGGTGGTGGGAGACAAGCTAATGGTCACGTCAAAGCCATGGTCTGATACGAAGTTAACAGCTGCGACGCCAAAGACAATTTATCCCGATCCTAGAGATCGGGATTCTCTGCTGAGAAGCTCTGCCCTGTGGAAAGCCCAGCCGGCTGCCTACGCTCCAGAGGTGGCAAACCCTCTCCTCCCCAAGCTCACCAGCCGTTCCCTCCTGCTCCTGGCGCTCCTGACCCTGGCCCTGGTTGCGGGGGCAGGCATCCTCGGCCGCCTGGTGGTGGAGTGGCAGTGGTTCGGCCAATTTGGCTTCCAATCGGTGCTCCTGCGCCGCTGGGTTTGCCAACTGCTCATGTTTGTTGGGGTGCTCGGCATCGGTTCAGCGTTGCAGCTCAATCAGTTGCAACGCTGCTGGCGCCTTCGCCGGAGCAGCGCCTCCAAAGTGCTTCCGCCCCGGCCCATCTTCAGCTTGAAGAGTCGTGAGCTTGTGCTCACTCTGATCGGCCTGATGGTTCTCTTGAGCGGCGGGCTGGGATACCTGCTCATCCAGGCCAGGGGGCTCATCGCTGCACCCTTTAGCGGAGACGTGATCACGGGCTTTTCCGTGGTGCGAGATCTGGCCCACCCGGCCCTCATCCTGCTGATGGCCGCGTTGATCCCACCGCTACTGATCTGGCCGCTGAACAGCTTGCGCGTCGTGCTCACGGCGGCCCTGGCCGCCTCCGCCACGGCCATGGCCCGGGGTTGGGGTCTCTGGCTGCCTGCCCTGCTGGCCACCCCCTTCGGCGAGGGAGATCCGATCACTGGATTGGATCTGTCGTTCACTGTGCTGCGCCTGCCGGCCATCCATCTGTTTCTGAGCGTGGCGATTGCCCAGATCGCCGTGGGCTTGGCGGCTTGTCTGCTCTTGACGTTGAGCGAGGGGACAACGCTCTCCGATCTCAGCTTTGGCGGTCTCTCGCGCCAGCAACAGCAGGTGTTGCAACCCCAGCTGGCCGTTTTGGCCCTTACGGCTGCGGCGAGCACGGCCCTCGCCCCTTTCGACCTCATGGTGGAAGGGAGCGGTGTCGCCGCAGGTGCCGGTTGGGTGGATCTGCATGTGCGTCTTCCCCTGCGCCTGATCCTGGCTTTCTTGCTCTTTCTCACAGCGGCGGGGCTTTTGGTGCCAGTGCCAGAGGGCTGGTTGCGCCGGGGAGTGTTGATCCCTCTCTCGATCACCAGCCTCAGCTTGCCCCTCAGTGAGTGGGTGTTGGCACCACTGGCCCAACGGTTTTTGGTTCAACCCCGTGAGTTGACCCTGGAAACGCCTTACTTGGCGCGCAGCATCCAGGCCACCCGCAAAGCTTTCGGCCTGGAAAGGGTGCGCACGCTCACACTGGAGCCACGCCAAACCGTGAGTGCGGCCGATCTGGCCTCCGCCCCTGGCACCCTGGACAACATCCGGCTTTGGGACAGCCAACCCCTGATTGCCGCCAATCGCCAGCTCCAGCAACTCAGGCTGTATTACGCCTTCACCTCAGCGGCCGTTGATCGCTACCCCCTGCAGGGCCTCTCACCCAGGGACACCAGCCAACAGGTGCTCATCGCGGCCAGGGAACTGGATAGCCAGGCCCTGCCAAAGGGATCTCGCACCTGGCTGAACAAGCATTTGGTCTTCACCCATGGCCATGGCTTCACGGTTTCCCCGGTCAATGCCGCAGGCCCAGATGGGCTGCCATTGTTTTTCGTAAAGGATTTGGGGCGCAGCGCCAGGGTGCAGGGCATCCCGCAGCTCGGCATCAGCGATGCCGAGGCCCGCCAGGCTCTGCCGATCGGCCGTCCCAGCCTCTATTTCTCTTCCGGTCCAGCTCCATATGCCATCGCCCCCACGCAAGTGAAGGAGTTTTCCTATCCCGAGGGCGACTTGAATGTTTATACCCATTACGACGGCAGCGTAGGGATTTCGCTGGCCAAGACTTGGCAAAAACTTGCCGCAGCGATTTATCTGCAGGAACCAAGAATCCTCTTCACCGGAGCGATCACCCCCCGCTCTCTGTTGCTGCTGCGCAGGCAGGTGAACAAAAGACTTGAGGCCTTGGCCCCCTTCTTGAGCTTCGAGAGCAAGCCTTATTTAGTGACAGCGCGCGTATCAGGAGGCAACGGCTATCGGCCAGAACAACATCAATACTGGCTTTTGGATGGCTTCACAAAAAGCCGCTTCTATCCATACAGCGATCCAAACCCCCAAGGTCTTCGCTATTTTCGCAACCCGATCAAGGCCGTTGTGGATGCCCACGATGGCAGGCTTTGGTTGTATGTGAGTGACAGGGAAGATCCCCTATTGAAAACCTGGATCAAGGCTTTTCCAGAGCTGTTTCAGCCCATTGAGGCGATGCCCAAAGCCCTGCAGCAACACATCAGGGTGCCCCAGGGCCAATTTGATATCCAATCAGAAAGACTTTTACGTTATCACGTCACAGATGTTCGCACATTTTATAACGGAGATGACGTTTGGAGTGTGCCCCTGGAGATCTATGGCAACACCACAACCCCCGTGCAGCCCTACTACGTCACGATGGAGCTTCCAGGGGAAGATCGCTCAGAGTTTGTGATGTTGCTTCCCTTCACCCCTCTCAAACGCACAAACCTGGTTGGTTGGCTGGCCGCCCGAAACGACCCGCCCAACTATGGGGAGCTTCTGCTAGTGCGATTCCCGCAGCAACGCCTTTTGCTTGGTCCTCAGCAGATCTCGGCTCTCACGGATCAAGATCCTGTGATCAGCCTTCAATTTGGACTCTGGAACCGTATGGGCTCGCGCCTGTTTCGAGGCAACATGCTTGTGCTACCCATCGGCAAGGGGTTGCTTTATGTTGAACCCATCTACTTGCAATCCAAAACCAATAATTTACCCACCCTCGTCCGTGTGGTCGTCTCCGATGGCCGCAAGTTTGTGATGGAGAGAGATCTGCGAACCGCCCTCGACAAACTGGTGGGTCCTGCTGCTGCTGATCGACCAGCCACCGACAACCTGATGCAGATGCAACAGAGCCAATCCAGCCCCTTGCCCTAAGCACAAAAAAGGCCCCCCCGTAGGGGAGGCCAAGGCAATCAAGGTGATTGCCAACCAGACTCAAGGCCTAGACAGCAACGGCTGTTTTGGGATCCAGCGCACCCTTGGCGTAGAGGGCAGCGTAGTAATTGATGTCGCGCTGCTTGATCTTGCTGGCGTTACCGGCGCACCAGAACTGCTGATAACGATCCAGGCACACCTTCTTCATATAGGCGCGGGCTGGCTTATTGAAGTGGCGTGGGTCGAAATTCGCAGGATCCTTAAAGGCTGCCTCCCGAACCGCAGCCGTGAAGGCCAGGCGGTTGTCGGTGTCGATATTCACCTTGCGCACCCCGTTGCGGATGCCTTCTTGGATCTCCTCCACGGGCACACCGTAGGTCTCGGGGATGGCCCCTCCGTACTGATTGATCATGTCCAGCCACTCCTGAGGAACGGAGGAGGAACCGTGCATCACCAGGTGAGTGTTGGGGATGGCCTTGTGGATCTCGGCGATGCGGCTGATGGCCAACACTTCGCCCGTGGGCTTGCGGGTGAATTTGTAGGCGCCGTGGCTGGTGCCGATGGCGATGGCCAGGGCATCAACCTTGGTCTTGGCCACAAAGTCCGCAGCTTCGTTGGGGTCGGTGAGCAGCTGGCTATGGTCGAGCTTGCCTTCAAAACCATGACCATCCTCGGCATCGCCCATGCCGGTTTCCAGGGAACCCAGGCAGCCCAGTTCACCCTCCACGCTCACACCCACGGAATGGGCGACATCGACGACGTCCTTGGTGACGCGCACGTTGTACTCGTAGGAGGCAGGGGTTTTGGCGTCGGCCTCGAGTGAGCCATCCATCATCACGGAGGTGAACCCGTTGGTCACGGCCCCAAAGCAGGTGGCGGGGCTATTGCCGTGGTCTTGATGCATCACCACGGGGATATCTGGATAGGTTTCGACGGCCGCCAGGATGAGATGCCTGAGGAAGCTTTCACCGGCGTATTGGCGGGCGCCGCGCGAGGCCTGAAGGATGACGGGGCTGTCGGTCTCATAGGCCGCCTCCATGATCGACTGCACCTGCTCGAGGTTGTTGACGTTGAAGGCGGGAATGCCATAGCCGTTCTCAGCGGCATGATCGAGCAGCAACCGAAGCGGGACAAGCGCCATGGGGAAAACCTCGCGTGGTGGAAATGCGTCGGCGGCACGTTAAACCGCCGGGTCTGGGCGGGAGTCTAGGGGATGCTCCTACCGATTCCCCATTGAGACCGGACCCAAGAAAACCGCTGGCCCAAAAAAGGCCTCGCCAACAGGCGAGGCCCGCTTGAGCACGCAACTTCTGGGGAGCTTGATCAGGGCTCCACTGAAGCCGCAGCCGTTGGCCCGTTGAAGGCCAACAGCGAAACATGATCAGAAGGATCAGTCGACCAGGTGCTCGCGGCGCAAAGCCGAGACGAGATAGTCGTGCTCCCGAGCGGCACGACGGGCTTCTTCAGCCTGGCGGGCCATCTGTCGGGCAGTGGTGATGGACATGGAAGTGCCTCCTTAGGGATCTGTTGACGCATCAACAGGTGGATGGCGCGTTGCTTCAGAAGGCGAACCCTCCTACTTCCGCCGACCAGGCCCGTGGAGACCACGGGACCCGCATCGGTCAACGATGGGTAAATGGTAGCAATCGCTACTGAATCAGCCAGGTATCGCGGCGTTCGGTTCCCCGTCGTTTCCCATACCAGGCCCTGCTAGAAGCGGGCTGGCGGGAGGGGGCTCTGCTGGGCCACATCACACACTCGCTGGCTCGCCACTGCCTCCGCCAAACCAGGCACCATCGGCCGTCCCTCCCGGATCGCTTGAACCCACCAGCCCATGAGCCGCGCCACCGGGGCGATCCTCCCGTCTTCCCATGTGCGGGCAAAGGCCAACTTTGGATCCACAGACAGCTCCCGCAGCGTCCTCTCGCCAGGTTCCCCACACCAGAGTTGAAAGCCGTGCACGTAGTCGGACTGGCGAGCGGAGCCCAAAACCAGAGTGGCTTCGCTGCCGTAACACTCGAGCCAGCAGCCGCGGCCATGCCGGGCAACGGAGGCCAAGGTCACCTGGGCCGGCACAGCCACCCCGGCCGAGGATTCCAGCTCGAGCTGCACCAGGGCGATATCCGAGGCATCCACAGCAGCCATGCGCCCATCGCCTGGCAGAGGGCGCTCCGGGATCGCCGTGCTCAACGTCGCCTGCACCCGTCGACTTGGGCCCACGAGCCAGTGGAGCATGTCGAACGCGTGAGTGCCCAGGGCACCCAACACGCCACCGCCCGCTGCTGCTTGGGAATACCAGCTCCAGGGGCGGGCTGGATCGGCCCGGCTGCTCATCAGCCAGTCGAGTTTCACCAGCCAGGGGGTTCCGAGCGCTCCTTGCTGCAGCAGGCGGTGCAGCTGTTGAAACAAAGGCACAGCTCGATACTCGAAGTCGACAGCCACCGTGAGGCGCCGCTGCAGCGCCAGCCGTTGCAAATCCTCAGCGTCTTGAGCGCAGAGGGTGACAGGTTTTTCAAGCAGGAGATGCTTGCCCGCGAGCAGGGCCGCCCTGGCCAGCTCCAGCCTGGGCTCCGGTGGGGTGGCGAGCACGAGGGCCTCAATGGAGGGATCGGCCAAGAGGGCCTCAAAAGTGGGAGCCCCTGGCAGATCAACGGCCGCACAGGCCTCCTGTAGACGCTTGGGGTTGGGATGCCACAGGGCCACAGGCTCGGTGCCCGCACAGGCCCGCAGGGCAGGCACATGCACTTGCACACCGAAACCCAAACCCACTACAGCCACCCTGAGGGGCTGCACCGACATCGGATCAGCCATCGGCAGCCTCACGCGTTTTGGTTGCAGAGGCTGCCAAGAGATCGCTTGCGGCTTGGCAGGCTGCCCTCAGGGTTTCTGTGCTCAGGGCATCGCCTGAGGCCGCCTGCCATTCAGCGCGGAAACGGGGCAGACCATTGACGGAGATGTCGCGATAGAGCTCCTGGCTGCAATCCAATTCCATGACATACAGCTGGCTGGTGGCCGGCCGGTTGGGGAGGGCCTCAGCCTCGGAGGCCTGGGCCGAGGGCTGGAAACGGCTCAGGACCGTGAGTTGCCCATGGCGGGAAAGACGCAAACTGCCGGAATCCCACCATTGGCGCCCTTCCGCCGTGGCGGGCACCTCGTGCCACTCCACCGGTCCGGCCCAGGCCACCGGAGCGTCGAGAAGGCCCGCCACCACGGCAAAGCAGCAACACAAGGCCAAAAGAAGGGAGAGCAGGCGGCGCGAGTTCATGCCGCGACTGGCCTGCCAACGGGCTTGCGGCTGTGAAGACGCAACAGCTGGGCCAAGGTGGCTCGCAATTCGGTGCGGGGCACAATCAGATCAACAAAGCCATGGTCTTGCAGATACTCAGCCGTCTGAAATCCCTCAGGCAATTTCTCTCGGAGGGTCTGCTCGATCACCCTCCGCCCCGCGAAACCAATCAGGGCCCTGGGCTCGGCCAAAATCAAATCCCCCAACATGGCAAAGGAGGCCGTCACTCCTCCGGTGGTGGGGTGAGTGAGCAGAGGCAAATAGAGCAGCCCAGCTCGACGATGCCTCTCTAGCGCTCCAGAAACCTTCGCCATCTGCATCAAACTGAGCATGCCTTCCTGCATGCGGGCCCCGCCAGAGGCGCACACCACCAGCAGGGGCACGGTGCGGGCGGTGGCCTCCTCGGTGAGGCGGGTCAACTTTTCCCCCACCACCGATCCCATGGAGCCGCCCATGAACCGGAAATCCATCACCCCAAGAGCCAACGGCTGACCGTCCAGTCGACACAGCCCCGTCACGATGGCGTCTTTGAGCCCAGTCGCCTGCTGGGCATCGCGCAGGCGATCGGCATAGCTGCGCCGATCCTTGAAGGCCAGGGGATCCATCGGAGCCAGGTCGGAATCGAGGGCCTCGAAACTGCCGGGGTCCACGAGGAGCCGGAGACGCTCCTCACTGTCAATGCGGTGGTGATGCCCACAACCCTTGCAGACACTGGCATTGGCCAACAAGTCCTTGCGATACATCACAAGCGCGCAGCGCGGACATTTGCTCCACAGCCCATCGCCCTCGTCCATTTCCTGCACCTGGGCACTGCGGGCAACAGGGAGGTTTTTGCGGCGGTCGGCAAACCAGTCAAACAGCGACATAGGGCGGAGCGGAGGGAGAAAGGCAGGAGGAGACTTGGGACCGAGGTCGCGCGGCTGCGAGTTGCATCTGCAAGATTGCGCTCTATTAAAAAACCTCTAGGGCCCGGCTGCCCAGCCGTCGACTCTTTTGCTTGGCAGCAGGAGCCTGCCGATCAGGCTGATCCAGTGCCCGTCAACCATGCCCACCAGGGAGCAGCCCCCGTGAGCCAGATCAGCACCCCGCCCACAGCCAAGAAGGGAACGAAAGGGATCGGCTGGTGGCGTTTCACAACGCCTGCGGCGAGGGCCACCCCCCCGACAAGCGCCGCCAGAAGCACCGACACCAGCACAGCGACAGCCAACCCCAAAGGTCCCAGCCAGGCCCCGAGCAAGGCCCCCACCTTGGCGTCGCCTGAGCCGAGGGCGGGGCGACCCATCCAACGGGCTGCCAGAACGCTGAGCAGATCGAATCCCATCAGCCCGAAGGCTGCCGCCAGCAGGTGAGAGGTCATCAGCTGACGCCCCACGGCCAGCGGTTGAGGCCAAGCAAGGGCTGCCGTGACCAGCCATCCCGCCACCACCCCCCAACGGCAGATGGGCTCAGGTATCCAGAGTTGGTCGAGATCGATCAGGGCGAGCAGCAAGAGAAGACTCACCAGAATCCAGCCTGCGATCCAAAGCCATGGCTGGGCTGGAGCGCTGCCCATGGCGTCGGGTTGGGCCAGGAGCACCATCACCCACAGGCCACTGCAGAGGGCTTCCACCGCTGGATAACGGCCGCTGATCGGGGCCTTGCAGTAACGGCAGCGAGCGCGCAGCAGGCACCACCCCAACAAAGGAATGTTCTCAAACCAAGCCAGGGTTGTGCCACAGCGAGGGCAGTGGCTGGCAGGCCACAGCACCGATTCCTCCCGGGGAACTCGCCAAACCACCACATTGAGGAAACTGCCCACACAGGCCCCGAGCAAGGCCGCCAGAAGGGCGAGTTCTGCGGCGGGGCGATGAGACGAGAGAACCTCGACCAGCGACTGGGGGATCAAGGTGGCAGGGGGAGAAGCATTGGCGAAAGCGGGCTAGCGATCAGGAGAGATTCTTTTTCTCTTCGATCATCCGGTGGATGATTGGCGTGAGAATGAGTTCCATGGCAAAGCCCATCTTGCCTCCATTGACAACGATACTTGTGGGGCTAGACATGAAGGAATCATGGATCATGTCCAACAGGTAGGTAAAATCAATACCCCACTTCTCCCTGGCCCCTTTGCGGAAGTGAATGATCACGAAGCTCTCGTCTGCCGTCGGGATGTTGCGGCAGATGAAGGGGTTGGAAGTATCGACCGTCGGCACTCGCTGGAAATTGATATCCGTGCGGCTGAATTGGGGGCAAATATGATTAATGTAGTCGGGCATTCTCCGCAGAATTGTATCGACAATGGTTTCGGCTGAGTAGCCCCTCTCAGCGTTGTCGCGATGAATTTTCTGAATCCACTCCAGATTGGCGATCGGCACCACACCCACCAGAAGATCAGCGAAGGAGGCCACGTCGTAGCCATCCCCTTCCACACCACCGTGCAAGCCCTCGTAGAAGAGCAAATCGGTGGCGGCGGGAAGGGACTCCCAAGGCGTGAATTGCCCAGCTTCAAGCTGGGTGCCTAGCCGGGCGTTGTGGTGAGCAGCCTCCTCCGCGGAATGGAGGTAGTAACGCTGCAAGCCCGTGCCGGTCTCTCCATAGACGCGGAAGAGCTCCTCAAGCTTGTCGAAGAGGTTGGACTCAGGACCAAAATGGGAAAAATTTTCCCCGCGGGCCACCGCCTCAGCCATCGCCTCTTTCATCGGGCCTCGCTCGTAGCGGTGGTAGCTGTCGCCCTCCACCACAGCTGGCACGATGCCTTCCCTGGCGAAGATGTGCTCAAAGGCACGCTTCACGGTGCTCGTGCCCGCGCCTGAGGAACCGGTGACGGCAACAACCGGGTGACGCTTTGACATCGGACACAGGGAGCAGAGGCGTCAGAGAGTTTGGCAGGTCATCGGCCCCGGCTCCCCTTCACCCGGGGGAAAGATGGATCAAATTGAAACCGGGGCTCGCGTCAGCTCCGCCTCCAACTGATCACCCATGGCCTGGCACCCCAGCCGGATGGTGCCTTCGCTCCACAGATCAGCTGTGCGAAACCCGGCAGCCAGAACATGGTCCACGGCTGTTTCG
This sequence comes from Cyanobacteriota bacterium, assembly GCA_035284785.1. Taxonomy (GTDB): domain Bacteria; phylum Cyanobacteriota; class Cyanobacteriia; order PCC-6307; family Cyanobiaceae; genus Cyanobium. Next base: position 4,096 of record JAYKHK010000024.1, on the reverse strand, counting down.
AGGGCAGCGGCTGCCTCCTCTTGCTTGAGCGCCAACCGCAACATCATGGCGGCGGAGAGGACCATGGCCAGGGGATTGGCCACATCCTGGCCGGCAAGATCAGGAGCCGAGCCATGGATGGGCTCAAACAGCCCGGGCCCGCCATCTCCAAGCGAGGCTGATGGAAGCATGCCAATGGATCCACTGAGCATGGCCGCCTCATCGCTCAGGATGTCTCCGAAGAGATTGCTGGTGAGCAAGACGTCAAATTGGCGAGGAGCCCTGACCAACTGCATGGCGGCATTGTCCACATACAGGTGGCTCAGCCGCACGGAGGGGAACTCGGCAGCATGGATCGCTTCCACCCGCTCCCGCCAAAGCTGGCTCACCTCGAGCACGTTGGCCTTGTCGACCGAGCAGAGCTCACCGCGCCGGTTGGCCGCCAAAGCGAAGGCCACCCGCGCGATGCGATCCACCTCATCGGCAAAGTAGGCCATGGTGTTGAAGGCCCGCACCCTTCCTTCAGCCTCAACCCGGCCTTTGGGAGTTCCGAAGTACACCCCACCAGTGAGCTCTCGAACCACCAACAGATCAACCCCTTCAATCACCGATCGCTTGAGGCTGCTGGCCTCCAAGAGCGCTGGCAGAATCTTCACAGGCCTGAGATTGGCAAACAGCCCCATGGCTGAACGCAGGGCCAGCAGGCCGGTTTCGGGCCGTTTTTCGCGGGGCAGGTGGTCGTAGCGAGGATGGCCGATCGCGGCCAGCAGCACCGCATCGGCTGAGCGGGCAGCCTCCAGGGTGGCGGCAGGCAGCGGCTCGCCGCAAGCATCGATCGCGGCCCCACCGAAGGGACGCTCATCAAAAGTCAGAGTGAAGCCGTGGCGGTGGCTCACCACCTCCAGCAGCCGACGGGCCACGGCCATGATCTCCGGGCCTATCCCATCGCCAGCGAGCAGGGTGATCTGGTGGGTGGTCATCAGATTGGACAAGGCAATGGGGTGGAAGTCGGGCGCAGTGCGCCCAACCCCCCGTTTGAGGCTACCCAGCCGTGCTGCCCCACCCTGCTCAGTCCGACCGGTTGGCTTTGAGCTGCCGGAGGGTGCGGGCCATCTCTGGCAGCTTGTTGAAGGCTGCGGAGCACCGCAACCAAAGTTTGTTCGAAATGGCGGGATAGCCACTCACCACCTCTCCAGCCGGCACATCGCCATGGATGCCGGACTTGGAGGACGCAATGGCTCCATCGCCGATGGTGGCCCGATTGGCCACACCCACCTGGCCAGCCAGGATCACCCCGTCCCCCAACCTTGCGCCACCTGCGATGCCCACCTGGGCGGCAAGGGCACAGCCCCGTCCAATCGTCACGCCGTGACCCACGTGCACCAGGTTGTCGATCTTGGTGCCAGCACCCACCCGGGTTTCCCCCACGGAGGGGCGATCGATCATGGTGCCGCAGCCCACCTCGACCCCGTCCTCCAAGATCACGCAGCCGGTCTGAGGCATTTTCCGCCAGCCCGCGGCGGTGGGCACAAAGCCAAACCCCTCCGAACCGATGACGGCGCCTGAATGCACCACACAGGCCGCTCCCAGGCGCGATCCTGGATGGAGCACGGCGTTGGCGTGAATCTCGCAGCCTCTGCCGAGATGCACATTCTCCACAAGCACCACTCCCGGGTGGATCACGCACGCGTCGGCCACCACACAGCCAGGGCCAATCACGGCATGGGCACCCACGTGGGCGCCAGGGGCGACTACGGCATCGGCACTGAGCGCCGCCGTGGCATGCACCCCGGGAGGCGGCATGCGCCTGGGGTAGAGAGCTTCGAGGGCCTCAGCGAAGGCCAGGCGGGGCTGGGGCACCGCCACCCAGGCCAACCCCCTGCTGCTGGCGAGCTCTTGCAGGCTGGGATCGGGGAAGAGAACCACCGCCGCCGCAGCGGTGGCTTCCAAGATGGTTGCCGGGGCGTGGCCAGGCTCCAGGAAGCTGAGCTGTCCCGAGCCGGCACGATCGAGGGATTCCGCTCCCAGGATTTCAGGATCCTCCGCCAGATGGCGGAGCGTGGCCTCACCCACCGCAGGAAGCTGGCTGAGCAAACGGCTAAAGCGCATGGGAAAAGGGAAGCCCGGCCGAGGATGTGGGGCGGATCGTAGGTCTCCCCCGCGTCCCCCAGGTTTCAGAGTGGCGCCTGCCCCACGGAGGTGAGCACCAGGTGATCGCGGTGCACCACCGCACTGCCGGCCTCCCCGAGGCGGCGGCGAATCTCCTCCCGACCCAAACCCAGAACGCTGCGAAGCTCTTCACTGCCCAAGCCGCACAGACCGCGACCGATCTCTCGGCCATCCAGACCCAGCAATCGCACGGGAGCACAACGCTCGAAGGACCCCTGCACCGCCTGGATGCCCACCGCCAACAGCGACGCCCCCTGGTGGCAGAGGGCCCGCTCAGCACCAGCATCCACCACCAAACTGCCGTTGGGGATCAAGGCATGGGCCAACCAGCCCTTGCGGTCGGACAGGGGGGTGGCACTTGGCTGAAACACGGTGCCCAACTGCTCTCCAGCCAGCAGGGAATCCAAGACGGCAGGATCCCTGCCATCTGCCAAACGCACCCGAATGCCGCTGGCCGTGGCTATGCGGGCGGCGGTGAGCTTGGTGGTCATGCCACCGGTGCCCCACCGTCCCCCTCCCCCAGCCACCTCTTGCAGACGCTCCAGTTCTGCCGGATCGCTGACCTCGGCAATCGGCACGGCTTGCGCGTCGATGCGGGGATCGGCCGAGTAAAGGCTGTCCACATCGGTGAGCAACACAAGCTCGTCGGCAGCAATGGCCACAGCCAGCAATGCCGAAAGGGTGTCGTTATCACCAAAGCGCAACTCATCGGTGGCGAGAGTGTCGTTCTCGTTAACGATGGGCACCACATTCCACTCCAACAGTTGTTCAAGGGTCCGGCAAGCGCGGCGATAGCTGCGCCGGGAAGCCAGATCACCACGGGTCAAGAGCACCTGAGCCACCGTCAGTCCCCGCACTGCAAAGGCTTCCTGATAAAGCGCCATCAGCCGTCCTTGCCCCACGGCTGCCGCCGCCTGCAGCGCAGCCACGTCTTGGGGACGGCGGGGGAGGGCCAGGGCCGAGCAGCCCAGGCCCACGGCTCCGCTGGTCACCAAGGCGATTCGCTCGCCGGCCCTTTGGGCACGGGCGATGGAGGTGGCCAAATCCGTGATGACGGCCGCTGTGGAGCGTTCCGGTTGGCCACGCAGCAGGCTTGTGCCCACCTTGATCACGCGGCGCGATGGCGTGCGGTTCAGGGCCACCTCTTCCAGAGCGGATGGCGCAGGACGCGGGCCACTTCAAGCTCCCAACTTTGAAGGCGATCCTGGCGACTGGCCAGTCCACTGGGATCGATCGGCTTCACCAGGACCGTAAACAAGCCGACGCGATTGCCAGCGAGCACATCCGTGAACACCCGGTCACCCAGCAGGGCCACCTGGGCGGCTGGAACATTGAGCTCCTGGATCACCCGACGCAGGGCTCCCCGACGGGGCTTGGCTGCTCCGGCGGTGTAAGGAAGACCCAGGCGCTTGGACAGTCCGCCGATCCGGCGCCGGGAGGGGTTGTTGCTGAAGAGGTGAATGGGCACCTGGGAACGCACCTCGTGTATCCATCGCTCTGCGGAGGCAGGCAGCACGGAGCTGCGATGGGGAAGCAAGGTGCGATCCACATCGATCACCAAAGCCCTGATCGGGAGGCCCGCCTGAGCCTCCAAGGCCCCCAGGGTGAGCTGAGGCAAGGCACAGCCAGGGGTCCAGTCAGGAGTGAGCAGTTGGCGCAACATCAAAACTTCTCAGCCGTCCCGTTCACGTTCATCCAGTTCGGCTTCAATCCGCGGCTGGATCCGCTCAAATTCCTCGCCCTCCACGACCAGAGCTTGAGCTCCATCCATGCGGGCTACAACAAAAAAAGGATCCAAGGGAATATAAAGACCATATTCCCGATTGTCCGCCCGGAATTGAATCAATAATTCATACAAATCACTCTCTTCGTCCCCATCCTCCAGCTCATCCTCCAGCTCCTCGTCGAGCTCATCTGGATCCGGTTCTTCCAGTTCACCGCTCACGGT